>RXJO01000589.1:0-6323 GCA_003987795.1 Curvibacter sp.
AGCCAGGCCTCGACCACCTTGTGGGCTTCGTTGCAGGCCTCGTCGAAACGCTTCCAGAGCGCGTGGTTCGGAGCTCCCCCCTGATCGGTCTGCTTCCACTGGTCACGCAGGGCACGCAGGGTTTCCTGCATCTTGCGTCCCCCCAGGGCCTGGCCTTCAGGGCGGTTCAACAGGGCTTCCGCACGAGCCACCAGGGCTTCACGCACCTGGTCGGCGCTCCAGCGCTGCCAGCCTTCGAGTTCACCGGCGGCCACCAAAGCGGTGTGCACCTGATGCTCCAAGGCGGCATCGATCAGCTTGCCATGATCCTTGAGCACGGCACGCAGGGCGGTAGCGGCACCGGCACTGCCCTTGCCATGGCCTTCGGCGGTCTCCTTCTCCAGGCGTTCCAGAGCCTGACGGACGATGTTCGAGGCCTTGTTGCGCAATTCGGGAGGAACCGCCGGCCGTGCCGTGCGGGCCGGCTTGGCAGCCGCGGCATTGGCAGCGGCTTCAGAGGCTTCGGTCGGCAGGCCACGGGCCACACGCAGTTCATCGGCCCAGACGGGCACGGTCGGCAAAGGCGCCGCCACATCCTCAGAGGCGGCCAGGGCCTGCGCGATGGCCACCTGGAAAGCCTCCCAGACCACCAGCAGTTGGGCGCGGGAAGCGTCCAGCATGGGCGGGAAACGGGCATCGACACTGGCCCAGGCCCCGTCACCGGTGAGGCCCTGAGCCTGATCTTGCCAGGCCTGGACATCGCCGCGCAGGCCTTCGAGCACGGCGTGGGCATCGCGCCATGGCTTGGTGGACAACACCTCGATGCGTTGGGCCAGCAACACAGCGGCCTCACGTTGCACCTGAACGCGGTGCTGCAGGTCTTCGATCACCTTGACCCGATCGGCCAGTTGCACCTTGAGCACCGACAGGGGCTCTCGGCTCAAAGGCGCACCCGCCTTGGCCGCATCACGCTGCCAGGCCATGGCATCGGCAATGTTCAGCCGAGGAGCCGACAGCAGGGCCTGGGCCTTCTCGGCCCATTCGGCGGCGATCACTTCCTGCCCCTTGGCGCGCTTGAGTTCGTCGAGGCGCTCACGCACGGCGCGGGCCGCCCCTTTGTCACGCACGCTGAGCTCCTTGAACACCTCCTGCAATTGGCTTTCAGCCGGATTGCCCGCCAGCCACTCGCGAATGCGCGAGGAGCGCTCGCCCGAGGTGGGGGCGGAAAAGGCACCGCCCGTGAGCGCGTCCAGAGGGTGGACTTCTTGGGCTTTGGCCGGAGCCGGGTTCACTTCAGGAGCTTCGGACATTTTGTTGCGGGAAGAAAAACTGAACATTTTGTAGGTCGGTAAACACGGCGCGCCGCCGGATCAGGCGGGCACGGCGCCGCGGCGCAGACATTTGCGCCACGGAATCAAAGCGCTATTTTCGCCGGAATTGGACAAGCCCCTCCAATCCGGCCGGGTGAAACATGTCAACCATGTTGCCCAGGGGTGCAAAAACAGCCTCCAGAGGGCTGTCACGGCAGGCCTGAAAAGCCAGCATACGGCATCAACGGGTCTCCAGCAGCAACTCGGCCGACGGGGTCCAGGCACCTTCCTGGCGCAGCACCTTGGCGGCCCCCAGGAACAGGCGGTTGACGGGAATCCCTCGGCCGAGCAAGTAGTCACGCACCACCACGCCCCGCTGCACCGCCAAAGCCTGCATCAACTCATCGGAGACCGGCACGCTGGAAAGCAGCAGGGCCTCCATCACAGGCACCGGCAGGTCTTTGGCCAGACCCAGCAGGTTGCGCGGCTTGGGCACATCGGCACGCTGGTACACCGCCTTGAGCAACAGAGGCTGCTCGGCCATGCTCACAGACGCCACCTCCGTCCCCGGGTGCCCCCCCAGCACGGCCTGACGGCGCTTCTCGGCGAGCATCATCTGCGCCAGTTGCTGACGACGGTAGCCTTCACGCTCGACCTGGGCATTCACCTGCCCCACCACCGTGAGCTTGAGCGCCGGACGGTCGAGCAAGGCCTGGGCGATCTTGTCCAGACGCAGCGCCGCCTCGGCCGAGAGATCCGCAGCACCGGCCGCAAAGACCACTTCGTTGCTCTCGGAATGCCCCCCCGAAAAGGCATTGGCCAGCAGGCTGAAGGGCGCCGTGACGGCCTTGGCCACCAGATTCAGCAAAAGCCGCCCCACGATGGGGGCCAGGCGGAAATCCGGATCATTGAGCGAGCCGCTGATGGGCAGGTTGATGTCGATCACCCCATCACGGTCGGCCAGCAAGGCCACGGCCAGCTTCACCGGCAGCGAAGCAGGCGCACCCTCGACCTGTTCTCCGAAGCTGAGCTGGTTCAGGATGATGTTGTTGCTCGCATTGAGTCGACCCTGCGGATCGATCTTGTAGGCCACGTTCACGCTCAGTTTGCCGCGTTCGATGCCGTGGCCTGCGTACTTGATGGTGTAGGGCGACAGCGGCGGCAGATCCAACTCTCGCACCTTGCCCTGGATGTCCAGCGCCAAGGGCGTGGCCAGGGGGTTGAGCTTGCCCGACACCTCGAGCGAGGCCGTGCCTTCAGCCCGCCCCCTCAGATCCAGGTCGGCCAGCCCGGCGCTGCCGGCCTCGGGCACCGACGAGAAGGCACCCAGGCGCCCGGTCAGCTCGCTGAGGTTGGCCGAATAGTTGGGCCGGACGAAACGATCCGAGAACAACACCCGCCCGTTGAGCAGGCTGATCGGCCCCATGCGGATCACCGGCGGACTGGCAACGGCCCGCGCCGGCGGTGCGGACGCCTGCCCGCCCTGAGCCGCGCTGGCGCTTTTCGTCGGAGCCGACGCCGGCGTGCTGCTGCGCACCAGGTTCTGAAGATTGATGTGCCCCTGATCGTTGATCACCACGCGGGCATAGAAGTCGCTCAGTGCGGTCTCGCCGATCCCCAGCGAGAGCGGCTTGTCGGGCTGCAGGGACAGGTCGATGCCACGCAGGCTCAGGGCCTTCCAACTCAAGAGTTCATCACTGGTCGGAGGCCCCGCGTCCGTCCCGACCTGCGCCAGCACACTGTTGGCGCGCACGTCTTCCAGCGCGCCATCTCCCTTGACGCGCACGGTGGCGCCACCGGAGCCAACAGCCACCTCCACACCGCCACGGAAACTCGCGTCGGCATGCGGCAACTCCAGATTCAGCACATCGCTGAAATAAGGCTCCAGGGCGTGCAACGGCAATCGCACCATCTCCAGGCGCCCCTGGGTGGAGAACGGCGCGGGCCTGAGTCGGCCCTTGTAATCGATGCGCCCAGGCTCGCCAGCCCCCCCTGCAGCCACCAGCGCCCCCAGCCGGGCCGCCACCTGCAGCTCAACCGGATCGGCCCCCAGCCCGTTTGCCCCGCCGCTGAAAGGCCCCGCCTGCAACTGCAGGCTCGATGCCTCCAACGCAACCCCACCCGACTTGCGCGCCATCACGGCGGTGCCATCGCGCCAGGCCAGACGGCCATCACGCAAGGCCAACTGCCCCAGGCGCCATTGCCAGCCCGGTGTCTGGGCCGGCGTGACCGAGGGGGCCTCAGCCAGCCTCACCGACTTCGAGCCGCCCTCCTCCTGGGGCTTGAGCCAGGACTCGAACATCCAATGCCCTTGCCCGTCCCGCGACACGGTGGTCCGGGGACCGCTGAGGGTGAGCGACTCAACGCTGAGCGCCTGTCTCGCGAGGTCGACCCGGGCTTCTCCCAGGTTCAACCGGTCCCAGGCCAGCAAGTCCTGCTCACCCTGCTTCAGGCGCAGGTCATCGACCGTGAGGCGGCCCAACTGCAGCGCCAGATCCGGTGCACGCCAGCCCAGGCCACCCACTAGGCTGAGCCGCCCTTGCAAGCTCGGATGGAGGTAGCGCGTCAAGTAGGGCCCAGCCAAGGCCAACGGCACCCCATCGGCCCGCAGCGCCACGGCCGCAGCGCGATCGGTCCCCTGACCTTCGAAATCAAGCCGCCCACCCAACGGAGCAGCAGCCCCGCCGCCGGGCACCCCCTTGCGTCTGGCCTGACCCGCTGGCCCCGCTCCGTCTTCGGCGGCACCCGCCAGCACCACACTGCCGCGGAACCGCGCTGGCTCGCGCATAGGCCAATGCAAGGCATCGACTTGCAGCGCCAACTCGGACGCCGCCACCACCGCAGCAGGCAGGGTTCCCTCATCGCGCCACTGGACACGGCCATGCTGGAGCTCGATGCGGTCCACCTGCACCTTCCAGTCTCCATCGGCAGATGCAGAGCTGTCTGGCTTCGCATCGCCCCGCCCGCCGGCTTTGCCCCCCGCAGGCACCGACGCCGGGGCCGACGACGTCAGCCAGGCAAACTGGCCTCGGGCATCTCGAAGCAAATCCAGGGAGGGCCCCTCCCATCGCACCGATCTCACCTGCACCGATCGCTGGAGGGGCTGCAGTGAGGTCAGGTCCACCGCCAGGGATGGGAAAGCCAGCAGAGCCCCGCCCTTCGCATCCACCAGTCGAACCTCATGAGCCGCCAGGGTGCCGGACAAGGCCAGCTTCTGCTGTGGCAACTGCGCGAACTCCAGCTTCAGATCCGCTTCGATCTGCCCCTCGGCCAGCCGCACCGGCAGGACCCGAGGCCAGTAAGGCAGAAAGGGCGCCAGATCCAGTCGCGCCATGCTCAGCTGCACCTGCGCCTGGCGGTTGTCTGCAAAGGGTGTCGCCTGGGCGGACCAGTCGAAAGCGGTCCCATTCAATTGAAACGCCAGTCGCGGCTGCACCTGCACGGTCCGCCCGGAGTCGAAGTTGCTCAAAAAAGGCAGGCCGAGTTGCAAGGCCGTCAGGTGATGGTCATGACCTGCCACCGTGTCTCGAAAGTCAAGCGCCCCATCCACCAGTTGGAGGTTGTGCAGAGCGTAGCGCAAAGGAGTCGCCCCAGGGTCCGCAGGCTCGCTGGCCAATGCGATCAAGTCATCGATGTCATAGTGCCCTGGCTGAGTGTGGGTCAGCAACAGATGGGGCCGCTCGATCACCAGGGCATCCAGCACGGGTGCCAGGCGCACCAGAGACTGGAGCTCCATGTCTATATAGAGACGCTCCACCGCCAGTTGCTCAGCATCACCGTCCAGGGTGCGGATCACCAGATCGCGCAAGGTGAGCTCAAGACTCCAGGGGCGAAAATCCACCTCGGCAACGCTGACCTGCCGCCCCAAGGCCTCGCTGCCACGCGAGGCGATCAGGTGCTTCAGCAGCGGCGGCACCAGGGCCCAGCAAAAGACCCATGCCAACAAGATGCCGATCACACAACCCACCCCCCGCCGCATCCACGGGTTCTTGCTCAATGACGCCAGATTCATGGGCAGCATTGTGCTGCGGCCGGGGCCCCGGCATCGAGGGAAATTTCACGAAAGCGCTCTCGAAGCACACGAACCCTGAAATAAGAAAGCCCGACAGACCGAACACTCGATCTGCCGGGCTTGACGGCTGCCTAAAGGGCTTTTGCCGTCGGACATGCAAGCGGGAGAGAAACGTCCCGGCTTGCAGGGAAGGCAAGAGATTGCCTTCTGGGTTTGTCGGGTTCGCTTCGTCATCGCCACCCCGTCATACGCAGGGCGTGGACTGTCACTTGCCGACGGTCGCCTGAAACGCTCAGGCCTCTTCAGAATAGTGGGCGCGAGCGCCGATTCAAGAAGCGATTTCCAATCAAGAGCCGGGCCTCGATTGAGTTTTTCAACGACTGTATGCACGTCCAGACTTCAAGCGCTATACCTCATTTTTAATATCATTTCACACATAACAAATCAATTTCATAGGGTTGACTTGTTATTTGCAATGCTTCTAGAATCCGCCCGTCCCCAAAAACAAGGGACAACCCGAACCCGCTGCCGACCCCGGCTAAGTCAGTTCACCCCCTCGCAACCCCCTTGGGTGCCCTGGTGAACCTGATGGCGTACCAATCCAAACGAGGGTTGGTTCACGGCACACACCGCTGCTTGCGCAGTCCGTGCCGCCGCGAACCACCCCACGCGTAGAAAGGAAGAGCTATGACAGCGTTAGGTCAAATCGCCCGAGGCTTGCGAACTTTCGCATCCGACATCGCCGAAGGTTTTTTTGAGATCACACACAACGGTTTCGCCCTGCTGGGCTTGGCTGTCGCCTTTGCTGTGATCACCCTGACTGCCCGCCCTGACCTGCGTCAGGCTGGCGAAGAAGAATTGATGGGCTGGCTTCAGTCCCGTCAGGAAGCCCTCACCGGGCTTCAAAGCGAACGCGACGCCCGTGAACGCGCGACGGCCACCGACCCGCGGGCCCTGCCCAAGTCGCAGGCGGCCGTGGCCTACTGGCTGAGCCGCAAGTACCGTGTGGCGCCCGAACCCGT
>RXJO01000589.1:6373-8027 GCA_003987795.1 Curvibacter sp.
GGAAGCCTGGGACGTGGGCAAGCGCAACAGCCTGGACCCGACGCTGATCCTCGCCATCATGGCGATCGAGTCGAGTTTCAACCCGTTTGCCCAGAGCGCCGTCGGCGCCCAGGGGCTGATGCAGGTGATGACCCAGGTGCACAGCGACAAGTACCAGGGCTTCGGCGGTCATCTGGCGGCCTTCGATCCGGTGGCCAACCTTCGCGTCGGCGTGAAGGTGCTGCAGGATTGCATCGCCCGAGCCGGCTCTGTCGAGGGCGGTCTGCGCTTCTATGTCGGCGCAGCCAATGTGGAAGACGACGGCGGCTACACCGCCAAGGTGCTGGCGGAGCACAACCGCCTGCAGCAGGTGGCGGCCGGCCGCAACGTGCCGATCCTGACCCCGGGCCCTGCCCCGGTGGCACCGGCCCCGGCGCGCGCGGCAGCAGCGCCCGCTGGCGGCGAGAAGGTGGCCATGCTGAGCCAATCCTGAACCCGCCTGCCGGCACCGGACACTTCAAACCCGGACGCCGGCCAACGGCCGCATCAGTTACACTAGGCTCGCACGCGACTGGCGATAGGCGCAGGCTTCAGTTTCCTGGGGCACTGCCGCTGACGTGGGGTTACCACTGGGAAGCGTGCCGCTCCAGGGCCATGGCCCGAGCGATCAGCCGTTCGCCTGGGCAGCCCTTGTTCTTCTCTTCCGAGCAACAGGGACCACGTCTTTAAGGACTGCCATGTACAACCGCAACATCCTCGTCGAGCAAACCGATCCCGAACTCTTTGCTGCCATCCAGGCCGAGAACGCCCGCCAAGAGCATCACATCGAACTGATCGCCAGCGAAAACTACGCCTCGCCCGCCGTCATGTGGGCTCAGGGCTCCCAGCTCACCAACAAATACGCCGAAGGCTATCCAGGCCGCCGCTACTACGGTGGCTGCGAGCATGTGGACGTCGCCGAACAACTGGCCATCGACCGCGTCAAGCAGATCTTCGGTGCCGATGCTGCCAACGTGCAACCGCATTGCGGCGCCTCGGCCAATGAGGCCGTCTTCCTGGCCTTCCTGAAGCCCGGCGACACCATCATGGGCATGAGCCTGGCTGAAGGCGGTCACCTGACCCACGGCATGCCGCTGAACATGTCGGGCAAGTGGTTCAACGTGGTCTCTTACGGCCTCGATGCCAACGAAGCGATCGACTACGACGCCATGGAGCGCAAGGCCCACGAGCACAAGCCCAAACTGATTGTGGCAGGTGCCTCGGCCTACAGCCTGCACATCGATTTCGCCCGCTTCGCCAAGGTCGCCAAGGACGTGGGCGCCATCTTCATGGTTGACATGGCCCACTATGCCGGCCTGATCGCCGCAGGCGTCTACCCCAACCCGGTGCCGCACGCCGATGTCGTGACCAGCACCACCCACAAGAGCCTGCGAGGCCCACGCGGTGGCATCATCCTGATGAAGGCCGAGCACGAGAAAGCCATCAACAGCGCGATCTTCCCCGGTCTGCAAGGCGGCCCGCTGATGCACGTGATCGCGGCCAAGGCCGTGGCCTTCAAGGAAGCGCTGCAGCCTGAGTTCAAGGCCTACCAGCAACAGGTGATCACCAACGCCCGCATCGTGGCCGAGACCCTGACCCAACGCGGTCTGCGCATCGTCAGCGGCGGCACCCAAAG
>RXJO01000589.1:8077-14183 GCA_003987795.1 Curvibacter sp.
ACCTGCGCGCCAAGGGCATCACCGGCAAGGAAGCCGAGGCCGTGCTGGGCGCCGCCCACATGACCATCAACAAGAACGCGATCCCGAACGACCCGGAAAAGCCGATGGTCACCAGCGGCATCCGCGTGGGCACCCCCGCCATGACCACCCGTGGCTTCAAGGACGAGGAAGCCCGCATCACCGCCAACCTGGTGGCCGATGTGCTGGACAACCCGCGCGACGAAGCCAACATCGCCGCAGTGCGTGCCAAGGTCAATGCCCTGACCGCCCGCTTCCCCGTGTACAAGTGACCCCCACGCTCCTCACTGCGTGTGTCGCTGCCCCCCGAGGGGGCTGGCCTTGCTTGGGGCGGCCCGGCGCGGCGGCCGTCTCATGCCATTGAGTCACCGAGGCTTTGAACGATGAAATGCCCCTTTTGCGGACACGCTGAAACCCAGGTGGTGGAAACACGTGTCTCCGAAGACGGCAACTTCATCCGCAGGCGCCGTCAGTGCGGTGCCTGCGAGAAGCGTTTCACCACCTACGAGCGGCCGGAGGTCAGTTTTCCGGCTGTGGTCAAGAAAGACGGGCGGCGTATCGACTACGAACACGCCAAGCTTCAGGCCTCGTTCAACCTGGCCTTGCGCAAGCGGCCGGTCAGCACAGTGCAGATCGACAGCGCCATCGAGCGCATCGAAGAAAAGCTGCTCAACCTGGGCCAGCGCGAAATCGCGTCACATCGCATCGGCGAGTTGGTGATGCGCGAACTCAAGAAAATGGACAAGGTGGCCTACATCCGCTTTGCCAGCGTGTACCGCAGCTTCGAAGACATCGACGAGTTCAAGACCCTGGTCGACGAAGTTCGAAAATAAGTCTTGCGCAGCCTGTCTGCATCGCCTCAAGCGCCCTCCGGAAAGCCTCACTGATGTGAGGCTTTCTTTTTTTGGCGTCAGCGCATGGCGGGCTGTCGTGGTGTGACCACCGGGAAACCCGGCTGGAATTCATCGATCAGGCCCAGCAACTCGCCCACCTTGGCGGCCTGGCCCACGATCTGCACCTGGCCAGCCCCTACGGCCTCACGCAGGCTCAGTTGCTTGGTATTGATGGCATCCAGCACGCTGCGCGGCAGGGTCAGCGTGGCGTCGGCCTGGGGGTCGGTCTTGCCTTTCAAGTAGGTCAGGGCAGCGTTGTCCAGTGTCATCGCGTAGCGTTGCTGGGTGTCGGTGAACACCCAATTCAACACGATGGTCTTGCCTGCCGCCCGACGACCGTCCAGACGCACCCCCATGAAGTCAAACAGATTTTCGATCGACAACGCTCGCACCACATCGGCACTGCCGCTGGCGGTGGCCCCCTTGGGCACACCGTTCCTCAGCTCACTGGCGCCTTGCAGGTAGGCATTGCGCCAGGTGGCCGACTCGGCCTGGTAACCCATCTGTTCCAGCGTGGCGGCCTGCAGCTCGCGGGCTTCCCGGTTGTCAGGGTCGCTGAAGACCACCTGATTGACCACTTCAGCCACCCAGCGGTACTCCCCCTTGGCGAAGTCCGACCGGGCCTTGGCCAGCAAGGCCTCCGCCCCGCCCATGTAGTCGACCCATTTGCGGGCCGCCGCCTGGGGTGGCAAGGGGTTCAGATGGGCCGGGTTGGCGTCGTACCAGCCCAGGTAACGCTGGTAGACGGCACGGGCGTTGTGGCTGACGGTGCCGTAGTAACCGCGTGCGAACCACTCGCCTGACAGGCTGGGCGGCAACTCCAACTCCTGCGCGATCTCGTTGGGGGTGTAGCCCTGGTTGAGCAGATGCAGGGTCTGATCGTTGATGAACTTGTAGAGATCGCGCTGCTTGCCCAGCACCCGGGTGATCTCAGCACTGCCCCAGGTGGGCCAGTGGTGCTGAGCCAGCATCACGTCGGCTCGGCCGGCATAGCGCTCACGGGCCTCATTGAGGTAGCGGGCCCACTCATTGGCATCACGCACCTGGGCTCCCCGCAAGGGGTAGAGGTTGTGCAGGGTGTGGGTGGCGTTCTCCGCCATGTTCAGGGCCCGCAGTTGCGGGTAGTACATGTGCATCTCGGCCGGCGCCTCGGTGCCCGGGGTCAGTTGAAATTCCACCTGCACCCCGTCGATGACCTCGGTCTGGATGGGCTGGGTGATCAGCCGGGTGGGTGCGATCAAGGTGACCCGACCGCGCGAGATGTATTTGCCCAGGCCTGCATCGACCTGCTGACGCTCACCGCGCGGCAGCAGGTGCCCGAACTGGAACAGCGCACGCCGGCTCATGGCGTTGCCGGCCAGCACGTTCTCGCTCACGGCCTCCTCCATGAAGCCTTGAGGCGCATAGATGGCCACTCGCCCGGCGGCCACATCTTCCGCCGAAGTCACGCCTTTCACCCCGCCGTAATGATCGACGTGACTGTGGCTGTAGATCACCGCCTTGACGGGCTTTTGGCCCCGGTGCTGCCGGTACAGCGCGAGGCCGGCGGCCGCCACGGTGTCGGTGGTCAGGGGGTCGACCACGATGAGGCCGCTGTCGCCTTCAATGATCGTCATGTTGGCCAGGTCGAATCCCCGGATCTGGTAGAGGTGGTCGGTGACCTTGAACAGGCCGTGCAGCATGTTGAGCTGCGCCTGACGCCACAGGCTGGGATTCACTGTGTCGGGCACACGCTCCTGCTGCAGGAACTCGAAGCCCTTGAGCGACCAGGCCACGCTGCCGTCGGCGTTGCGGATGGTGGCTGCGTCCGGCAGGCTGGCAATGAAGCCGCGCCGGGCCGCCTCGAAATCGCGCTGGTTTTCATGCGGCAAGCCCTTCAAGGCCTCGGCCTGGGCGGATACGGTGGCCGGCTCGGCCGGCAGCGGCGGCTGGGCCCAGCCTGACTGAAGCAGCAGCGCCATCAGGCTCAGGCTGACGACTGGTGCCGCCCCTATTCCGATCTTCATGGCAGGTCTCCTCTCATATTGAAAACCGCACGATCCTAGGCCAGAGCCGATCTGCCTGGTTTCACCGAGGTGACGAAAGTCCCGCAACGATGCCAGGACGGGCTCCTGCACGGCCCCGCCCGACGCGCTGGCTCATGCGCGGAGGTGATGCGCCAGCCGGTACAGGCGCCAGGCGCAGGCACTGCCCAGCAAGGCCATGGCACAGGCCGCCCAATACACGCTGGACAGGCCGAACGCCTTGGCCAGATAGCCGCCACCCAAGCCGCCTGTGACACCGGACAGACCATAGCCGATCACGGTGAACAAGGCCTGCCCCCGCCCGCGCAGACGGGCCGGAAAGTAATGCGACACCAGGGCGATGCAGGCAGTGTGGTGAGCGGCAAAGGTCAGGGCATGCACACATTGCACCACCAGCAAAACGGCCAGCGAAGCCCCAAAGGCTGCCGTGAACCCCATGCGCACCGCCATCACCAAACCGCACAGCAGCAGCCACACCGTCAGCGGCCAGCGGGGCAGCCAGCGGCTCTGGGTGAAGAACCAGCTCACCTCCACCACCACCGAGACCGCCCACAGCAGGCCAATCACCGCCTTGCTGTAACCCAGCGAATCGAGGTAGAGCGAGAAGAAGACATACAGGCTGACATGCGACAGCACATGGAAAAAGATGGAGGCGAAGAACCAGCGCACCTCGGCCTGACGCAACACAGGCCAGACCGGCAGGTGCTCGTCACGGGCATGGGGCAGCGCCTCCCGGTGATCCGGCAGCCACCAGGTGCTGCCCACCACGGCCAGCAGGGTGAACAAAGTCCAGCCCGGGAAATGGCCCATGCCGAACCCCTCGAACCAGCTACCCGCGGCAAACACCGTCAACAAAAAGCCCAGCGAGCCCCAGAGCCGCACGCGACCATACCGCCGGGCATCGAACTGCCCCCCCTGGCTCACGAGGTGGGCCATGGCAGCCTCGCTCATGGGCATCATGGCACTGGTGTGTGAGAACATGAGCAACAACACCGCGCCCAACCAGAACACGCCACCCTCAGGCCACCACAGCCCGCATGAAAGCACCAAGGCTGCCGTGGCGCTGTACCGCATCAGCCGCACGCGTTCGCCGGTGCGATCTGACAAGGCACCCCACACATAAGGCGCGAACAGGCGCGTCAATGACTGGGCCGACGTCAGCAGACTGATGGCCAGCAAGGGCAGCCCCAGGTCCTTGAGCCACAGCGGCAGGTAAGGATTGAAAAAACCGATGTGGGCAAAATAGCTGGCCGACAGCGCGCCGAAGGGCAGCAAGGCGCGCAGGGGCGACGCCGGGGCCTGCGCCGCGTTGGGGACAGACACCGCCAGACCCGTCGGATCAGGCCACCGAGCCCGGAATGGGCGGCACCGGCAGGCTCACATCACCGCATTGGGCACGGTGGCGCAGCGCGTGGTCCATCAGCACCAGGGCCAGCAAGGCCTCGGCAATCGGCGTGGCACGGATGCCGACACAAGGATCGTGACGCCCCTTGGTCACCACCTCCACCGACTGGCCATTGACATCGATCGACTCACGCGGCGAGATGATGGAACTGGTCGGCTTGATGCCCAGGCTGACCTCGATGTCCTGCCCGGTGCTGATACCGCCCAGGATGCCGCCCGCGTTGTTGCTGCGGAAGCCTTTCGGCGACAACGAGTCGCCATGGGTGGTCCCGCGCTGGCTCACGCTGGCAAAGCCGGCCCCGATCTCCACCGCCTTGACGGCATTGAGTCCCATCATGGCGTGGGCAATGTCGGCATCCAGGCGGTCGTACAGGGGCTCGCCCAGACCCACCGGCACATGGGAAGCCACGACACGGATGCGGGCGCCGCAGGAGTCACCCGCCTTGCGCAAGGCATCCATGTAGTCCTCCAGGTTCTGCACATCGGCCACCGGGGCATAGAAAGGGTTGTTCGGGACGTGGTCCCAGCTCTCGAACGGGATCTCGATCTCGCCCACGGCGGTCATGCAACCACGCAGGACGATGCCATGCTTCTCGAACAGCCACTTGCGGGCCACCGCACCCGCAGCCACCGTGGGGGCCGTCAGCCGGGCCGAAGAGCGGCCACCGCCGCGCGGGTCGCGCACACCGTACTTGTGCCAGTAACTGTAATCCGCATGACCCGGGCGGAAACTCTGGGCGATGTTGCTGTAGTCCTTGCTGCGCTGATCGGTGTTGCGGATCAGCAGGGCGATCGGGGTCCCGGTGGTCCGGCCTTCGTAGACACCGGAGAGGATCTCCACCGCGTCAGGCTCCTGGCGTTGGGTGACATGGCGGCTGGTCCCCGGACGGCGCCGGTCCAGTTCGACCTGGATGTCAGCCTCGCTGAGTGACATGCCCGGGGGGCAGCCATCGATCACGCAGCCAATGGCCGGGCCATGGGATTCACCGAAATTGGTGACAGAGAAAAGGGTTCCAAGGGTATTGCCGCTCATCCAGTGATTATCCCAGAGTGACGGCCAACCGCCTGCTGATCGCCGAACGCATCGATGTAGCCGACGAACCCCGTGCAAATACCGCGCTTCAAGGCCGTTCCAGCCTGCTAGGATGTGTTGAACAGGGGATATCCCAGCGCGAGAGACGCCCATGCCTCCACATCATCCGTCCGAGCAAGACCGGCATCCAGGTCTGCCCCCCCAGGCAGGGCCTGTCCCGACGGTGGATCAGAGCGTGGTGGTTCATGCGCTCGATGCCAGTGACAGTGCCATCTTGATCACGGATGCAAGGCGACGCATCTGCTACGTGAACGAGGGTTTCACCCGCATGTTCGGCTACAGCGCCGATGAGGTACTGGGCCACAAACCCGACGAAGTACTGCTCGGGCGGCACTCCGACCCCCATCTGCCCCAGCTCATCCGTGAGGCTCTGGCGCTTCATGGGCACACCCGGGTCGAAACCCTGGTGTATGGCCGCAACGGACAACCCCGGTGGGTGGCGATGGTGGTCAACCAGACCTCGCAGATGCACAGTGCCACGCAGTCGATCACGGTGATGAACGACATCACCCTGACCAAGATGCATGAGGTGCTGCAGAAAAAGGTGCTCGAAGGCATGGTCAACGAGTTGCCGCTGAGCGACCTGATGAATCTGGTCTGCCGCGAGGTCGAACGCATCGCGCCGGAGGTCACAGCCACCATCCTCGCGGTCGATGACAAGGGTTGCGTTCATC
>RXJO01000036.1 GCA_003987795.1 Curvibacter sp.
GAGCATGTCCATCATTGATCCTTCTCCACGTAACCGAGCAGCTTGCCTAGGGTCGCGCCTGCATCGGCAAGCACGCGCTCAGGGAACCGCTTGTAGCGGCCATCGAGCATGTCTCGCCAGAAGGCATAAGCGCCGCCTCGGTAGCGCACCAGCTTTCCGGAAGCATTCGGATGGGTGAAGTAGGAGCGAAAGAAGGCGTCGTTCCAAGCTCCGATCTTGTCCACGGTGGAGCCCTCGGGCCTGGGCGCAGTGCCTTGGCAAATCGCCCCGCCCTCGTGGACGTTGAAAAACGGGGCCTGATACAGCGGTGTCGTCAGTGTGGGCCGGGCGCTGCCTTTGACAGCCCACACTTGCCATGCGCCGCTGGATGCCGCGAAAACCAGCCCAGGCATGGGCATCACCTCGCCCCGCTCTTGTCCCCCCAAAGCCTGTGCATGGTCATCATCGACACGAAAGGAAAGATGCCTGCGCGTCGGCGGCACCCACCACAGCAGCAAGTCACCATGCAGGTACAGGACCGTCTCAGGCAGAAAGCCGCCGTGGGCCGCACGCTTGAGCAGGGCAGACGCCAGCGCCCTTGCCGCCTTGGCATTCATGGGTCGGCCCGCGCCGATGATGGGCGAGCCATCCACCATCGTGACCTCGTGCACCGTGGCCAGTGATCCGCCAGAGCGCCCGTGGTACAGCAGCACAGCCTGTTCCAGCCGCAGCACATTGTCGGTGGGCGTATGAATAGAGAAACCCGCTTCGTTCATGTCAGATGACCTCCTGCAATTTCAGTATCAGTCGCTGAGTGCATGAATCAAGCGGTCGATGAGCGTGATGGCTTGAAAGCGCGGGGTCATGCGATCGAAGAACGCGGCCAGGGCACCGGGGTCGTCCATGGCAACCTGCTTCTCCCCCATCCGGTCGCAGCAAGCGTCCTGACGGGCAAGGTTGATCACGTCGTCGTAGATGCGGGTCGTGACATCGCCTCCCCTCCACGACAAGACCGCGCCGAAACCGATATACTCACCTTCAATCTCGGGCCTGAACGAATCGTCCAAAGGAATCTGAGACAGCGCCAGCGCGTCGGCAGCGATTTGGCGCATGCGCGGATCGGCCAAGGTCTTGACGGCTTTTCTTAGACTGCATGGGCGTGGCCGTCGCCGCCCTTGTACGGCCTTGCCGGAGTAGGCCAACCACTTCCGTCCCCAGTCTGGATAGGCATCATCGAGCATCTGGCGCGTCACCATCTCGTCGCGCATGGCCTCTCGGTCTGCCTCGATGCCTTCTTCGCACATCATGTCCAGAGCGGCCTCTTCATCGTTCTCGCCATGCCAGTAAATCATGGAGGCCATGTCCACGGCAATGTCGGGCGTGAAGAGTGGGTAGACATACCGGCTTTGCTGACGCAATACCTGCAAGACCGTGGCCCCCAAATGCGGCACGGCCTCGTTCAATGCTTCGAGCCGTTGGCCCACGGGCCATTCGGCTTCGCTGTACTCGCACCAGTACACATCCAAAATACTGTAGGGCGTTTGCTGGCCATCGCGCATCGCAGGATAGATGCCCCTCGCATCCAGCACCTCAATGGCGAAGCGTGGTTGCAGGCAGTGCAAAGGGCCGATCTGACGCCTGATCCACGCACCGATGGCGCTCTCGCACGCCCGCAGCGGATCGCCAAGGTGAGCAGGCAGGTCTTGCTCTTGAACGGCACCGGATGCGATGAGGACGCTGCACAGTGAGGCGTCCCAGCGCGATTGCGATGTCGCCACCACCAAAAGCGGAATCTGTCTGTCCAGCCAGGGCAAAGCCAAAATGGGTGGTTCGGCAGGCATGAGCGTGGTCATGATCGGGCTCCTTCAAGGCAGCGGTGCCAGCATCTCGCTCGTGACAGTGATACGCTGACCTGCCGTGTCAGTACGCTCATGTTCGAGCGTGTACTGCGCAAACAGGCTCCAAGCCTGAGAACGAGCCTTAACTGACGGCATGGCGATGGCTTTGGACAACGCCGCTGATGCCGCGTCGGCCCCTCGGCCTTGCTCATCAATCCGAACCAGCAGCGCATTGAGACGCGGCGTACTGACGGGTTTGTCCTTCGCGCCTTTGGTGCCAACCGCTTTGCGGAAGGTGAACTCTTGAACACCTTCGATGACCTCACCCGTCTCGATCTCCGCGCTGATCAACTCGGGATACTGCGCGCTGTACAGGTCGCGCACCTCAACCAGGGCCAGTCCCGGCACGTCCGGTAGCTGGATGCCGTTGTAGCGAAATGCCCGCTTGATTTCCATGATGGCGATGGCCATGCTGATGCTCCTTTTGGTGACATGGCGGTCGGCTTCAACCGCCCTTGCCTTTCAGTTTGTTCCCAAGGCATCACAGGGCAAGCCCGGGCAATGCGCAGCTTGGGCAATGCAGGATGAAGGTCATCCAAACAGGTCGTAGGATTCGCCCTCGGCAGGTGCGGCCTCGCCAGACGCTGCATCAGCCGTCGAGCCCGCGCCCTCCGGCCCTTGATCGTCGGCCCTGTCTGCCTCGTTCGCCTCGTCATCAAGGCCGCGTTGCGTGCCATCGCTGGTGGATGACGAAGGCGGCTGGCCCGTCTTGGGCTCCCGTGCACTCGTGGTGACGCTGGACGTTGCGCTGGCAGGCTTGGAAGCCTTGCTCGTGGCATCGCTGGCCTTCTTCACCGAAGCGGATCGGGCCGCTTCGATGACCTCCTTGGTCGCTTGCGCCTGCTTGGCAAGGCTTTGGTGAACCTCTCGGAATCCGCGCAGCGCGTCGATGAACTCGGCATCGAACTCTTGCGGTGTCGCCGTCAGGCTCAGGGGTTGGGTCAAGGCGGACTCGCCCACATCCTTGCGCGGCTTGGGAATCACGTTGACCGTCATGCGGCCCGTCTTCTCATCGGCACTGACCGTCATCGTCAGACAAGCGCCCAGCGCCAGCGCATACAGTTCTTCAAACATCGGCATATCCCACTCCTTTGCGGTCTTGAGGTCGGTTGATGGCATGGCCTCATGCTATGAAGCGATTCAGGCAATGCCAGTGCTCACGAAACCAGGGCGGGTTCGCCTGCGTGGGCTTGCTGTACATCAGCGGCATCCTGCGCCTCATCAGGCACGTCATCGGGCAGAGCCTGTTCGGCCTCGGAGTCGGCATCGGCATCGGCATCGGCATCGGAATGCGATGGCTCGCTCACCATCGGCGATGGACGCGGGTAGCACATCACGGCGGGAACAAGGCCCTCGTAGGTGAACCCTGGCACCTTGAGCAGCGCGTCGATGAACTCGCCTTTTTTCTTGGTCCTGGCGAGCTTGTACGATGCGCCCATGGCGGCACGCAGGCCCACCTCGTCGGCCAGCGCGTCCAATTCACTGAGCGTGAACAGTTCAAGGAAGGCCTTGTCCCATTTGAAGTGCCTGCGCTCGTCCAAACCCATGTGATTCAACAGGGCCACAAGGTCAGTGAGGTGCAGCCCGAACGTCGCCGAGGCCGCGACGGCCAGGACGAGCCGCTCGATCTTGTCCAAGGCCACCGCTTCCGAGTCGGCCAGCGCGGTATTGAAGTCCCTGCTCATCAGGGCAGCGCCACCGGCCACCTTGCGGACCGCCTGCCCGAACTCGATGGTCTTCACGTTGCCCGTCATATCCGAACGCGCAATGGCGACCAGTACCCGCTTGTTGCGCTCCGGCTGAGCCATGAGATCCCTGGCCAGCCATTTGCGCCACTGGGCGACACGGTGGTCCTGCACGCGCTGCGGCGTCTGGTTGGTCACCTTGGTGACGGCCTTGACGCGGCCCTGCTTGGTGGATGCCGACGTGGCATTGCCATGGTTGCCCCCGCCCTCCTTTCCCGCCGACTTGCCGGCCCCGGACGTTTGGGATGCCTCGCGCTGGGCCTTGACCCATGCGGCCACCTTCTGGCTGTTGCACTCGGCATCGAAGCACAAGGAAATCGTCACATCGCCTTGGCTGCCGGGCAACGCGGAGACCGCGCAGCCAAATGACGCGCACCCCTGGCAAGCGCGGTACTGGTCAGCGCCTACACCCAACGCCCCACCCTCGGCCACAACCAGCGGCGTAAAGCCATCCGATGCCTTCACAATGCGGACGATGGGATACTGGTCTTTCAGACCGTCGGCCTTGGCCTGCACCGCCGCCAGGGTCAGTTCGTCGTAGTGGCTTGGGTGCTGGCAGAAGCCCTCGCCCAGCGATTCATCGAACAAGCCGCTCTGGCGCGCCGAGTTGTGTTGGCAGTGAACGCATTGGCTGGTGTCGAAGATGGCGTCGGTCAGCCGCCGAACGAAACGCCCCAACTGCGTCTTGAGCACCGCCACGGTCACCTTGTGCTCGATGACACCGGCCAGCACACTGTCTTGCTTGTCTGGCGGCACGCCCGCCAGCAACTCGGCATGCCCAAGCTGGATGGAGCGTCGAGTGAGCGCATTGAGCACGGCGGGCGTGCAAGTCAGCAGCGCCAAACGTCTCTCCAAAAACTCGGGCTTCCAGCCCAGGCTGGCTGCGGCTTCCAACTTATCGCCCTTGTGACGCATCACATGCCGCTTGGCAACCAAAGCTTCTTCGGCAGGACTTGGATTGGCACGGTAGTAGTTTTCGATGACGGCCAGCGCCTCGGCCTGTGTATCTGTGAGGTCACAGATGACCACCGGCATGTCGTAGTCCCCGCCGAACACGTTCCAGGCCGCACGCCAGCGGCGCTCGCCTGCCACGATTTCATACTGATCCGTGCCAGGGATCTGGCGAACGATGATGGGCTGGATCACGCCACCAGCAGCCCTCAGACCCGCTTCGAGTTCGGCCATTTCAGCCGGATCGAAATACTCTCTCGGATTCTTGCCCTGGACGATCTTGCGCAAACGCAAGGTGGTATGTTTCGAGGCCATCAAAGACTCCTGTGTTGAGTCTTCATGCTCCCTTTCGACACACGACTTTCAAGCTTGTTGCACTCACAGTCGCCCCCTCGATGGCAGGTACTGCACAAAGCGATACGGACACTCATCCCTGGAACGAGCGTGTTTGGCCCGAAAGACAAGCCTCGTCATCGGAGACAATGTTGTCCGCACGTTCCGTTTCCTTCGCAAGTCCCTCATGTCAGTTCAGTACACCATCTTGACGCTGTTTGACGCCATCCACGGCAGTCTGGTCGAGATACAGACCTCCAAAGCCAGCCCGGCTGGTGACTTGCGTCAATGGCTGTGGATCGAGGGCGGCGTGGTCACATGGTTGCCTGTGGTCGCGGAAAGCACCGAACTTGAACGCTTCTTCGACCGCGCCGTGTTGACCTTGCATGGCGATTGCGCCGAACTCAAATGGACGGGCGGCAAGCGCGATGTGCTGGTTCAATATCAGGATCGCAAGCTGCGACCGAGTTTTCACAGCCTCGTGCATCAGCACTTGAATTGAGCTGCGCGATCAGGCTGCAAGACGACGCCCGACCCGACGCCCTGCCTGAGCTATTTGCGCCTGTTGCACCTTTTGCGCCATCAAGGCAGCATAGCGCCCCACGATGGCCAGTCCATCCAGGTAGTCCACACTGATGCCAACCGCGTCAGCCACGCGCTGCCGCACGGATGCCAACAAGTGCGCTTCGCAACTTGTTGGCAAGCACACAGGCCAGCCTGTCTCGTAGAGCAAATGCGGGGGAATGTCGGCCTCGGCTGCTTGACGCATCAGGGCTCGCTCTTTCGCTTCGATCAATCTGGATCGCACGCCGGGGTCAAGCAGCATGGGCGCCACGTCGCCGAGCCAGTTTCCGGACTGGAACGAGAAGGTACTGCGGATTTCCAGCTCGACCAACTGCCGGTACACAGCGGCGTTGTCTTCGCAGCGCGCTGCCGCCTGCAGATCACCGCGTGAAGCCAGCACGCAAAACGCGCATGACACCCTCGTACTGCCATAGATGCGGTATGCCTCATGCAGCACGCCTCCACGCCGCCGGATGAAGTCCAGTACCTCTTCACGCCGCCAATGAATGATGGCATTCCAAGTCAGTCCGATACCACGCGAGCGGCTCAAGGCCTTGTCTTGTTTGGCGATGGGCTGACGGGCCCGCGCCGCGCTTTCCTCCCAGCGGATGCCCACCGCCGAGACCACCGCCCCCGTCGGATGCCGCGCCCGTATTGCGCGTGCAATCACCTGGGTCTTGAGTTCACTGGTGCAAAACCTTTGCGAGGCGGAACTCCATGGCATGATGAGCTTCACGCAGTCAAGCTGACGGTAGCGCGCCATGTTGGCATCCCAGCGTGCCTGCCAGCGGTCGATCATGTCGCCTGCGGCCCGCCGCACAGTGACCAGCTCCCATCCCAGGCGCTCGGCCAGTCTCTCGCAAACCGGGCCAGAGTCTTTCCATTCGATGCGGCCCAGATCGCTGTGGATGAGCACCCGTGGGCCGAGATGGCCCACGGTATCGAGATGTTCCTGCACCCGGTACGCCAGCGCTTGACTGTCCTTGCCTCCGCTGACGCCGACAAATACTGGCGCGTGGCCGCTCAAGGCAATATCCACCATCGCGTCTTGGGCTACGTCAAAGCGACCGTGATCGCCGCAGCCAGGATGCAGACCATCCAAAGCCATCGTGGGCGCCATGCCGGGTAGTTCGATCTGTTGCATGCTCAGCCTCCTGCAACCACGATAGGCAGTGAGGCTCCGTCTTCAAGGCTTGCCAAAGGTCGAGTGGCATCAGCGCCATTCAACCAATGGAATCAATACTGATGGCCTGGCGGATGATGGCCTTCGTCAATTCACCATCTGCGGCTGGCACGTCAAATCGTTCGTGCAGTTGGTCCATGGCCCCAAACAGTTCGTCCAGCACCGCATGCAACCGGCTCAAGTCTCCTATGGCATATCCGACGCGCTCACGTTGGCTTGCATGCACCTGCACATCAACCAGCATGAGCAAGATGAGCTTGAGCAGTTCGGCGTCGGGCACCAGAAAGTGAAACCAATGGTTCCACTGCACATTGAGCGCGCGAAAGTAGTTCACGCATTCGGGGATCAAGACCAGTGGCCTTGGATCGTCGTCATAGCCGCTCACCTGAATGGCGACGCGCCCCGCGAAGCGTTGCACATGCTTGGCAGAGTCGCTCAGCATCGTGAGCCGCTCCACTGCGCTGGCAACACGCAATGTCTCGATTTCCTGTCTCGTGATGAGTATGACCACCATCTCGGCGTCTTGCGCCACTTGATGAAAACCATCCGCGTCTGTGGCTCTGAAATCCATGGTCGAAGCCTCCAAGTTGTCCAAAATGGCGAGTTGCTTGAACTCGCCTGGCATCGGACATCTCACCTCGACATCTGGGAAACGCAAGTCCTCCAACAAGCACAAGGCACCAACAAGCGGCCAAACTCAGACCGAGGCAAAGGCCAGGCATTGGCGGCGTCCCTTGGCTCTTACGGCGTGTCGTTCGACACTCTCAAAAGTACCTTTACCGTCTCGGGTCTGACAGCGCCGGCTGTACTTCAGCAAGCGGATTTGTCTTTCATCGAATTTCCGCCGACGCAGTTGCCCGTTCGGTCGCCCGCCGACAACTCTGGCACCATCTCATTGGTTCCAGAGCCTTCGCAAGCCAGTCTGATGCTGATGGCCCTCACCATCGCAGATCTAGGACGGTGGCGTAGCAGCAGGGTACGAGCGGGCGGCAGGTAAAGTCTGCCAAGCTGCGCCGCCACTGGGAAGTACAGCCCATTGCAATGAGGCCCATTTCTTGTGAATCGGCTTTGCGACGTTTTATTCAGTTTGCAAATGAAATCTGCTCGCTTTATAGCGGGAAGGCTTATGAGCGAAAAATGGCTTTATCCCGGTATGCCCCCTTATCATTGATCGGGCACCCAATTTCAGCGCTCCACACCACAATGTACAAACTTACACATGAGCGTTGCTGCACTCCCTAGTTCGTTTCGATGAAACACCCATCAGCAAAAATCTGAGTTTAAGAATGCTGTCGAAAATGCCCTACCAGGCTGATGAGCCGAAACAACCCCTCATCCGATTGAAATCCAAGTCCAGCCTGTCGATCTGCATCTTCGCCGCGTACATGGCGTATCCGATTTCGGGCTGGTCGCAGGTTTCAAGCCCATTCTTGCATGACCCCCTGGCAACAGAAAAATCAATACCTGCATCTATTGTTGAGGGGTTGGGGGTGGATGCCCCGTCATGCGATCAGAAATCACCCCCGACTGAACTAGATCTCTTCTCCGCCGTTGTGCAAGCACTTTGCACCAACCCGCGATCCAAGGAAACCTGGCAAAGCATCCAATCCCAGGCTGCCCAACTTGGCGTCGCGCAAAGCGCCTATCTCCCAAAGCTGGAAGGCACCTCGCGCTTCAAGGACGATCATGCATCGACAGATGTCATTCAGTTGCGTGCCCTCAGCTCGCATGAACACGAACATTTCAACGATCACAACCTGAACCTGAGTTGGACCCTCCTGGACTTTGGTGCACGATCAGCCAACGTGACCTACGCCTTGCAGTCTTTGATCGGGGCTCGCGAGACGCATCTCAAGACACTACAGGCTATTTTCCTGAATACGGCCAAAGACTATTTCGCCCTTGCCGCTGCGCAAGCGAGCGTGCTTTCTACAGAAGAAATCCAGCGCACGGCCCAATCCAGCATGGAAGCAGCCACGCAGCGAGTCAACGGTGGAGTCGCTCCCATCAGCGACCAGTTGCAAGCACAGACCGCCTATGCCAAGGCAGTCTTTAACCACGCCAAGGCGAACGGTGTGATGCGGACCAACATGGGTAGGCTGGCCTTGGATATCGGTCTGCCGCCAGACAGCCCACTACAGATACCCCCTGCGCAATCATCGCCTGCCTCGACCGAGCAAGAAGGCGTTCGCGTTCACAATCTGCTTGACCAGGCTCAGGATCTCAACCCGAACATCCGCGCAGCCCAGGCGCAGTTGGCCGCAGCCCAAGCGCGGCTAGCCGCGACGCGCAGCGATGGTTTGCCAACGCTGAGCCTGATTGCCCAAGAAGACCGTAACAACCAACCCGTTAGCGAGTCCTTGGGCACACCGCCACTCAAGGCAAGCGGCCGCGACCGCTTTGTTGGCATACAAATCAATTGGCCAATTTTTGAAGGTTTCTCAGACTATTACAAGGAACGCTCCGCTTTGGCAGAAGTTGAGCGCTTGAAGGCCAGTCTCGCCGAAGCCAGGCAGCAAGTGGCACACGATGTCTGGGAGAGCTATCAGACCTTGCAAACCGACATCGAGAGTCTGCAAAATGCATCGGCACTGGTGAACAGCGCCCGAGAACAACTCTCGGCCGCGCGCAAGCGCTACGACCACGGCGCTGCCAACATTCTTGAACTGATGTCCGCGCAGTCTGCCTTGGCCGATGCTTTGCAGCAGCAGGTCGAAGCCGTGCGAGGCTGGCAAACCGACCGCATATTGCTCGCCGCCAGCGTGGGCAAGCTGGATCCAAATTCCTTGGAGAGCGGATCGACCAAACACGAAGGTCCAAATTGACATGAGGAGCCCTCACGACGCCTCGCCGTGCCATATTTCCAGATGACAATGCGCATGACATCACTGTGCAATAGCGACAATTGATATTGACGCACCAGCCATGAAAGCAGGAATGCCGCCGCCAGTCCACCCATGAACGCGCCTCAGACTTTACCTCCACCTGCTGACGCAGGCTTAACTGCTTTGGTTCTTCTTGCCCGCGTCCACGGCATCGCCGTTGAAGCAGATCAACTCCGCCATCAGCATGCAGTTGGGTCCCAGCGGTTCAGCAAAGAGGAGCTTCTAAGGGCGGCCAAAGGGCTGGGATTGAAAGCTCGACTCGCGCCGTTTCGCGCAGATCGTCTGGCCCAGGTTCCGATGCCGACTTTGGTTTTCGACTCCGATGGGCGGCACTTCATCCTGGCCAAGGCTTCCCAGGACAAGGCCCTGGTTCAAGAGTCTGATGGCTCGGCCCCTCAAATCATCCCTGTAGCCGATGTGCTTGCCCGCAGCAGCGGACATTTGCTGCTCCTGGCCTCACGCTCGCATATCAGCAGTGATCTGGCCCGATTCGATTTCTCTTGGTTTATCCCCGCCATCGTCAAGTATCGCCACCTGCTGCTGGAGGTGTTGGGTATCTCCTTGCTCATTCAGCTATTCGGGCTGGTGACGCCCCTGATGTTTCAGGTGGTGATGGACAAGGTGCTGACCAATCGCGCCTTCGATACCCTGGCGGTGGTCAGCATCGCCATGCTGATGGCCAGTCTTTTTGAGACAGCGCTCACCGGCCTTCGAAATTACATCTTTTCTCACACCACCAACCGCATCGATGTCGAACTCGGCGCACGCCTTTTCAGGCACCTGATACAGCTTCCCCAAGCCTACTTTGCGGTGCGCCGAGTCGGGGACTCCGTTGCCCGAGTGCGTGAGCTTGAAAACATTCGCAACTTCCTGACCGGTCAGGCACTCACGGCTTCCATTGACCTCTTGTTCTCAACGATCTTCATCGCCGTGATGATGATGTACAGCGTGAAGCTGACATTGATCGTCCTGCTCTCTCTTGTTCTCTATGCCCTGATTTCGGGTGGTTTCAGTCCTTTGATACGCAAAGCCTTGGAGACGAAGTTCTCCAAAAGTTCAGACAACCATGCCTTCTTGGTTGAGTCGGTTTCAGGTAGTGAGACCATCAAGGCGCACGCCATTGAGCCACAGTTTTCCAAGCGCTGGGATCAGTTGCTTGCGTCCTACGTCGCGTCTGGTTTTCGAGTCTCGAACCTTGGTAACCTGGGTCAACAGCTGATCCAGCTCGTTGGCAAGCTGGTCACGCTGGCCATCCTGTTCTTTGGCGCAAAAATGGTCATCGTCGGGGAACTCTCCGTCGGGCAGTTGGTAGCCTTCAACATGCTCGCACAACGGGTCGCATCGCCCATCCTGCGGCTGGCGCAGCTTTGGCAGGACTTCCAGCAGATTTCCGTGTCGATGAGCAGGCTGGGCGACATCCTCAACACCCCAACTGAATTGCCTCCCAGCTCCCACGCCCTTCCACCGATCCGCGGTGACATCGAATTGGAGGACTTGCACTTTCGCTACCGCCCGGACAGTGACATGATTCTTCAAGGGGTGACCCTGAAAATTCAGGCCGGTGAGGTGATCGGCATTGTCGGGCGATCAGGATCTGGCAAGAGCACGCTGACAAAGCTGCTGCAACGCTTGTACGTGCCGGAAAAGGGACGCGCCCGCATTGACGGCATGGATCTGGCTCTGGCTAATCCAGCATGGCTGCGCCGTCAGGTCGGTGTCGTGCTGCAAGAGAATTTGCTCTTCAATCGCTCAATTCGAGAAAACATTGCCATCGCTGATCCAGGCATGCCGCTTGAGGCCGTCATTCAGGCGGCTCAACTTGCAGGAGCCCATGACTTCATTTGCGAGCTCAAGGAGGGCTACGACACCATCGTCGGCGAGCATGGCTCAGGTTTGTCGGGCGGTCAACGCCAGCGCATCGCCATTGCACGGGCATTGGTTGGCAACCCGCGAATCCTGATCTTCGATGAAGCGACCAGCGCTTTGGACTACGAGACGGAACACACGCTTCAGCAGCACATGCCGGCCATCTGTCATGGACGAACCGTGATCATCATTTCGCATCGGCTCTCAACCATCCGCCATGCAGATCGCATCGTGTCAATGGACAAGGGCGCTATCGTAGAAGCTGGAACCCACGAGGAGCTCCTGTCTCGCGGAGGACTCTATGCGCACTTGTATGCACTCCAAACCCAATAAGCACGCGACGGGACGCAGCATGGTTCAATCTTTCAATACTAGAAAGTGTCGACATGCTTGGTCTTGATTTATCGGGCTATCTCGGACTGTGGTCGAAGTACCTGACCGTGTTTCGGCAGAGTTGGGCGTCACGGGCTGATTTCGATCTCAACCAGAAGCTGCCAGAAGAAGCCGCCTTCTTGCCCGCCGAGCTAGAAATCGTTGAGACACCGCCGCATCCAGCCTCGCGATGGACGGCCCGAATCCTGGTCGCCATTGGTCTTGGTACCTTCGCGCTCTTGATTTTTGGCCGTTTGGACATCGTGGCCACGGCACCTGGCAAGCTGATTCCGAATGCCCGGGTCAAGGTCATTCAACCTGCAGTAACAGGCGTGGTGCGAAACATTTACGTGCACGATGGCGAGCAGGTCAAAAGCGGTCAAGTCTTGATAGAGCTTGATCCCTCACAGGCCGCGGCAGATACCGGCAAAGCTACCGCGTCCCGGCTCGACGCTGAGCTCACCGTTGCCCGATCAGTGGCGCTGATTCAAGCCCAGCGCGAAGGCCGAATTCCGAAGGTCGCTCGTGTGGCAGCAGCGCCATCGGATCGTCAACTACAAGCTCAGGACTTCGCCGAGGGTCTTTATAGAGAGTACGTGGCAAAGATTGCGTCGATGGAAGCCGGGCTGCAAAAACGCAAGGCTGAATTGGCGACAGTCAGGGCGGAGATACAGAAGCTCTCACTCACTGCCCCATTGGCGCAACAGCAGGCTGAAGACTACAAAAAACTGATAGCAGGCCACTACGTCTCTACGCACGACTACCTCGACAAAGAGCAAAACGCCATTTCACAGCATGAGGAGATGGCCGCTCAAACCAGCCACTCCCATGAGCTTGAGGCTGCCATCATCGAACAACAAAGCGACATCCAGAATTTCATCGCGGCATTCAAACGTGAGCAACTCGACAGCCTTGGCAAGGCTCAAGCTATCCTGTCTCAAGCCAGCAATGAGCAGACAAAAGCAGAGGTCCGCCAAGCTTTGATGCGTTTGACAGCCCCTGTCTCTGGAACCGTTCAGCAACTATCGGTTCACACAGTTGGCGGCGTCGTCACAACCGCGCAACCGATACTCGAGATCGTCCCGGACGACTCGCTCGAGGTTGAAGCCCGGCTGGAAAACAAGGACATTGGCTTCGTGTCGGCTGGGCAACCTGTCGTTGTCAAGATTGAGGCCTTTCCCTACACCCGCTTTGGCTACCTCACGGGCACCGTCGAGAGCGTCTCAAATGACGCTGCCACCGACAAACGCGGCGGACTGTATTTCATTGTGCGGGCCAAGCTTCCAAGTCGGCAGTTGCATGTGGGGGACAAGCCAATCAACCTGACCCCTGGCATGGAGGTCAAGGCCGAAATCCGGACGGGCAGACGCTCTGTTGCCGAATACTTCCTCAGCCCCTTGCTTGTGACCGCCGAGGAAAGCCTGAGAGAGCGCTGACATTCAAAAGACCGACGGCAGCAGCAAAGTCTCGAGCGGCCAAAGCGGCTGTTCGTGCGGCAACAAAGCACTGCCAGAAATGGCCCAAATGTCCGCCCGAGATCTCAGGCATCTGGTGTTGATTTGCCATCACGCAGCGTGCGCCAACAACATGTCTGCATTGGTTCCTGTCGAAGTCAGATTTCCTGTTGTTGAACCCACGCCATCGCTGACCAAACTCGTGGCCATGTATTGCGCCAGAAGCGCTGCTTGGGCTGAAGATTGCGTCGATGACTTGGCTGCTGCGCCTGGCACTTCGGTCACAAGGGTCCCACCCGCCCCATCCGATCCAAACTGGAAGTTGGTCAGGTCATAGGATCCGGCGAACTTTAGTTGCGCGACATGAGTCCCGTCCCTGATTATCAGGGCATTGTTTGCATAAGAATCCGCAAATTGGCTGGACGTGAAATTGATGTCCTGCAGGTCAAGCTTGTCAGACGTCGCTGCAGCGCCCGAACCAGAACCTGCAAACCCTTGAATCTGCCCAGAATAGGCCGTCGACTGAGTCAAGACCAACTCGCCTGTTGAACCGCTTTCAAATACAGCAGTTTCGTCAGAGCCAGCACGGAAAGCAATCTGAGATGGCCCAAAAATATCTGCTGTGCCCGCACCAGACATAGCGCTAGTGACAGTGATGTTGCCGCCATTGGCAATCAAGGTGCCCGAATTCGCCAGACTATTCGACGAAATATTGAGCGTCGCGCCATTGCTCACGCTGATGCTGCCGGCATTGCTGAAGTTGGTCGGGTCGATGTTCAGCGTGCCACCGGTCACGGCAATCGTG
>RXJO01000295.1:0-6946 GCA_003987795.1 Curvibacter sp.
ATCCGCCTGATCGCCAAGCTGCCGACCCTGGTCGCCATGGCTTACAAGTACAGCGTGGGCCAGCCCTTCATGTACCCGAAGAACGATCTGTCGTACGCCGGCAACTTCCTGCGCATGATGTTCGCCACCCCGTGCGAAGAGTACAAGGTGAACCCGGTGATCGAGCGCGCCCTCGATCGCATCTTCATCCTGCACGCCGACCACGAGCAAAACGCCTCCACCTCGACCGTGCGCCTGTGCGGTTCGTCGGGCACCAACCCCTTCGCGGCCATCGCCGCCGGCGTGGCCTGCCTGTGGGGCCCTGCCCACGGTGGCGCCAACGAAGCCTGCCTGAACATGCTGGAAGAAATCCAGGCCATGGGCGGTGTGGCCAAGGTCGGCGAGTTCATGGAAAAGGTGAAGGACAAGAACTCGGGCGTGCGCCTGATGGGCTTCGGTCACCGCGTGTACAAGAACTACGACCCGCGCGCCAAGCTGATGCAGGAAACCTGCAACGAAGTGCTGGAAGCCCTGGGCCTGGAAAACGACCCGCTGTTCAAGCTGGCCAAGGAACTCGAACGCATCGCCCTGTCGGACGACTACTTCGTGTCGCGCAAGCTGTACCCGAACGTCGACTTCTACTCGGGCATCGTGCAACGCGCCATCGGCATCCCGGTCAGCCTGTTCACCGCCATCTTCGCGCTGGCCCGCACCGTGGGCTGGATCGCTCAGCTGAACGAAATGATCGGTGACCCCGAGTACAAGATCGGCCGTCCGCGTCAGCTGTTCACCGGCTCGCCCCGCCGCGACGTCAAGCCCCTGGGCCAACGTTGATGACCCCGCGCAGGCCACCCAGTTGGCCTGCGCCTGAAGGCCCCCCGGCCTGCCCAAGCCCGCCTCATTGGCGGGCTTTTTTCATGGGGCCTCGCCAAAGCGCTCCCGGTAGGCCTGGGGTGTGACACCCAGCCGGCGAATGAACAAGGCCCGCAGCGCCTGCTCAGACTGGAAGCCCACACGGGCTGCCACGGACTTGACCGGCAGGCTGCTCCCCTCTTCCAGCAGGCGCCGGGCGCGCTCCAGCCGCGCGGTCTCGATGAAATCGGACGGGCTTTGTCCGCACTCCTGCGCGAACACCCGGCGAAAGTTGCGCTCGCTCATGGCCGCCTGCGAGGCCAGTGCCGCGAGGGTGATGGGCTGGTCCAGGTGCGACAGCACCCAGGCCTGCACCTCACGGATGCCGGGGTGGCGGGTGGCCTGGCTGGCCAGGTGCACACTGAATTGCGACTGCCCGCCGGGGCGCTTGAGATACATCACCAGATCACGCGCCACCTCCAGGGCCAGGGCATGGCCGAAATCCTGCTCGACCAGGGCCAGCGCCAGATCGATGCCCGCGGTCACCCCGGCCGAGGTCCAGAACTTGCCGCTGCGCACATAGATCGCATCCGGATCGACCTGCACCCTGGGGAAGCGCTGGCGCAGCAACTCGGTCACGCTCCAGTGCGTGGCGGCGGGCCGGCCATCGAGCAGCCCGGCCGCCGCCAGAAAGAAGCACCCAGAGCAAAGGGCCACCATGCGCCCCACCTCCGGGGCCGTGCGGGCCGCCCAGGCGACCAGGCCGGGTGAGGCCTCGAGCGCCTGTTCGATGTGGCGCGAGCCTACGATCAGGGCCACATCCGGCGCCGGTCCGGAGCCCGCTTGGCGCGTGGCCTCCAGCGCCATGACGGTGTCCGAGCGCACCAGACCGATCTGCTCGGCCACCACTGAGACCTGGTAGCCAGGCCCCAGGCCGCGCCGGGCCAGGTGGATGTTCGCGTAGTCAAAGACCGACAGCGGTCCGACGGCCTCCAGGGCCTTGAATCCCGGATAGACAACGATGTCCACATGGAACGGAGCAGAGACAGGCAAAGTGGACATGGACGATGAACGGACAGGAAAACAGAAGGAGGAAACAAGCCCACCCCCGCCAGGGTGGCTTGGCCGACGGCCAATCTAGCGATGGCAGCGGCCAAATTGTGCGGCACTTCCGATCCGGGCGCCGCAATCGCAAGCGACTTCGGTAGAGTGCGCCACCAGACACCTCTTCTTTCCTGAACACCCCCGGAGCCCATCATGAAAACGCGCGCCGCCGTCGCCTGGCAAGCAGGCCAGCCCCTCACCATCGAAACCGTCGACCTGCAAGGCCCCAAGTTCGGCGAAGTGCTGGTCGAGATCAAGGCCACCGGCATCTGCCACACCGACTACTACACCTTGTCGGGCGCCGACCCCGAGGGCATCTTCCCGGCCATCCTGGGCCATGAAGGTGCCGGCATCGTGGTCGATGTGGGCCCCGGCGTGACCACCCTCAAGAAGGGCGATCACGTGATCCCCCTCTACACGCCGGAATGCCGCCAGTGCAAGTTCTGCCTGTCGCGCAAGACCAATCTGTGCCAGTTGATCCGCGGCACCCAGGGCAAGGGCCTGATGCCCGACGCCACCAGCCGCTTCAGCCTGGACGGCAAGCCCATCTTCCACTACATGGGCACCAGCACCTTCAGCAACTACACCGTGGCCCCCGAGATCTCGCTGGCCAAGATCCGTGAAGACGCGCCCTTCGACAAGGTCTGCTACATCGGCTGTGGCGTCACCACCGGCATCGGCGCGGTGATCTTCACCGCCAAGGTCGAGGCCGGCGCCAACGTGGTGGTGTTCGGCCTGGGCGGCATCGGCCTGAACGTGATCCAGGGTGCCAAGATGGTGGGCGCCGACAAGATCATCGGCGTCGACATCAACCCGGCCCGCCAGGCCATGGCGCGCCAGTTCGGCATGACCCACTTCATCAACCCCAAGGAAGTCGAGAATGTGGTCGATGCCATCGTGCAACTGACCGATGGCGGCGCCGACTACAGCTTCGAATGCATCGGCAACACCCAGGTCATGCGCCAGGCCCTGGAATGCACCCACAAGGGCTGGGGCCGCAGCATCATCATCGGCGTGGCCGAGGCCGGCGCCGAGATCAGCACCCGCCCCTTCCAGCTGGTCACCGGCCGCAAATGGGAAGGCTCGGCCTTCGGCGGCGCCCGCGGCCGCACCGACGTGCCCAAGATCGTCGACTGGTACATGGAAGGCAAGATCAACATCGACGACCTGATCACCCACACCATGCCGCTGGAAGACATCAACAAGGGCTTTGACCTGATGAAGCGCGGCGAGTCGATCCGCGGCGTGGTCCTCTACTGACATCGACACCGGCCATGACGCTCGAAACCCTCAGCCAGCACCGCTGCTTCGGCGGCGTGCAGCGCTTCCACCGCCATGCCTCCAGCACCATCGGCCTGCCCATGCGCTTTTCGGTCTACCTGCCGCCGCAAGCCGAGACCGGTCCCGTGCCGGTGCTGCTCTACCTGGCCGGCCTGACCTGCACCGAAGAGACCTTCATGATCAAGGCCGGGGCCCAGCGCCTGGCCGCCGAACTGGGCCTGGCCCTGGTCACGCCCGACACCAGCCCGCGTGGCGCCGGCGTACCGGGCGAAGCCGATGCCTGGGACTTCGGCGTCGGCGCCGGCTTCTACCTCGATGCCACCCAGGCACCCTGGTCCACCCACTGGCGCATGGAAAGCTACCTGCTCGATGAGCTGCTGCCCTTGCTGGGCACCCTGCCAGGGCTGGACCTGACCCGCGTCGGCATCACAGGCCATTCGATGGGTGGCCATGGCGCCCTGACCCTGGCGCTGCGCCACCCGGGGCGCTTCCGTTCGCTGTCGGCTCTGGCGCCGATCTGCGCGCCCACACGCTGCCCCTGGGGCGAAAAAGCCTTCAGCGGCTACCTGGGGCCAGACCGGCAGGGCTGGGCCGCCCACGATGCCACCGAGCTGATGAGCGCCCGCAACGCCCCCTTGCTGCCGCAGGACATCCTGATCGACCAGGGCCTGGCCGACAACTTCCTGGCCGAACAACTGCACCCCCATCTGTTCGAGGCCGCCTGTGCCCAGGCGGGGCAGGGCCTGCGGCTACGCCGCCATGAGGGCTACGACCACGGCTACTACTTCGTGAGCAGCGTCATCGAAGACCATCTGCGCCACCACGCCGCCACGCTCTGCGCCTGAGTGGGCACGGGCTGCGAGGTTTGATACAAGACACGTGGACCGGGCGAACCGGCCGCCATAATGTGCCCATGTGCCTCGAACGACCGTTCAGCCTTCACAAGGCGCGCTCTCATTCTCCCTCGATGCCAAGGCCGACACTGGCTGGCGTCGGATTGCTGGTGTTGATGGGTCTGGTGTCAGGGCCCACCTCCGCCCAGGAAACCCCAGCACCGGCCCCCGTGCCGCCCGTGCAGGCGCTGAATCTGAGCGCTACGAGCACCGATGCAGGCGCCGCCCCCAATTCGTCAAGCCACTCCACGCCCAAGTGGGCCGGTGAGGCCCGCACGCCCGGCGTGGGCTTCGAGCCGCCCGAACCCCGTTTCAGCTACCTGCTCGGCGCCGGCCTGCGCAGCAGTCCCAACTACTCGGGCGCCTCTGGCAACCGGCACCACATCAGCCCGGTGTGGCTGGTGTCCTATGGGCGCTTCAAGCTCAGCACCGGTGGTGCCAATGCCTTGCTGGGTTATGGTGCCGAGATGGGGGGCTCAGGCGCCACGGCCACCCTGCTGAGCCTGCGCGACCTCCAACTCAACGCTTCGCTGGGCTTCGACAACGGGCGCAGCTCGGCAGACGACCCACGACTGAGCGGCCTGCCCGATGTGCGACGCACCATCACGGGGCGGCTTGGTCTGGGTCTGACGCTGGGCTATGGTTGGTCCGTGGGTACCGGGCTGACCCAGGATCTGCTGGGCCGCGACGCCGGCAGCCAGGTCGACACCTCGCTGAGCTACACCTGGCAGGTCACTTCGCGCACCCGTCTGGTGCTTGGCGGTGGCACCAGTTGGGGCAATGGCACCTACATGAACAGCCATTACGGCGTGCCCACCGGTGCCTCGTCATTGCCAGCCTATCAGGCTGGCGCCGGCTTCTACAGCCGCTCCATCGGCATGAGCTTCACCAGCGCCATCACCCCCGAATGGCTGATTTACGGCGGCCTCGGCGGCACCCAGTTGCGAGGTCCGGCCCGTGCCAGCCCCCTGGCGCAACGCCCCAACAGCGTGTCCGCCAACCTGGGGGTCGCCTACCGCTATCGCTGAAGAAAGCCGGCCCGCTCAGCGCAGACATCCAGCACGGTTCCCGCCACCCGGCGCGGCGTCCGGTCGGGTTCATCATCGAACAGCCCTCGCTGGCGCTCAGCGAAGTCAGGGTCGTGCACGAAGCGCGACAAGTCCAACTCGATCCGATCACGGTTCAAGCCCAGGCGGGTACAGGCGCGGCCAAAGCGCTGACTCAGCAAATCACCCCACAGGCCCTGCCCCTTCATGCGGGTCGAAAAACCACCCGCCGAATCGTGGCCGCCCCGGTAGTCACGCAAGCGGGCCAGGACCCGGGCCGCGCGGTCAGGGTAATGCTGCTGCAGCCACTCGGTGAACACCTCACGCAATTCCCACGGCAGTCGCAGCACCGTGTAGAAGGCCGAGCGGGCCCCGGCCTCGGCGGCAGCGGTGAGCACCTGCTCCATGTCCTCATTCAGAAAGGGGATCTGTGGCGCCACGCTCACCCCCACGGGCACCCCGGCCTCGGCCAAGGTGCGGATCGTGCGCAGGCGCCGCTGCGGCGAGGCGGCCCGGGGCTCCAATCGGCGCGCCAACTCGGCATCCAGGGTGGTGATGGTCACGTACACCGCCACCAGCCCGTCACGGGCCATCGGGGCCAGAAGGTCGAGGTCGCGCTCCACCAGGCTGGCCTTGGTGATCAACGAGAACGGGTGATGATGCCGCTGCAGCACCTCGATCACGCGCCGCGTCAAGCGCAGCTCCCGCTCGACCGGCTGGTAGCAATCGGTCGCCGAGCCCAGGTTGGTCATGCGGGCCTGGTAAGTGGGCCGTGACAGGGCCTGCTCCAGCAGTTCAGGCAGGTTGTGCTTGGCCACGATCCGGGTCTCGAAATCGAGGCCCGGCGAATAGCCCAGGTAGCTGTGGGTCGGGCGCGCATAGCAGTAGCTGCAGCCGTGCTCGCAACCCCGGTAGGGGTTGATCGCCTGATCGAAAGCGATATCGGGCGAATCATTGCGGCTGAGCGCGCTGCGTGCGGACTCGGTGATCACCTCGGTGGCAGGCCGTGGGGGCTCAGCCTCGCACTCTTCGGTGCCGCCCCAGCCATCGTCCACCCACTCGCGGAGGTCTTTGCTGAAGCGATGCGCCACGGCACTGGACACGCCCCGCCCCTTCAGCAGCTGCACAGGCCTGGGCACGATCGGGGGCAGGCTGAAATCGTCCATGGGGGCTCCAAAAACTGTATTTTTATACAGTTTATCGGAAAGCCCGTGCTGTCGGTCAGCCCTGGTTCCGGCAGGGGTTCAGCTCAATGCCCGCCCGCCCCCATGTTCACGGGCCCGCTCATGCCCCGCTGCAGAAACCAGGCACAGGCCGCCGCCAGCAGCATGGGCACCAGCATCAGCCGGAAGATGTCGGGCATGGCGAGGCCGCCGCTGATCATGATGCCCACCATGCTGGCCCCCGTCAGCGAGCCCACGCGAGACAGGGTGGCGGCCCAGCCCACACCGGCCCCCCGCATGTAGGTCGGGTAAACCGAGGCGGCCACCGCCTGCAAGCCCACCACCGGCCCGGCAACACAGAACCCGCTCAGCAGGGTCACCGGGACAAACCACGGGGTACCCACGGCCGAGGTCAGGAGCCAGGGCGTCAAGCCGCCGAGGATGAAGACCGACCCCAACCAGACCACCGGGCGCAAGCGACGCAGCGCCAGGGCCGTGCTCACGGAACCGATCAAGGCGCCGATCTGGAAGCTGGATGCCAGTTTCGAGGCCTGGGCCGGCTCGATGCCCCCGAGGTGCAACAGTGAAGGCAGCCAACTGGCAATGGTGTAGAAGCTCAGCAGCACGG
>RXJO01000295.1:7043-13896 GCA_003987795.1 Curvibacter sp.
GCTGACAAAGGCCGTGTGCTTGAACTGGCGGCCGGGGAACAGCCGGTCCATGGCCGCCGCCACCCCGGCCGCGCGCTGGGGACGCAAGGCCAGGTAGCGCGGAGATTCGGGCATCCAGGCCGCCAGCAGCACGATCATGGCGATGGGCACCACCCCACCGATGAGCATGATGCCCTCCCACCCCACCTGATGCAGGTAGGCTCCGGTGACCAAGCCGGCCAGCACCGAGCCGGTGAGAAAGCCGCTGAAGACGATGGCCAGGATCGTCGATCGCGAGCGGGCCGGTGTCAGCTCGGCACACAGCGTCGACAAGGCCGGCAAGGCGGCACCGATGCCAGCCCCGGTCGCAAAACGCCACAGCATCAGTTCGGTATAGCCGGTGGACAGGGCCACGCCGATGCAGGCCACGCCGAAAATCAGCACGCTGATCACGCTGACGCGTTTGCGCCCGTACACATCACAGAGCATGCCGCCCACAAAGGAGCTGAGCAGCAGCCCCCCCATGCCGGCCGCGAACAGCCCCGAGACCTCAGTACTGCTCAGTTTGAAAGCCTGGACCATCGACGGCACCAGAAAGCCGATGGCGGCCGTGTCAAAGCCTTCGATGGTGATGAACAGGAAAATCAGGAAGAAGATCACCAGCCGGCGCAAGCCGAGTGGCGACTGTTCGATGACCTCGACCAGATCGAGTGTGGGCAACTTGGACAAGACGATTCCTTGGACAGGCCTGGCAGACCGGGGCTTGCCGGAGGGCCGGTGGATGAGAGGGGATCAGCGTGCTACCCGCCGGGCCCGGCTTGCTGCGGGCTCGGCCAGGCCGGTTCAGAGCTTGAAAAAGGCGATCGCGTTGTCGCGCAGAATGCCCTGCCGTTGCGTTGGGCTCAGGAAGCCCACTTCGCGCACCAGGCTGCCGATGTCCTGCTCGCCCAAAGGGAAGGGGTAGTCCGACCCGAGCATCACATGATCGGCGCCCATGACGTCGACCAGCAGGCGCAAGGCCCCGGGGTTGAAGACCACACTGTCGACATGAAAGCGCCTCGCATACGAGGAGGGCTTGCGTGGACAATCTTTGCGCACGATGTCGCGGTGCTCCCATGCGTTGTCGACGCGCCCCAGGCCGTAGGCAAAATTGCCGCCCCCGTGCGCAAAGCAGATCTTCAGCGATTCGGGGATGCGCTCCAGGGCACCTGAGAGGATCAGGGACAGCATGCCCAGTTGAGTCTCGGCGGGCATGGCCACCAGCCAGGGGAGCATCCATTTCTGCATGCGCCGTGGCCCGCCCATCATGTCCCATGGGTGCACCAGCACCGGGATGTCCTGCTCGGCGCAGTGGATCAGGAATTCGACCAGTTGCTCGTTGTCGAGGTCATGGTCGCCGTGGTGGTTGCCGATCTGGATGCCGACGCAGCCGGCCTTCATGGCCCGCGTAGCCTCCTTGCAGGCAGACGACAGGTCCTGCAGAGGAACCTGGGCCAGAGCCCGCAGGCGGGTCGGGTGACCGGCACAGAAGGACAGCGCCTTGTCGTTCATGCGTTCGGCCCATTCGGCCGCATGCCGAAGGCTCCAGCTGTAGCCGAACATCACCGGGGTGGCGCAGACAAGCTGGATTTCGATGCCCTGACGGTCCAACTCTTCGACGCGGTAGCCCGGGTCCCAGAGCGCCTGGTAGACCGGCCTGAAGGGTCGATCTTCGAGCATGATCTGCCCCGTCTTGCCACTGGGTTCGACAGCCAGCCACGGCGCCTGGTCAGGAGCGACGCGGTCTGCCTCATCGCGACCGATGGCCGGAAAGAAGTGTGAATGCATGTCGATCATGCGTAGACCCTCGCGTGCGAAGACCGGGCGATCTCACGGTGCCAGGTCGCGTAGTCACGACCAGGGTGTTGCATGCCGCAGGCCGGGCAGACACGCTCGGCATCCGAGGTGGCATAGAACTGCTCATACACCGGGGGCAGATCGTCGACGATGCTCTTGAGCGTCATCTCGTAGCGCTTGATCAGCGTGCCGCAGGCGGCACAGCCCCATTGCAGCCCGTCTTTCTCACCTTCGGGACGCCGGCGCTCGACCACCAGACAGCGGCTTTCCGCATCGGCCCGTTGCGGTGAGTGCAGCACATGCGGAGGCATCAGGAAGACATCGCCTTCATTGAGGTTGACGCGCTCGTAGCGATCACGGTCCCAGATGATGATGAAGGCGTTGCCCTTGAACTGGTAGAAGAACTCCTCGACCGGATCGTCATGGAAATCACTGCGTTCGTTGGGGCCGGCCACGATGGTGACCATGAAATCCGAGTTTTGCCAGATCTGGCCGTTGCCCACCGGGGGGCGCAGCAGATGGGTGTTGTCGCTGAGCCAGGATTTGAAGCTCAGCGGATGGCCGTATTTCAGTTCAAGCATGGGTTGTCTCCTGGTGGGTGGGTGGCTGGGTCGCCTGGGAGTGATGGGCCACCGCCTTGATCTCGATGAGCAAATGGGGGTGGGGCAACTGGTGCACGGCCACGGTGGTGCGCGTGGGCCCGTCAAAATCGAAGTACTCGGCCCAGACTTCGTTGAAGCCACCGAAATCGTTCATGTTGACCAGAAAGACCTGGGTCTCGACCAGGTCGGCCAGGTCGGCTCCGGCACTGCGCAGGATGTCTCGGAGGTTGTGGATCACGGCGCGGGTCTGGGCCCGGATATCGAGCGCAGTGACGCCGAGCGGGTCGACCTGCACGCCCTCGAAGCTGTTGTCGGGCCGTCGCGAACTGGTGCCCGACACATAGAGGAAATCGCCGGCTCGCTTGAGGTGCGGAAATCGCCCACGCGGCGTGGCCTTGCCGGGGACCACCCTGGCCTCGGTGACCGGAGGAAGGGCTTGGGTCACGGGTTGAGAGCTTGAGCTCATGCAGCCTCCTGGGTGCTGGTGGTGAAGGCCACTGAGCCCAGGCTGCCCGAACCGCTCCCGATGCGGCACTGAACGTGCTGCGCCGGAGCCAGGGCCTCGGCCGCGGTCGCGGCGCCTGCCATGATCAGCGACCCGGCCGGCAGGCTCAGCCCCGATTGGTGCAACAGGCGCGAAGCCTGAACAACCGAGCGCAGCGGATGCCCCAGGATCGCGGCGGTCGAGCCCACCTGCACATCGCGCCCGTCCACCTGCAAGCGCACGCCGGCATTGGGCAGGCTGGAGAAGTCGCGGCTCCAGGCCCCCACCACCAGACCGGCCGACGAGCAGTTGTCGGCCACCACGTCTTCCAGGGTGAACTTGAAGTTGCGATAGCGTGAATCGATGATCTCCATGGCCGGCGCCACGGCTTCGAGGTAATCCACCGCCTCGAGCGCAGTCAAAGGCGCATCAATGGTCCGCCGGGTCACGAAGCAGACCTCGGGCTCCACCCGAGGATGGATGAAACGCTTCAGATCCACCACGCCGCCCTCTTCGACGAGCATGGTGTTGGTCAGCCAGCCCCAGATCAGGTTGTCCACCCCCATCTGGATCATCTTGGCCCGGCTGGTGAAGCCGAGCTTGATGCCGATCCGGTGCTCGCCGCGCGCCACCCGGCGCTCGATCGAAGCCCGCTGGATGGCATAGGCTTTGGCGAGGTCGAATTGCCCCGCGGGAAATTGCGCCACGTCTTGCACGTGGTGGGCCGCAGCGTCGAGGACGGCGGCGTAGCTGTCGATGTCGTTCATGTCGGTTCTCTGAATGGCTTGGGAGCGGCGGTGGGCCTGGAGCGCTGGACTCATCGTTCGAACACGGCGCGAACCGTGCCCAGCCCTTCGATCTGGGCGGTGAACACATCGCCGCGCAGCACCGGCACCATGGGCCCGAGTGCGCCGGTCATGAGCACATCGCCTTCGCACAAAGGGGTGCCGAGGCGCGCCATCGTGTTGGCCAGCCAGACGGCGGCGTTGAGCGGGTTGCCCAGGCAGGCCGCGCCAGCCCCTACCGAGACCGGATCCCCGCGGCGCTCCATCACCATGCCGCCATCGGCAAGATCGAGCCGGCTGAGCTTGACGGGTCGTGTGCCCAGCACGAACAAGCCCGACGACGCGTTGTCGGCCACCGTATCGGCCAGCCGGATGTCCCAGTTGCGGATGCGACTGCCCACCACTTCAAGGGCCGGCAGGGCATAGGCCGTGGCGTTGATCAGATCGGCCACCGTGTGGCGGCTGTGCTTCAGATCACGGCCCAGCACCAGGGCGATCTCGGCTTCGATCTTGGGCTGCAGCACCCGTGACCAGGCGATCTCTTCGCCATCACCGACGGCCATGTCGGCGAACAAGGCACCGTAGTCAGGTGAATCGACCCCCAACTGACGCTGCACCGCCACCGAGGTCAAGCCGATCTTGCGCCCCACCAGTCGCCCACCACGGTCGAGGCGGCGTTGGGTCAACTCTTGCTGGACCTGGTAGGCGGCCTGCAGCATGTCGCCCCTTTGAGCGCCCTTTTCGATCTGTTCTCGCACCGGTGCCACGGGCTCTCCGGTTTGTTCGGCGGACCACAGCAGGTCCGCAACGGCTTTCAATGTGGGATTCAAAACAGCCCTCCTGAGGCGGCATAAAAAGTGAACTCGATTTCCACCAGAGCCCCGAGAGGCAGGTGGGTGACCCCCATGGCCGTGCGGGCCGGAGGCGTCAGGCTGGCGAACTGGCGTTCCCAGACTTGATTGATGGCGCCGAACTCCTCGAACACCGTGGTGTAGAGGCGGGCCATGCAGAGGTCGGCCATGTGCAGCCCGTAGTCGGGCAAGGCCAGCGCCAGGTTGTCAAAGATGCGTTGGGTCTGGGCGCCCACGCCGCCGGGCACCAGTTGGCCGGTGGCGGGATCGAGCGCCACCATGCCTGACAGCCAGGCCACCGGCCCCACCTTCACACAGGGCGTGTAGCGAAAGCGGGGCGCTGCCAGGCGCGACGAACTGAGGTTTTGCCGCTGCATGCTCAGCCCACCTTGATGCAGATGTTGCTGACCTCGGAGTAGAAGTCGAGCGACCAGCGTCCACCCTCGCGGCCCAGCCCTGACAGCTTGGTGCCGCCGAAAGGGGTGCGCAGATCCCGCACATACCAGGTGTTGACCCAGACGATGCCCGTGTCGAACTGGCGCGCCACGCGATGGGCGCGCTGCAGGTTGGTGGTCCACAGAGTGCCGGCCAGACCATAGTTGGAGTCGTTGGCTCGGCGCATCACCTCCTCTTCGGTGTCAAAGGGTGCGATATGGCACACCGGTCCGAACACCTCTTCGCGCACGCAGCGCGCGGTGTCGGGCAGGCCGGTCCAGATGGTGGGTTGAATGAAGGCGCCGTCATCGCGCTCGTCGCCGAAATGAGGAATGCCGCCACCGGTGACCACCGTGGCACCCTCCTCCACAGCCAGCTTGAAGTACGAGAGCACCTTGGCCCGATGCTTGTGCGAAATCAGCGACCCCATGTCCACGCCGGGCTCGTCGGGATAACCAATGCGAAGCTTTTCGGCACCGGCCTTCAAGGCCTGCACAAAGCGATCGAAGATGGGGCGCTCCACGTACACCCGCTCTGAACACAGGCAGACCTGACCGGTGTTGGCGAAGGACGAACGCAGCACCCCCTGCACCGCGGCCTCGAAATCGCAATCGGCGAACACGATGGCGGCGTTCTTGCCGCCCAGCTCGAACGAGACCTCTTTCACGCCGTCGGCCACAGCCTTCATGATGGTCGAGCCCGTGCGCGACTCGCCGGTGAAGGTGATGCCATCGATGCCCGGGTGAGCTGACATGGCCGCACCGGCCGAGTTGGCGCCAAAGCCATGCACGAGGTTGAACACCCCGGGCGGCACGCCGGCCTCATGGAAGGCTTCCGCCAGCAAGGTGGCTGACGAAGGGGTTTCCTCAGACGGTTTGACCACCAGGGTGTTGCCGCAGATCAGGGCCGGTGCGGCCTTCCAGGTCATCGACAGGATGGGCAGGTTCCAGGGCGAGATGCTGGCGACCACGCCCAGTGGCTTGCGCACGGTGTAATTGAGCAAGGCCTCGCCCTGGGCCGTTTGGCTCTCGAAGCAATCACCATGGGCCGCCTTGCCGAGGTCAGCGAAAGTGCGCAGGTTGGCGATGGCGCGGAAGACATCGAGGTTGCGGGCCTGGGTCACGGGGCGACCCGTGTCTGCGACCTCGGCCGCCACGAACTCATCGAAGCGGCGCTCAATGACATCGGCCACCTTGTGCAGCCAGGCGGCCCGCTCGTCCACGGTGCTGCGGCCCCAAGGCCCGTCCAGCGCCTGGCGGGCCGCCAGCACCGCGCGGTCGACCAGGGCGGCATCGGCTTCATGGACACGGCCCAGCAGTCGGCCATGCAAAGGGCTGATGTTGTCGAACTGACGATCGGTGGACACGAACTCGCCATCGACATAGTTGCGCAGCGAGGTCAGTGAGGCGGGCAGCATGAAGGGATAGGACAAAGAAACCTCCGAGATGAAACTGAGAGGCACTTTAGGGAGCGGGCCAGGCTTTGGATAATGAAAACAAAGGCGCGATCTATAGCGCCCTGGAATAGCGGAAAACCCACCCCACGCCCGATCCGGCCGCCTGTGGAAAGCTCCTTGCAGGGACCGCAGGCAGCCCGCCAGTGGCATGCCGACAGAGGTGGATGAATGAGAGACCGCCATGCCCGTGCGCAGGGGCATGGCGCAGTTCAGACCGAGGCGCGCAAGGCCTCGATGAAGCGTTGAGAGGCCGCGCTGGGCGGCAGGTGGGAAGAGACGCTGTAGCCCACTGTGGCGAAGGCCTCGAGCGGGCCCAGCGATAGCCTTGCCACCAGGCCCGATGCCTCGAAGCGCTGGGCCGCCAGATGAGGCATCAGGGCCACCATGGGCCGCCGGCGCAACAGACCCATGTTGGTGAGCACCGA
>RXJO01000393.1:0-150 GCA_003987795.1 Curvibacter sp.
GAGCTACCTGCGCAAGATGCTCGACGTGGTGCTCTTCCCCGAAATCTGGCGCCTGCGCACCGACCTTTGAACGGCCCGCACAGGGTCTTGGGTGGCCCACTTGGCTTTGCTCAAGACCTTGGAGATGTTGCAATGCACAATACCCCCATT
>RXJO01000393.1:200-13792 GCA_003987795.1 Curvibacter sp.
CGGAACCGGTCATGCGACGCGTTGTTTTCAATCAGAAGGGCGGGGTCGGCAAATCGACCATCACCAGCAACCTGGCCGCCATCGGTGCCCACTTGGGTCAACGCACCCTGGTGGTCGACCTCGACCCCCAGGGCAACTCCAGCCGCTACCTGCTGGGTGATGCGGTGGATCAGGGCTTGAGCGGCGTGGCCGAGTTCTTCGACACCACGCTCAAGTTCACCCTGCGCGCCCCAGCCACCAGCGACTTCATCGTCGCCTCGCCCTGGGAGAACCTGCACGTCATGCCATCGAGCCCGGCCCTGGAAGAGCTGCATGGCAAGCTGGAGAGCCGCTACAAGATCTACAAGCTGCGCGACGCCCTGCAGGAGCTGGCCGACGACTACGACGCGATCTGGATCGACACGCCGCCGGCGCTCAACTTCTACACCCGCTCGGCCCTGATCGCAGCCGAATCCTGCCTGATCCCTTTCGATTGCGACGACTTTTCGCGCCGGGCACTCTACGGCCTGCTCGACAGCGTCAAGGAGATCCAGGCCGACCACAACCCCGATCTGCGAGTGGACGGCATCGTGGTGAACCAGTTCCAGCCCCGCGCGGCCCTGCCCCGCCGCACTGTGCAAGAGCTGATCGATGAGGGCCTGCCGGTGTGCCAGCCCTACCTCGGTGCCAGCGTGAAGATCAAGGAATCGCACGAGCTGGCCCGCCCCATGATCCACCTGGATCCGCGCCACAAGCTGACGCAGGAGCTGGTCGCCCTGCACGAATCGCTGAACGCCTGAAAACAAAAACCCCGCCACGGAGAACCATGGTCGGGGTTGTCAGGCTGGGGACCGTGCGCTCAGAACAGCTGCAGGCTCACCCAGTAGGCCACGCCCGCCACGAAGGCCGAGGCCGGGATGGTCAGCACCCAGGCCCAGACGATGTTGCCCGCCACACCCCAGCGCACGGCACTGGCGCGCTGCACCGAACCGACACCGACGATGGCGCCGGTGATGGTGTGGGTGGTCGACACCGGCACGCCGAGCAAGGTGGCAATGAACAGCGTGATGGCGCCCCCGGTTTCGGCGCAGAAACCGCCCACGGGCTTGAGCTTGGTGATCTTCTGACCCATGGTCTTGACGATGCGCCAGCCACCGAACATGGTGCCCAGGCCGATGGCCATGTAGCAACTGATGATGGTCCAGGTGGGCGGTGCCTTGTCCTGCGCCGAGGCATAACCCGTGGCGATCAGCAGCATCCAGATGATGCCGATGGTCTTCTGGGCATCATTGCCGCCATGCCCCAGGCTGTAGGCGCCGGCCGAAACCAGCTGCAGACGGCGGAACCAGCGATCGATCTTGGAGGGCCGGGTGCGACGGCAGATCCAGGCCACCGCCACCATCATCAGCGAGCCGAACAGAAAGCCCAGCAGGGGCGAGATGAAGATGAAGGCCACCGTGCGCAGGATGCCGGCGCCGATCAGGGCGCTGGCACCGGCCTTGGCGATCACGGCCCCCACGATGCCGCCGATCAAGGCGTGCGAGGAACTGCTGGGGATGCCGTAGTACCAGGTGATCAGGTTCCAGAAGATGGCACCAGCCAGGGCACCGAACACCACGTGGATGTCGATCACGCCGGCGTCAGCAATGCCCTTGCCCACCGTGGCCGCCACGCTCAGGTGAAAGATGAAGATGGCGATGAAATTGAAGAAGGCCGCAAACACCACCGCCTGCCCGGGCTTGAGAACCCCTGTGGACACCACCGTGGCGATCGAATTGGCCGCATCATGAAACCCGTTCATGAAATCGAACACCAGGGCCATGGCGACCAGCACCATGACGGCCCACAGTGCTACCGGAACATTGCTCATGTGAGTGCCCCAGATCAGGAATTCTCGAGGATGATGCCCTCGATCAGGTTGGCCACATCCTCGCACTTGTCGGTGATCGTCTCCAGCAACTCATAGATGGCCTTGAGCTTGATCACCTCACGCACATCCGGCTCTTCACGGAACAGCTTGCTCATGGCGGAGCGCATCACGCGGTCGGCATCCGATTCGAGGCGGTCGATCTCTTCGCAGGTCTTGAGTGCGGCCTCGGCCACCGGCTGGTCAGCGATCTTGTCGAGCAGTTGCACCGCATCACGCAGACGCTCGCAGCACTTCAGGCTCAGGTCCGTCAGGCGGCTGATCTCGTCGGTCATGACGCGCACGTCGTACAAGGCCATGGTCTCGGCAGAGTCCTGGATCAGGTCGGCCACGTCATCCATGGTGTTGATCAGCGAGTGGATCTGCTCGCGATCGATCGGGGTGATGAAGGTCTTGTGGATGAGACGGTTGACATCCTGGGTCACGCGATCGGCCGCGTGCTCGGCAGCATCCACGTCCTGGTTGTACTTCTCACGCAAGTGTGGGTCGCCATAGTTGGCCACCAACTGGGAGAAAGCACGCGCAGCCTCCACGATGTGCTGGGCGTGCTGGTTGAACATCTCGAAAAAATTGCCTTCTCGGGGCAACAGCTTGCCAAACAGCATGGCGACTCCTAGCGGACAGGGATGTCACAAATTGTGACGAAAAAATGACAAAGCCTCTGATTCTAACCGGCCGGCCCGGACAGACGGCTACAGGGCCGCGAAGCCGGGCCAAGGCCCAGCCTCAGGCACCACGGAAGATGAAGTAGACGGCCCCCACCATGCAAAGCCCGGCCCAGAGGTAGTCCAGCTTCAGCGGCTGCTGCAGGTACAACACAGAAAACGGTACGAACACCGTCAACGTGATCACCTCTTGCATGATCTTGAGCTGACCCACATTGAGCTGGGTGAAGCCGATGCGGTTGGCTGGGACCTGCAGCAGGTACTCGAACAGCGCGATGCCCCAGCTGATGAAGGCAGCGGTGTACCAGGGCGTCTGTGCGAGGCTCTTGAGATGCCCATACCAGGCAAAGGTCATGAACAGGTTGGACAGCACCAGCAGCGCGGCCGCTTGCAGAGGCACGGGCAGGGATTGGAAAAAGGTCAGCATGGGCGGCATTATCCGCAGGCAGGCCGGAAGGCATTCAAGGCCACAGGAATGCCCATGAGCCCCCCGATGGCGGCCCGCTCATGAAGGCCCCATGAAAAAGGCCGGGTCGAAACCCGGCCTTCAGCACCTTGATGCGCCACCGTCAGGCGGCGCAGAGCGCGTTCACTCGCCCAGGTAGGCGGCACGCACCTTGGGATCGCTCAGCAGGTCCTTGCCCTTGCCCGTCATGGTGATCAGGCCCGACTCCATCACGTAGCCACGGCTGGCGATGGCCAGGGCACGGCTGGCGTTCTGCTCGACCAGCACGATGGTCACGCCCTGGGCCGACACATCGCGGACCACCTCGAAGATCTTGTCGACCATGATCGGCGACAGACCCATCGAGGGCTCGTCCAGCAGCAGCACCTTGGGTTGGCACATCAGGGCACGGGCCATGGCCAGCATCTGCTGCTCGCCACCCGACATGGTGCCGGCCAACTGGTCACGGCGCTCCTTGAGGCGGGGGAACAGGGCGAACATCTTGTCGATGTCGGCCAGCACGCCAGCCTTGTCGTTGCGGATGAAGGCGCCCATCTGCAGGTTTTCGGTGATGGTCATGCGGGTGAACACACCGCGACCCTCGGGCACCATCACCAGGCCTTGCTTGACCAGGTCCCAGGCACCTTGCCCCTTGATGGGCTTGCCCAGGTAGTAGATGTCACCGGCATTGGCCGCCAGGCCACCCGTGATGGCTTTCATGGTGGTGGTCTTGCCCGCACCGTTGGAGCCGATCAGCGAGACCAGCTCGCCCTCGTGAACCTCGAAGTCCACGCCCTTGACCGCCTGGATGCCCCCGTAGGACACCTTCAGGCCAGCCACTTTCAAAAGCGTTTTCGCTGTCATGGGTTTGTCTTTCTCACTCAATGGCCACCGGCGCCGAGGTAAGCCTCGATCACCTTCTCGTTCTTCTGCACGTCGGCGGGCAGGCCTTCGGCAATCTGCTTGCCGTAGTCCAGCACCGTGACGCGGTCGCACAGGCCCATGACCAGTTTCACGTCGTGTTCGATCAACAAAATCGTGCGGTTGTCGCGACGGATCTGGTCGATCAGTTCACGCAACTGCACCTTTTCGGTGGCGTTCATGCCGGCGGCCGGCTCGTCCAGCGCGATCAACTGCGGGTCGGTGGCCAGCGCACGGGCGATCTCCAGGCGACGCTGGTCGCCATAGGACAGCGTGCGAGCCTTGAAGTCGGCGTATTTGCCGATGCCCACATAGTCGAGCAGCTCTTGAGCACGCTTGGCGATCGCGGCCTCCTCGGCCTTGAAGCTGGCCGTGCGGAACACCGCGCCCAGCAGCCCCGAGCCCGTGCGGATGTGGCGGCCCACCATCACGTTCTCGAGCGCGGTCATCTCGGAGAACAGACGGATGTTCTGGAAGGTGCGGGCAATGCCCGCCTTGGCCACTTCGTGCACGGCCGTGGGCTGGTAGGGCTTGCCGGCCAGCTCGAAATTGCCGGTGTCGGGCGTGTACAGCCCGGTGATGACGTTGAAGAACGTGGTCTTGCCGGCGCCGTTGGGGCCGATCAGGCCATAGACCTGGCCACGTTCGATGGTGATGCCCACATCGCTCAGGGCCTGCAGGCCGCCGAAACGTTTGGAAATGCCGGACACCTTGAGTACGGTTTCTGCCATGGGTGTCTCTCCTTAACGAACTTGCTGCAGCGACTTGCCGTGTTCGGGCGCGGGCCACAGGCCACGCGGACGCAACAGCATCACGATGATCATGGCCAGCGCGATCAGCAGCTGGCGCAGGATGGCCGAGTCCAGACGGCCGTCGGTCATGGACTGCAGGGGGCCGGCCACATAGCGCAGCACCTCGGGCAGGGCCGACAGCAGCACGGCACCCAGGATCACGCCCGGGATGTGCCCGATGCCGCCGAGCACCACCATGGCCACAATCATCACCGACTCCATCAGGCTGAACGATTCGGGCGACACAAAGCCTTGGAAGGCACCGAACATCGCACCCGACACACCGCCGAAACTGGCGCCCATGCCGAAAGCCAGCAGCTTCATGTTGCGGGTGTTGATGCCCATGGCCTTGGCAGCGATCTCGTCTTCACGGATGGCCATCCAGGCGCGGCCGATGCGCGAATCCTGCAGGCGGTAGCAGATGATCACGGTGAAGATCACCAGCACCAGGAACAGGTAGTAGTACAACGTGACCGAGTTGATGTCGTAGTCGCCGATGGACAGGCGCTTGGCCAGGTCCAGGCCGAAGAAGCTGATCGAGTCGATCTGGCCCAGGCCCTTGGGGCCGTTGGTGATGTTGATCGGGTGATCCAGGTTGTTCATGAAGATCCGCACGATCTCACCGAAACCCAGGGTCACGATGGCCAGGTAGTCACCGCGCAGCTTCAGCGTGGGGGCACCCAGCAAGGCGCCGAAGATGGCTGCCAGCACAGCACCCAGCGGGATGATCACCCACCAGGGCGTGTGCAGGCCGTTGGGGAACATGGCAGCGATGGCCTGGAAGTTGTCGGTCAGCTGGGGCGAAGCCAGCAGGCCGAACATGTAGGCGCCCACGGCGTAGAACGCCACGTAGCCCAGATCCAGCAGACCGGCGTAGCCGACGACGATGTTCAGGCCCAGCGCCAGCATCACGTAGAGCAGGGCCAGGTCGGCGATGCGCACCCAGGCATTGCCGAAGTACTGCAGCACCAGGGGCAGCAGCAGCAGGCCGACGCCAGCGGCCACGTACTTGAGGGTCTTGTTGTCTTGGTTCATGTTGATTCCCCCGATCAGGCGCGGTCAGCCACACGTTCACCCAGCAAGCCGGAGGGACGCAGGGTCAGCACGATGATGAGCACCACGAAGGCGAAGATGTCGGTGTAGTTGCTGCCCAGCAGACCGCCGGTCAGGGCACCGATGTAGCCCGAGCCGATCGACTCGATCAGGCCCAGCAAGATGGCGCCGACCACGGCGCCGGCCAAGTTGCCGATGCCGCCAAACACCGCGGCCGTGAAGGCCTTGAGGCCGGGCAGGAAACCCATGGTGTGCTGCACGGTGCCGTAGTTGGCGGCGTACATCACGCCGGCGATGGCGGCCAGCACGGCACCGATGATGAAGGTGGCGGAGATGACCATGTCGGGGCGCACGCCCATCAGAGCGGCCACACGGGGGTTCTCGGCCGTGGCGCGCATGGCACGGCCCAGCTTGGTGTAGTTGACCAGCCACATCAGCACGGCCAGCGAAACGGCCGTGACACCCAGGATCAGGATCTGGGTGGGCGTGATCACCGCACCACCCACTTCGATCGGTGCCGAGGGCAGCAGCGAGGGATAGGGCTTGTAGTTGGGCTTCCAGATGATCATGGCCAGGGTCTGCAGCAGGATCGACATGCCGATGGCCGTGATCAGCGGCGCCAGCTTGGGGCTGTTGCGCAGCGGCCGGTAAGCCACTTTTTCAATCACGAAGTTCAGCGTTGCCGAGACCACGCAGGCGATGATCACCGCGATCAGCAGGATCAGCCAACCGGGCGCTGAAGGCATTGCGTCCTTCATGAACCCGATGATGGTCCAACTGGTGAGTGCCCCGACCATCAGCACCTCGCCGTGGGCGAAGTTGATCAGGTTGATGATGCCGTACACCATGGTGTAGCCCAAGGCCACCAAGGCATACATGCTGCCGAGTACCAGACCGTTGATGATCTGCTGCAGCAATATTTCCATAAAGTTTCTCCGTTGAGTCAGATGCCTTGCCGATCCCCGGGCGGATCGCCGGGGCACAACAAAGCCGTCTTCCACCTAGCAAAAAACCCGCCAGATAAATCGGATGCGGGTTGGTGGGCGGGATTGTAGCCAACGGTACAGAATGAAAAAGTTATTGACTGACCGGGGTTTACCCGTGTTTTGAGCTGCATCAGCAGGCCTATTTGTGCATCATTAAAACTGATGAAAAACGCTGTTCATTCACTTGACTGCTGAAAATACAGCGTTCGGCAACACACGCCAGCACCATCCACGACCCCACCCATCGCAGCGCGAGATGGCGCGGCATCATAAATCACCGCTACAAGTTCAATAGCAAAGGTGAGGTGAATAAGCCAGGAGACCGGCCCGGCGCTCACCGACCGGTCATCGATTTCGATTGCACCAGAAAGGTGCAACCAGCGGGCCAAAGGCGGCTCCGACAGACCATCAAAGTCTTGCCATTCGAGATGAAAAAAAACTCAGCCTCGACGCGCGGCGTCGTCCAGCGCGCGCAAATGGGCCAATTTCTCACCGATCTTGAGTTCCAGCCCCCGTGGCACCGGTTGGTACCAGCCTGGCTCGGCCAGACCATCGGGCAGGTAGGTCTCCCCTGCGGCGTAAGCCTCGGGCTCATCGTGGGCATACCGGTAGTCCTTGCCATGCCCCAGCTCTTTCATCAAGGCGGTGGGTGCATTGCGCAGGTGCACCGGCACCTCTCGGGAGCGGTCTTTCTTGATGAAGGCTTTGGCCTGGTTGTAGGCCATGTAGCCCGCATTGCTCTTGGGCGCGACGGCCAGGTAGATCACGGCCTGCGCAATCGCCAGCTCACCCTCGGGTGAACCCAGTCGCTCATAGGTGGTGGCCGCATCGTTGGCCAGTTGCAGAGCGCGGGGATCAGCCAGGCCGATGTCCTCCCAGGCCATGCGCACCACCCGACGCGCCAGGTAGCGGGCATCGGCGCCGCCGTCGAGCATGCGGCACAACCAATACAGGGCGGCGTCCGGGTTGGAACCGCGCACCGACTTGTGCAGCGCCGAAATCTGGTCGTAGAAGTGGTCGCCCCCCTTGTCGAAGCGACGCGCGTTCAAGGTCAGGGCCTGCTGCAGGAAAGCCGCATCGATGGCCTGCACGCCGCTGGCCTGGGCCGCCATGGCGGTCTGCTCCAGCAGGTTGAGCAGTCGGCGCGCATCACCGTCGGCATAACCTGCCAGGGTGCTGATGGCCGCCTCGTCGAAATCCAGGTGCTGCAGGGCCAGATCGCGTGCACGCTGGATCAACTGGCGGGAATCGTCATCGCTGAAGGCCTTGAGCACATACACCTGGGCCCGCGACAGCAACGCCGAATTGACCTCGAAGGAAGGGTTCTCGGTGGTGGCACCGATGAAGGTGAACAGGCCGCTTTCCACATGGGGCAGGAAAGCGTCCTGCTGGCTCTTGTTGAAGCGATGCACCTCATCCACAAACAGGATGGTCGGCTGCGGGTGCAGGCCCCGGCGCACCGCCTCGGCCTGCTCCACCGCCTCGCGGATCTCCTTGACGCCACCCAGCACCGCGCTGATGGTGATGAACTGGGCATCGAAGGCGCGCGCCATCAGGCGCGCGATGGTGGTCTTGCCGACCCCCGGCGGGCCCCAAAGGATGCAGCTGTGCGGACGTCCCGACTCGAAAGCCAGGCGCAAGGGCATGCCGGCCCCCAGCAGATGCTGCTGACCGATCACCTCGGCCAGCGACTGCGGTCGCAGCCGCTCGGCCAGCGGCACATAAGAGGCGGAGTCGGACTTGGGAGCGGAGCGCGGCGTGTTCATGCCTCGATTGTCCATGCACCCGGGCACGGTTTCCACGGATGGCAGCGCGACCGTGAACACGCGACACTGGGCAGATCGAACCTGGAGGCTTGCCCATGCAGCGCTTGCGAATCACTGCCGCCCTTCCGAGCTGCCTGGCCCTGCTGGCCTGGGGCCTGATCACGGCCGCGCAGGCTCAAACCCCGCCGGCCGGGCGCATCGAAGGCACGGCCTGGCAGCACACACCGGCCTCGTTGGCAGAAAGTGTGGCACGGGCCGCCCTGGTGCTGCCGGAGCGCGCCACCGGCGGTGCCCGGTACAGCGGCCCCTTCAGCGCACGCCCCGCCCCCCGCGGCCAGGCCGTGCCGGTGGTGCTTTTTCTGCATGGGTCCTCCGGGCTGGGCCTGAGTGCCATCGGTACCTGGCAGCAGTGGCTGGCCGATCGGGGCATCGCCAGCCTGGCGCCGGATTCATTCGCCCTGCCGGGCCGGGTCACCTACCAGTCACCGATTGCCGCCGAGGACTACGAGCGCATCCATGCGCTGCGCGGCTCGGAAATCGAAGCCGCCCTGGCGGCCCTGCGGACCGAGCCCTGGGTCGACGCCCGCCGCATCGTTTTGGCCGGTACCAGCGAAGGCGCGGTGGCGGTGGCCCGCCATGGCGGCGAAGGGCTGGCCGCCCGCATGGTCTTCTCATGGAGCTGCGAGGCCAATTACTTCGTGCAGGCCCCGCGCACGGCCTCGGTGCCGGGCCAGCCGGTGCTCAACCTGATCAGCAGCACCGATCCGTATTTCTCGCGCAGCAACCCCTGGCTCGGCTCGGCCGAGGCCCAGGGCCACTGCGCCGCCGCCCTCAAGGACAACCCGCGGGCGAGCGTGCTGCTGATCCCGAACGCCCCACACACCCTGCTGAACTGGCCGGCCGCCCAGGACGCCGTGGCCGGCTTTCTGCAGCGTGCGCTGGCTGATCGCTGAGCCTCAGACCAGCCCCAGATCCCGCACGGCGGCCCCCGGAAACACCCTCTGCAGGGCCTGCGGACCCAAGCCATACTGGCGCCCGAGCAGGCCGGCGAGCACGCTGCGGTAGTCGTTGATCACCGGAAAATCGCGGTTCTGGAACAGGCTGGTGGGGCTGACGGCCACCTGCTCGCCCGCCACCCGGCCCCCATGCACGCTGCCGCCCAGCACCCACAGCACCGAACCATGGCCGTGATCGGTGCCCCGGTTGCCGTTTTCCCGGAAGGTACGACCAAATTCGCTGATCACCACCACGGTGGTGCGCCCCCAGGCCTCGCCCATGCCATCGGCCAACGCGGCCAGACCCTGGCCCAACTCCTCGAAGCGCTTGGCCTGCGTGCCAGTGGCGCCACCCTGCGCCACATGGGTGTCCCAGCCGCCCACATCGACAAAGCCGATGTCGTGCTCCGACCGCAGCAGGTAGGCCAGGCGCCGCGCCACCTGCTCGAAGCCGCGAGCGCTCATGGCCCGCCGATTGGCGCTTTCCATCTCGGCCTGCAGGCTTTGCCGCGCCTCGGCCTGCACCTGAAAGCCCTCACGCACCGGGGTCGCCAGTTGCCCCTCGCCGTACATGGCCTCGATGATGCGGGCCTGACGCTCATCGACGGCCGGCTTGCCCACCGACGACAAGGCCACATTGGCCACCGGCACCGGGCCGCGCAAGGACATGGGCAACTGGTCGGTGAAGGCGATGCCCAGGCCTTCGCGGCCGCCCAACTCGGCACACAGGCGGTTCAGGAAGCCCGAACGGAAATCGCGCCGCGCCCCCAGGCCCTGCCCCAGCTCGATGCTGTCCTGGGTTTCGAAATGGCTGCGTGAGAGGTCATCGGTGCCACAGAAGGGCACGAAGGCGACTTGCCCCCGCTGGAAAAGCGGCAGCACACTGTCGCCCAGGGCCGGATGCAGGCCCCAGTCGGCATCCAGCGGCAAGGCGCCTTGCGCCCGCCCGGGTCGGGCGATCGCGATGTTGGGCCGCGACTCCTCGTAAAAGGTATTGGCCGTGGGCACCAGCAGGTTGGCCGCGTCATAGCCGCCGCGCAGGAACACCAGCAGGAACTTGTTGCGTCCAGCCCCAGGGGCTGCCCAGCTGCGGCTGCCATGCAGGGCCAGCGGGGCCAGGCCGGCCACGCACAGGTGCTGGAGAAGGTGTCGGCGTTGCATGAAGTCCTCGCTTTCGGGTCAGCGGTTCATGAATTCAGGAGAAGACAGCAAAAAGGTGTTCCACTCCTGCGGCGAGGTGGCCTGCTCCAGGGCCTGCCGGGTGCGCGGGCCCAGGCTCTGTGCCAGGCCCTGGTGATACAGCGCATTGGACAGCTGAGGGAAAGCAGGCTTTTCGACCACAGGCTGGGTCTCGGTCTTGAACAACCCGGCTGGGCCCGAGCCGATGGCCCTGGCCACCTCGAAGCGGGTGCTCATCTGCCCCGCACTGGACCAGGCCGCTGATTCCAGCGGGTAGCCGTCTGGCGTGCTGCGGCCATACAAGGGCTCGCCCAGGCGATTGATCCAGTTCAGCACCGGGTTGGGGTTGAGGATGACGCGACCGTCATAGGCCAATCGCACCGCGGCCAGCACATAGTGCACCGGGTCGCGGAACAGCGTGCCCAGCGAGGCGGCGAACTCGGGGCTGGCGAACAGCACCTCCAAGGTGGCTGCGATGTCGCCGTCGTGGCGCTGGAAGGCCCTGGCCAATTTGTCCACCAGGTCCGGCGAGGGCTTGTCTGACACCCAGAACAGCACCAGCTTGCGCGCCAAGAACCGCGCCGTCGACGGGTGCCGGGCCAGCCGGTCCAGGGCCGCCTCCACGCGCTGCAGGCCCTGACCGGGCAGGGGCTGACCCATCAGCGACTGCGGGCTGCCGTCGTGGCGGCGCGGGTTGAACTCGAACAGACCTCGACGCACATATTGGCCTTGCAAGGCAGGCGGCAGCTGGGGTGGTGCTGCATCGGGCGGATTCACCACGCCCAGACCGCTGAGCACGCGCGCCATCGCCTGCACATCCTGCTGGGAGTAGCCCCCGCCCACGCCCAGGGTGTGCAACTCCATCAGCTCGCGGGCGTAGTTCTCGTTGAGGCGTCCCGAAGCGTTGTGCTCGTTGTCCAGGTAGCGCAGCATGGCCGGGTGGTAGACCGTGGCCCCCAGCAGCTCGCGAAAGCGCCCCAGCACATGAGGGCGCACGGCCTGCTCTTCGAAATCCGGGATCAAGGCCCGCAGATTGCCCTTGTAGAGGTGCAGGCTGAAATGGTTCATCCAGAACCAGACCATCTGCTCTTGCACCTGCTGGGGAGAATACAGGGCACGCAGCACGAAGCGCTGGGCCGATTCGCGTCCCTGACGGTTCAGCTCCTGCTGGTAGGCCTGCTGGGCTGCCTTCTTGGCCTCGTCGTCCTTCAGCGCGTCGGCCGCGCGCCGCTGCGCCTCCAGGGCCACCACGCGCGCCACCAAGGGCTCGCGGGTGATGGTCATCGCATCGATCTGGGCCTGGGCCTCAGGCGGCAAAGGCGCCCCCGGCTGCGCCTTGAGCTGCTGCGCCAGCCAACGCGAGCGGCCCTGGGAGGCCAGCTGGCGTGCCACCTCGGGCGTGGCGCCCCAGCTCAGTCGGTTGAGCCAGCGAAGTTGATGGACGGGGGTATCGCCCCGGGACTCGGCCAGCACATCACCTGGGCCGGTGTCGCCGGAGGGCCGGCTGGCACAGCCCGCCAGCCCCAGGCAGGCCCCGGCGGCCGACCCGGCCAGCAGATGTCGACGCAACAGATCCATGAACGGTCTCCGGTTTGAGCGCCGGGCACACACAGCAGCCGTCCGGCCCGCCCGTCACCCGCGGTGAACTGGCAACGACCCGCGGCAGACGGCCGTTGACAAACGGATGGTAAAGACCGCCCCGGCCGGGGTCAGCAGCACGCCTTACTGCTGCACCACATCGGCGCCCTTGGGCGGCTTGAACTGGAAGGCATCGGCCGGCAGGCTGGGGTTGGCCTGGAAACCACTGAAGCTCAGCACCGAGCGCTGGCCAAAACTGTCGAGGATGTCGAGGGTGGCGAGTTGCTCGCCCTTGAAGCCGATCTTCACGCTCTGGATCTGGCCGTCACGCGACTTGGGCACGGCCTGAACCCACTGCTGGCCGTCCTGATCAGGCAAGGCGCCCAGCTTGAACTCGGCCTCCAGCGATTTGAGGTCGGGGGCCGAAGCCAGCAGGGCCGCCGGGGTGGAGCCCAGCACCTGCGACTGCTTGCGCGCCGTGACCTGGTTCAGGTCGACGTCGTAAAGCCACACGGTCTGGCCATCGGCCACCAGTTGCTGCTCGAAAGGCTTGCGGTAGTCGAAGCGGAAGCGCGACGGACGCAAGAACTCGAACACGCCACTGGAGCTCTTGCTGCGGGCCACCTGCCCTTCGCGCGCCGGGGCGGTCACCACCTGGGTGAACTCGGCCTTGCCGCTGCGCGTGCCCTTGACAAAGGCCTCCAGAGCCTCCAGGCCACCGGCCAGCGCAGGCCCGGCCAGAACCCATCCCAGGCCCAACACGGCCAGAGCTCGTCGCATCATCATGGCTTCACTTTCATTCGTTGCGCGCAGGCACCAGCACTTCGCGCTGGCCGCTGGCGGTGAGGGCACTCACCAGGCCGGCTTTTTCCATGTCTTCCAGCAGGCGGGCCGATCGGTTGTAGCCGATGCGCAGCTTGCGCTGCACGTACGAGATGCTGGCCTTGCGGTCCTTGAGCACCACCTCGACAGCCTGGTCGTACATCGGGTCTTTCTCGCCGCCTTCGCTGCCACCGTCTCCGCCCGGGCCGTCATCACCGTCGACGGTGCCGCCTTCGAGCACGCCCTCGATGTAGTCGGGCTCACCCTGGCTTTTCAGGTAGCTGACCACGCGGTGCACCTCTTCATCGCTGACGAAGGCGCCATGCACCCGCACCGGGAAACCCGTGCCGCTGGGCATGTAGAGCATGTCGCCCATGCCCAGCAGGGCCTCGGCCCCCATCTGGTCCAGGATGGTGCGGCTGTCGATCTTGCTGCTCACCTGGAAGGCGATGCGGGTCGGGATGTTGGCCTTGATCAGGCCGGTG
>RXJO01000373.1 GCA_003987795.1 Curvibacter sp.
CGCCGTCGGGCGGCGCCTCGCGGTTCGTGTCGGCGTGCATCACGCGGCAGCTCAGGTATTCCAGGCGGCTCATGTGCAGCGGCACGCCAGCGCGGCGCGTGAACCAGCCTGCCAGCCCGATGTGGTCGGGGTGCATGTGCGTGGTGTACACGCCCTGCAGCGGTCGCGCCAGCGGCCCCTCACCCATCAGCGCCAGCCAGTCGGCCACGGTGGTGGGGTTGTTCAGGCCGGTGTCCACCAGCACCCAGCCATCGTGCGTGTCGATGGCCCAGACGTTGATGTGGTCGAGCCGGAACGGCATGGACAGCCGGATCCAGCGCACGCCGGGGGCCACCTCCAAGGTGTGGCCCGCCTCCGGCAGGGTCTCGCCAAAAGGGTAATCCAGTTCCAGTTCGAGGGCGTTCATGGTGGGGGCTCTTGTTCAGGCTCATGCCGCTGCGTGCGTCAGGATTGACGTTGACGTAAGCGTCAGATGTAATCTGCCCATTCTAGGCAGGCGTGCACAGGGCAGATGTCGCCGCCGTGCTACCGATCCGACCTGATTTCCCATGGCCACCACCTACACCATCAGCGACCTCGCCCACGAATTCGACCTCACCACCCGCGCCATGCGCTTCTATGAGGACATGGGGCTGCTGCAGCCTCTGCGCGAAGGGCCTGGGGGGCGCACACGCATCTACACCGCCCGCGATCGCACTCGTCTCAAGCTCACATTGCGGGCCAAGCGCCTGGGGCTGTCCTTGTCTGAGGCGCGAGAAATCATCGACATGTACGACAGCCCCCGTGATACCGGGCCGCAGTTGCGCAAGTTCCTTGATGTGCTGGCTGGTCACCGCCGTCAACTCGAAGAGCAGATGGCGGACCTTCAGGCCAACCTCGAAGAGGTCAAGGTGCACGAGAAAGAAGCCCGCACCTTGCTGGCCAGGGTCAGCAAAGGGCAGCCCGCCGAGGACGATCAGGTTTCGTCGGCTTCGCCCCCATCCCAGGGGAGTGGGGCTACCGCCCGCAAGCGACGCGCCGCTTGATCGGCTGGGGCCTTTCAAAGTCTTTCACCAATTGACGTTTACGTAAACGTCAATTAAGCTGCCGGCCCATGAACCGATCAACCACCGCAGAGGCTGCGGGCGCCAGCGCCCTGCACGCGCGCATCGAAGCCAGTCTGGCCCGTCAGGGCCTGATGCAGCACTTGGGTGCCCGTCTGCTCCGGGTCGAACCCGGCCTGTGCGAAATCGCCTTGCCTTATTCCGAACGGGTCACCCAGCAACAAGGTGGCTTTCACGGTGGCGCCATGGGCGCGCTGGCCGACATCGCTGGCGGTTATGCCGGTTTGTCAGTGCTTGATGAAGGCTTGGAAGTGGTCACGGTCGAGTACAAGATCAACTTCCTGGCCAGCTTCAGCGATGGCGAGTTGCATGCGCTGGGCCGGGTGGTGCGCCCCGGCAAGCGGGTCATCGTGACCACGGCTGAACTTTTTCACGTGGCGCCTGACGGGCGCCGTCAATCCTGTGCGGTGATGCAGCAGACGCTGGCACCGGTCCCGCAAAAATACTGAATTCCAAGGAGACTTCCATGAACCTGCCCGGCCTCAATTTTCAACTTGGTGATGACATCGATGCTCTGCGCGATGCCGTACGCGACTTTGCCCAGGCCGAGATCGCGCCCAGGGCGGCGGAGATCGACCGCAACGACCAGTTCCCCATGGACCTGTGGCGCAAGATGGGCGATCTGGGGGTGCTGGGCATCACTGTGCCTGAGGCCTATGGCGGTGCCAACATGGGTTACCTGGCCCACATGGTGGCGATGGAAGAGATCTCACGGGCCAGCGCGTCGGTTGGCCTGTCTTATGGCGCACACAGCAATCTGTGCGTGAACCAGATCAACCGCAACGGCACCGAGGCACAGAAGACCAAATACCTGCCCAAACTGATTTCTGGCGAGCACGTGGGCGCCCTGGCCATGAGCGAGCCCGGTGCCGGCTCCGACGTCATCAGCATGAAGCTCAAGGCCGAGGACAAAGGCGGCTACTACCTGCTCAATGGCAGCAAGATGTGGATCACCAACGGTCCTGACGCCGACACCCTGGTGGTCTATGCCAAGAGCGAGCCTGAGCTTGGGGCCCGCGGCGTCACTGCCTTCCTGATCGAGAAAGGCATGAAGGGCTTCAGCATCGCGCAAAAGCTCGACAAGCTCGGCATGCGCGGCAGCCACACGGGCGAGTTGGTGTTCAACAACGTCGAAGTGCCGGCCGAGAACATCCTGGGCGGTCTCAACATGGGCGCCAAGGTGCTCATGAGTGGTCTCGACTACGAGCGTGCCGTGCTCACCGGCGGTCCCCTGGGCATCATGCAGGCGGTGATGGACAACGTCATCCCCTACATCCACGACCGCAAGCAGTTCGGCCAGAGCATCGGTGAGTTCCAGCTGATCCAGGGCAAGGTGGCCGACATGTACACCGTGTTGCAGGCCGGCCGCTCGTTTGCCTACACCGTGGCCAAGAACCTCGACCTGCTGGGCACCGAGCATGTGCGCCAGGTCCGCAAGGACTGCGCCAGCGTCATTCTGTGGTGCGCCGAGAAGGCCACCTGGATGGCGGGCGAGGGCGTGCAGATCTATGGCGGCAACGGCTACATCAATGAGTACCCCCTGGGCCGTCTGTGGCGCGATGCCAAGCTCTACGAGATCGGTGCTGGCACCAGTGAAATCCGTCGCATGCTGATCGGCCGTGAGCTGTTCGCCGAGACTTGCTGAGTCTCAAGCCACAGACAGGCACAGCCGCTAACATCGCCGCATGACATCTTCTTCCAGCCTTCAGCACCTGATCGACAACAACCGCGTCTGGGCGGCCCGCATGGAGCAGGCGCGACCCGGCTTTTTCAGCCAGTTGGCCCAGCAGCAAAACCCCAAGTACCTCTGGATCGGCTGCTCCGACAGCCGGGTGCCGGCCAACGAGATCACCGGGCTGGATCCGGGCGAGGTGTTCGTGCATCGCAACGTCGCCAACGTGGTGGTGCACTCGGATCTGAATGCCCTGTCGGTGATCCAGTTCGCGGTCGACTACCTGAAGGTCGAGCACATCATGGTGGTGGGCCACTACGGCTGCGGCGGCGTGCTGGCCACCTTGCGCGGCATGCGTGTCGGCCTGGCCGACAACTGGTTGCGTCATGTCCATGACGTCAAGGTGCGCCATCGTCGTCGCCTGGATCACCTGACAATGGCCGAGCAGGAAGATGTGCTGTGCGAGATGAACGTCATCGAGCAGGTTGGCAACGTGGCTCTGACCAATGTCGTGCAGGACGCCTGGCACCGAGGCCAGAAGTTGGCCCTGCACGGCTGGTGCTACGGCCTCAAGGACGGCCTGGTCAACGATCTGCGGGTCAGCATGCACGGTCCCCAGGATGTGATGCCGGTCTTCCGCAACGGCCTCAAGCGCTACCCGCGCGGCGTCGCTCTCTGAACCTCTGAGTGGCGGGGCGACAGCCATGTTTCCATCCCGACTCGACGCTCCCCAGGCCTACGGCATCGCCAAGGCCATGATGGATGGCTTCAACCGCCACTACCGCCTTTTTCGTACCGAGTCGGCCCGGGCCAAGCATCGTTTCGAGACCTGTGACTGGCATGGTCAGCGGCGAGCCCAGCGCGAGCGCATCGAGTTCTACGGTCTGCGCGTCAAGGAGTGCGTGACCCGGCTCGAGAAAGAGTTCAAGGCCGGCGCTCAACCCATGGATGTGTGGCAGCAGGTCAAGCTGCACTACATCGGGCTGCTGGTCGACCACCACCAGCCCGAGCTCGCCGAGACCTTCTTCAACTCGGTCACCACCAAGATCCTGCACCGCACCCACTTCCACAACGATTTCATCTTTGTGCGTCCGGCGGTCAGCACCGAATACATCGAAAACGACGAGCCGGAGGCTCAGCCCACCTTCCGCGCCTACTACCCCTCCCGCGCCACCCTGCCCGAGGTGCTGACCGAGCTCATCGAGCATTTCCGGCTGCAACGTGAATTCGAAGATCTGCCGCGCGACGTCGCCAGTGTCCTCCAGGCCCTCCACCAGCGACTCGGAGACGTCAAGCTGCGCACCAATTTCCAGATCCAGGTGCTGTCCAGCCTGTTCTTCCGCAACAAGGGTGCCTATGTGGTCGGCAAACTCATCAACGGCTTCAACGAGCTGCCGTTTGCCCTGCCGATCCTGCACAACAGCCGAGGCCAGCTGCGCATCGATGCGGCTCTGTTCGGCGAGGATGACTTGCAGATGCTGTTCAGCTTTGCACGTGCCTATTTCATGGTCGACATGGAGATCCCCTCGGCCTACGTGCAGTTTCTGCGTTCCCTGATGCCGCGCAAGCCCCGGGCCGAGATCTACAACGCCCTGGGGCTGGCCAAGCAGGGCAAGACCTTGTTCTACCGCGACTTCCTGGCCCATCTGCGCCATTCCACCGACCGTTTCCGCATTGCCCCCGGCATCAAGGGCATGGTCATGCTGGTGTTCGATCTGCCTTCGTTTCCCTTCGTCTTCAAACTCATCAAAGACTATTTCCCGCCTCCCAAGGACACCACCCGTGAGCAGATCAAGGGCAAGTACCTGCTGGTCAAGCAGCACGATCGCGTCGGGCGCATGGCCGACACGCTGGAGTACAGCGAGGTGGCTTTCCCCCGCGAACGCTTCGGCGACGAACTGATCGCGGAAATCCAGAAATTCGCCCCCAGCCAGCTCGAGATCAGCGACCGCGATGGCGATGGTCGCACCGAGGTCATCATCAAGCACCTCTACATCGAGCGCCGCATGATCCCGCTCAATCTGTACCTGCAGGAGGCCTTTGACCAAGGTCTGGAGCACCCCGCGGCACAGGCCCAGATCGAGCGCAGCGTGATCGAGTACGGCAATGCCATCAAGGATCTGGTGGCCGCCAACATCTTCCCGGGCGACATGCTCTGGAAGAACTTCGGCATCACCCGCCATGGCAAGGTGGTCTTCTACGACTACGACGAGATCGAATACATCACCGATTGCCATTTCCGCCGCGTGCCAGCGCCCCGCAACGAGGAGGACGAACTCTCCGGCGAGATCTGGTACAGCGTCGGTCCGCGCGATGTGTTCCCCGAGACCTTTGCCCCGTTTCTGCTGGGCCATCCGGCGGTGCGAGAGGTCTTCCTGCGGCACCATGCCGATCTGCTGGAGGTCAGCTTCTGGCAGCAGCACAAGGAACGCATCCAGGCCGGCCATGTGCATGACATCTTTCCCTATGAGCGCAGTCGGCGCTTCGCGCCCTCTCAGGCCAGCCCGGCTGCATGAGGGCGTCTTTTCACCCCAGCCAGTCATTCCAACATCAGGAGATCAACATGTCCGAATCCATCGTCATCGTCGGTGCTGCGCGCACCCCCATGGGCAGCTTCCAGGGCGACTTCAGCGGCCTCGCGGCCCACGATCTGGGCGGCGTGGCCATCCGGGCCGCCGTCGAGCGCGCCGGCGTCTCGCCAGAGGCCGTGGGTGAGGTGCTGTTCGGCAACTGCCTGATGGCGGGCCAGGGCCAGGCCCCGGCGCGTCAGGCTGCGTTCAAGGGCGGTCTGCCCAAAGGGGCCGGGGCGGTCACCCTGTCCAAGATGTGCGGCTCGGGCATGAAGGCTGCCATGTTCGCGCACGACATGCTGCTGGCCGGTACCCACGACGTGATGGTGGCCGGCGGGATGGAAAGCATGACCAATGCACCCTACCTGCTGCAGAAAGGCCGTGGCGGCTACCGCATGGGGCACGATCGCATCTTCGACCACATGATGCTCGACGGTCTGGAAGACGCCTATCAGCCGGGGCGTTCGATGGGCACTTTCGGTGAAGACTGCGCCGCCAAGTACAGCTTCACCCGCGAACAGCAGGATCATTTCGCCGTCACCAGTGTGCAGCGCGCCAAGGCCGCCACCGAATCGGGCGCCTTTGCGGCTGAGATCGCACCGGTCACCGTCAAGTCGCGCTCGGGCGAGACCGTGATCTCGGTTGACGAAGGTCCTGGCAAGGTCAAGCTCGACAAGATCCCGGGCCTCAAGCCCGCCTTCAAGAAGGACGGCACGATCACCGCCGCCTCCAGTTCGTCGATCAACGATGGCGCCGCCGCCCTGGTGATGATGCGCGAGTCGACCGCGCAGAAGCTGGGCTGCCAACCGCTGGCCCGCATCTTCAGCCATGCCACCCATGCCCAGGAGCCCGAGTGGTTCGCCACCGCCCCCCTGGGTGCTACCCAGAAGGCTCTGGCCAAGGCCGGCTGGACGGCCGCCGAGGTTGATCTCTGGGAGATCAACGAAGCCTTTGCCGTGGTGCCCATGGCCCTGATGACCGAACTGAACCTGTCCCACGACATCGTCAACGTCAACGGTGGCGCCTGCGCGCTGGGCCATCCCATCGGGGCCAGCGGCGCTCGCATCATCGTCACTTTGCTGCATGCGCTGAAGGCCCGCGGCAAGAAGCGCGGCCTGGCCACCTTGTGCATCGGCGGTGGCGAAGCCACGGCCATGGCGGTCGAACTGCTTTGATGAACCTCTGAGGCCTCCCATGAGCACCACCTTGATCATCGGCGCCTCCCGTGGCCTCGGCCTGGAGCTGGCGCGCCAGGCTTTGGCCGCCGGCGAGCGCGTCATTGCCACTGCACGCAGCGATGAGGCGCGCGCCCAACTGCAGGCGCTGGGCGCCCAGGTGCTCAAGCTCGACGTGGCCGATCCGGCCAGCGTCAGCGGCCTGTCCTGGCAGCTTGATGGCGAGAAGATCGACCTGGCCCTGTATGTGGCCGGCGTCATGGACCGAGGCAATGCGCTCTCGCCGCCCACCCGCGAGCATTTTGATGCGGTCATGCACCCCAATGTGCTGGGTGCCATGCAGGTGCTGCCCCAGATCATGCCCATGGTCGAAGAGGCGGGCGGCGTGTTCGCCGCCATCTCCAGTTCCATGAGCCAGATCGGCAGCGTGCCCAACAGCAGCGCCTGGCTGTACCGCGTCAGCAAGGCCGCCCTCAACATGGCAGTGGCCGCGGCCCAGCACGACTACCCGCGTGCCACCCTGGTCACCATCGACCCAGGTTGGGTGCGCACCGACATGGGGGGCGAGTCCGCTCCGTTGTCGGTTGAACAAAGCGTGCAAGGCCTGCGCCGCACTCTGGCCGGCCTCACGCCAGCCGACCGAGGTCGCCTGTTGCACCACGATGGCCGCCGCGCCAGCCATTGGTAAAGCCTCCGCCAGCCGGAGCTCCCCAGAACAACGATCCAGGAGACACGAATGCTGTTGACCCAAGACCAGGAGATGATCCGCGACGCCGTGCGCGACTTCGCCCGTGAGCAACTCTGGCCCCATGCCGCCCGTTGGGACCAGGAGCACCACTTTCCCAAAGAGGCCCACCGGGGCCTGGCCGCGCTGGGCGCCTACGGCATCTGTGTGCCTGAGGCCTATGGCGGCGCCGCGCTCGACTACGTGAGCCTGGCCCTGGTGCTGGAGGAGATCGCGGCGGGCGACGGTGGCACCAGCACCGCCATCAGCGTCACCAACTGCCCGGTCAACGCCATCCTGATGCGCTACGGCAGCGAGGCCCAGAAGCAGCAATGGCTGGTGCCCTTGGCCCAGGGCCACATGCTGGGCGCCTTCTGCCTGACTGAGCCACACGTGGGCAGCGATGCCTCGGCCTTGCGTACCACCGCGGTCAAGCAAGGGGACGAGTACGTGATCAACGGCGTCAAGCAGTTCATCACCAGTGGCCAGAACGGCCATGTGGCCATCGTGATCGCTGTCACCGACAAGGCTGCCGGCAAGCGCGGCATGAGCGCCTTCCTGGTGCCCACCGCCAACCCGGGCTATGGGGTGGCACGACTGGAAGACAAGCTGGGCCAGCACAGCAGCGACACGGCGCAGATCAATTTTGACAACTGCCGCATCCCCGCTGAGAACCTGATCGGGGCTGAGGGCGAGGGCTACAAGATCGCCCTGTCGGCCCTGGAGGGCGGGCGCATCGGCATTGCGGCGCAAAGCCTGGGCATGGCGCGCAGCGCCTTCGAAGTGGCCGTCGACTACGCCAAGCAGCGCGAGAGCTTCGGCACCGCCATCTTCAACCACCAGGCCGTGGGCTTTCGCCTGGCCGACTGCGCCACCCAGCTGGAAGCCGCCCGGCAACTGATCTGGCACGCCGCCGCCCTGCGCGACGCCGGCCGACCCTGCCTCAAGGAGGCCGCCATGGCCAAGCTCTTTGCCAGCGAAATGGCTGAGAAGGTCTGCAGCGCGGCCATCCAGACCCTGGGCGGCTACGGTTATGTGAAAGACTTCCCGCTCGAGCGCATCTACCGTGACGTGCGCGTTTGCCAGATCTATGAAGGCACCAGCGACGTCCAGAAAATCCTCATCCAGCGCGCCCTGGCCTGATCCGGTGCGCCCATCGGGGCTGCGCCGCCGCCAGCACGGGCCTGCCGTCTCGTAGAATCCGGGCCTTTGTTCCGGCCGGCGACGGCTTGCATGCGTGATGGCTTCTTCCGATCTCTGCCCCTGCGGCCGCCTGGACGGCCGCCGTCGCCCCTTGGCCTGGGTGGATTGCTGCGGCCGCTTTGTCGACCACTTCGATCATCAGCCCGCCCCGGACGCGGAGAGCCTGATGCGCTCGCGCTACAGCGCCTTCGTGCTGCAGCGCAGCGACTACCTGTTGGTCACCTGGCACCCCGACACCCGGCCCGCCTCGCTGGACTTGGAGCCCGCACCGCATTGGCTGGGCCTGGAGGTGCGAGGCCACTGGCCCGATGGCGATCGAGCCCAGGTCGAGTTCGTGGCCCGCTACCGCGAGCAGGGCCGGGCCGTGCGCCTGCACGAGCGCAGCCGTTTTGTGCGCGAGACCCGCATTGATGCGGGTGGCCCGGGCCTGCCGCGCTGGTATTACGTGGCCGGTGAGTTTCCTGCCGGCCGATCTTCTTGAATTCTGGAGTCTTCCCATGATGCGATTCGATGCCGTGCTGTTCGACTGCGATGGCGTGCTGGTGGACAGCGAGCCCATCACCAATGGCCTGCTGCGCGACATGCTCGAAGAGTCGGGTTGGGTGATGAGCGCCGAGGAGTGCTTCCGCGTCTTTGTCGGCAAGGCCGTGCGTGACGAGCGTGCCAACATCGAGGCCCGCACCGGCAAACCCCTGACTGACGCCTGGATGGCCGAGTTCTACGCCCGTCGCAATGCGGCCCTGAACGAACGGCTGACCGCAGTCGAGCATGTGCATGGGGCGGTCGAGCGGGTGCATGCCCACCACCAGGGGCGCATCGCCTGTGCCTCGGGTGCGGATCGGTTCAAGGTCAACCTGCAGCTCGACAAGGTGGGGCTGAGCCCTTATTTCGAGGGTCGCATCTTCAGCGGGCACGAGATGCCACGCAGCAAGCCGGCCCCCGATGTGTACCTGGCCGCCGCGGATTTCCTGCAGGCCGACCCGCGTCGCTGTGCGGTGGTCGAGGACACCGTCACGGGCGTCACGGCAGGCGTGGCCGCCGGGGCCACCGTGTTCGCCTACCTGCCGGCCCAGACCCTGCACGACAGTCACGACGCCCTGTTGGCCGCGGGCGCCGTGCGGGTGTTCCGCAGCATGGCGGAGCTGCCCGCCTTGCTGGGCTGCTGAGGCAGCCTGTCCTCAGGCGGGCGGACCGGTATCCGGGGCCGGGGTGGTCGGCACGCCCTGATCCAGCGCCGCCTGGTGTTGTGCCGCCAGGGCACGGGCGAAGGCCGGGCGCTCCTGCAGGCGCTGCCAGTAGGCCTGGATGGCCGGGCTCATGCGCTCCAGCAGCCCGAGGTGGCTGGCCAGCATCAGGGCGTAACCCACCGACACATCGGCAGCCGTGAAGCGGCCCGCGCACAGCCAGGGCGCATCGCCGATCAGCGCCGCGTCCACCATCTTGAGGCGTGCCAGAAACCAGCGGCTGTAATCCTCGACCACCTGGGGCTGACGTCGTTCCATGGGCTCGAATCGTCCATAGCGCAGCACCAGCGTTTGGGGAAAGGTCAGGGTGGCTTCACCCTGGTGCAGCCAGTTCAGCCACTGCGCGTAGTCGGGCTCCTCGGGCGTGACCGCCAGGGAGGTCCCTGGAATCCGGCTGGTCAGGTACTGGCAGATGGCGGCCGACTCGGTCATGCGCACCGGGCCGTCTTCCAGCAGGGGCACGGTGCCCAGCGGGTTGTCGGCCAGGAAGTCGCGCTGCCAAACCCGGGGTGGAAAGGGCAGCATGCGCAGCCGGTAGGGCAGGCTCAACTCCTCCAGCATCCACAGCGGGCGGAAGGAGCGGGCACTGACGCAGTGATGCAGTGTGATCATGGGGGCTTGTCTCTGGTTGAAGATGGCGGATCCAAGCCACAGCGTAGCGGCCTTGCCTGCCCGAGGGCTGCCACGACCGGTGCAAATCCAGCCACGCTGATGCGCAGACCTCAGTCCGAGCCTGCCCGGCGTCGGAACTCGGCAGGCGACTGCCCCGTCCAGTCGCGAAAGGCCCGCATGAAGCTCTTTTCGTTGCGAAAGCCCGCGGCCTCGGCCACCTGCTTGATGGGGCGGCTGGTGCGCAGCAACAGCTCGGTGGCGCGCTCGCGGCGCACCTCGTCCTTCAGGGCCTGCAAAGTGGCACCTTCGTCCTTGAGCTGCCGGTGCAGGGTGCGTGGCGAGATGTGCAGCCAGTGCGCCAGGGCCTCCGCGCTCTGCGTGTCCTGCGGCTGGCGTGCCAGCAATTGGCGCACCCGTTGCACCAGCAGTCGGTCACGTCGGTACTGCAGCACGGTCAGGGGCAGGGCGCGTTGCAGCATCTGCTTGAGCGCTGCCTCGTCCCGCCGCAGCGGCATGTCGAGGTAGCGGGCATCGAAGTGGATGCCGGCCTGCGTGGCGCCGAACGCCACCGGCCCCGGGAACAACAGGGGATAGACCTCGGCATGGGCCGGCGCGTTGAAGGGAAAGGCGGCCTGCTGCAGTGGCAGGCGCGAGTCGATCAGCCAACAGGCCAGCCCATGGAGGTTGCGCAGCACCGAGACCAGGCAGAATTCGCGCAGGTCGCCCAGATCGCGGTGCTCGCTGATGATGATGCTGCAGAGCCGGCCCTGCACGGTCAGTGCCAGCGTGATGTCATCGGCAATCAGGCCGTGGTGTCGGCACCAGCGCTTCAGTGCCACACCCAGTGAAGGGGCGCTGATCGACGCCCGGGCCAACATGCCGTAGCTGCCCCAGGGCAGACGCCGACCGAACCAGCCCAGGGCCTCGTCGTCCAACTCCTGCATGGCGGCCCCTGACAGCAACTCGAACTGCAGTGCCGTGACCTTCTTTTGCGGATCCTGGGTGTCCTCTGGCGTAATTTGTGCCGTCATCAAGGCTTGATCGGGCCGCATGCCGCGTTGCGAATAGGCACGAACAATGGCCTGCACAAACGCCATGGGCGTGGCCGCTGCTTGGGGGGCTGGCGAGGGGGGGCGGCGAGGCTCGGGCGACATGCGGCAAGTGTGCCGTCCGGTGGCTGGATTTGCAACCTTCTTGGCCTCGGCATTTTCGGGCGGCCGACGTATCCTGCACAGCGGCGCCCTCGAAGTCGCCACCCCGCCAGAGGAGACAAACACATGGCATCAGCCGATTCCGCCGCACCGGAGGCCCTGAGCTACGCCCAGGGACGCACCGACACCGCCCTCATCGAAGACACCCTGGGTGACTTCTTCGACGCCATGGTCGAGCGCCACCCCGGGCGCGAGGCCCTGGTCAGCCTGCACCAGGGCCGGCGCTACACCTACCGCCAACTGCAGGGTGAGGTGAATCAGCTGGCCAGTGCCTTGCTGGGGCTGAACCTCACCGTGGGCGACCGCATCGGCATCTGGTCGCACAACAACGCCGAATGGGTGTTGATGCAACTGGCCACCGCCAAGGTGGGCCTGGTGCTGGTCAACATCAACCCGGCCTATCGCACCTCCGAGGTCGAATACGCGCTCAACAAGGTGGGTTGCAAGGCCTTGGTCAGCATGGCCCGCTTCAAGACCAGCGACTACCTGGGCATGCTGCGCGAACTGGCGCCCGAGCTGGCCACCAGCGCTCCGGGCCAGTTGCAGGCCCGCCGTCTGCCCGAGCTGCGCAGCGTGGTCTGGATCGATGTCGAAGGCGAAGGGGCCGACGAGCCCGGCATGTTGCGCTTCTCCAGCCTGCTGGCCCGTGGTGACCGCTTCGACCCACGCCTGCCTTCATTTGCCGCCACCCTCAAGGCCACCCAGCCCATCAACATCCAGTTCACCAGTGGCACCACGGGCTTCCCCAAGGGCGCCACGCTGACCCACCGCAACATCCTGAACAACGGCTTCTTCATCGGCGAAGCCATGAAGCTCACGCCCGCAGACCGCCTGTGCATCCCTGTGCCGCTGTACCACTGCTTCGGCATGGTGCTGGGCAATCTGGCCTGCCTGACCCACGGCGCCACCATCGTCTACCCCAATGACGGCTTCGACCCGCTGACCGTGCTGCAGGCCGTGCAGGACGAGCGCTGCACCGGCCTGCACGGCGTGCCCACCATGTTCATCGCCGAGCTGGACCACCCCCGCTTCAAAGAGTTCGATCTGCACACGCTTCGCACCGGCATCATGGCCGGCTCGCCGTGTCCCATCGAGGTGATGAAGCGCGTGGTGGCCGACATGCACCTCGCGCAGATCACTATCGCTTATGGCATGACCGAGACCAGCCCTGTCAGTTGCCAGAGCAGTACCGACACCCCGCTGGACAAGCGTGTCAGCACCGTCGGCCTGGTACAGCCCCACCTGGAGGTGAAGATCGTCAACCCCGAAACCGGTGAAACCCTGGCCCGAGGCCGTTCGGGTGAACTCTGCACCCGGGGCTACTCGGTCATGCACGGCTACTGGGGTGACGAAGAGAAGACCCGCGAGGCCATCGACGCGCAGGGCTGGATGCACACGGGCGATCTCGCCACCATGGATGCCGAGGGTTACGTCAACATCGTCGGCCGCATCAAGGACATGGTGATCCGCGGCGGCGAGAACATCTACCCGCGCGAGATCGAAGAGTTTCTGTACCGCCACCCCAAAGTGCAGGATGTGCAGGTGGTGGGCGTGCCCGACCGGCAATACGGCGAGCAACTGTGCGCCTGGGTGGTGGTCAAGCCGGGCCAGACGCTGTCCGAGGAGGAACTGCGTGCCTTCTGCAAGGGGCAGATTGCCCACTACAAGGTGCCGCACTACATCCGCTTCGTCTCCGGCTTTCCCATGACCGTCACCGGCAAGATCCAGAAGTTCAAGATCCGCGACGAGATGAAGACCCAACTGGGTCTGGAAGAAACCAAGACCGCCTGAGGCCCCCATGATTCTTGAAAGCAAACTCAACCCCCGTTCGGCCGAGTTCCAGGCCAATGCCAGCGCCATGCGCACCGTGGTCGACGACTTGGCCCTCCAGGTCGCCAAGGCGGCGGCTGGCGGCGGCGAGGCCGCCCGCGCCAAGCACACGGCCCGCGGCAAGCTGCTGCCCCGCGAGCGGGTGCAGATGTTGCTGGACCCGGGCACGCCCTTCCTTGAGCTCAGCCCGCTTGCGGCCCACGCCATGTACGGCGATGCGGCTCCTTGCGCAGGTGTGATCACGGGCATCGGTCGCGTCAACGGGGTGGATTGCCTGATCGTCTGCAACGACGGGTCTTGGGCAGCTCGCCCACGGGGAACATCGTCTTGCTCAGTTGCGCCTGATTGAGCCGGTGCAGGAAGTAGCTCTGGTCCTTCAACGGGTCCA
>RXJO01000169.1 GCA_003987795.1 Curvibacter sp.
GTCCCAATTGGGCGTTGTTACCCCATTCCGGGTGGGCATCCAGAGGCAGGTGGTAGGCCAACAGGCTGATGTCATGGGCCAGAAGCTTCTGCAGGCGCTGCTTCATCCAGCCGGTGATGCGGCCATCCTGGCCGCGCCAGAACAGGCCGTGATGAACCAGGATGGCGTCAGCACCGGCGGCGATGGCTGCCTCGATGAGCGCCAGGCTGGCGGTGACCCCGGACACCAGGTGACGAACCTGGGTGCCGCCCTCCACCTGCAGACCGTTGGGGCCATAGTCTTTGAAGCGCTCGGGTTGCAGCAAGGCATCGCAGGCCTGCAGCAAGGTGTGTCGATCGGTACTCATGGCCAGGATTGTCTCAGTTGCGGCCCGCCCAGGGCCGATGGCTTGGGCGACAATAGGCGATCAACACCACCGGATAGCCCGGCCCCCGCCCGCTCGAGCCTGGGCGGCTACCGCACGACATCCTCCGCACCCCGTTCATGAAGCGCATCTGGCAGCTCTTTTCCCAAACCGTCACCGTGGTGCTGGCCGCGTACTTCGTGGTGGCCACACTCCAACCTCAATGGCTGAACCGCGGCCCCCTGCGGGTGGGCAGCATGGGCGTCGCCCTGCTGGAGGCCCCACCGGCACCCGCTGGCAGCACGGCGCCGGGCAGTCTCAGTGGCGCCGCCAGCAAGGCCTCGCCCGCCGTGGTCAGCATCAACACGAGCAAGATCAGCCGACAGCCTCGCAGCAGCGATCCCTGGTATCAGTTCTTTTTCGGTGACCAGAGCGCACCCCAGCAGCAAAGCGGCCTGGGCAGTGGCGTGATCGTCAGCACTTCCGGCTACATCCTCACCAACAACCATGTGGTCGAGTCGGCCGACGAGATCGAAGTCACCCTGAACGACAGCCGCACCACCCAGGCCCGTGTGATCGGCACCGACCCGGACACCGATCTGGCGGTCCTGAAGATCGACGTGGACCGATTGCCCACGATCGTGCTGGGCAACTCGGACACGCTGCAAGTCGGCGATCAGGTCCTGGCCATCGGCAATCCCTTCGGCGTCGGACAGACCGTCACCGGAGGCATCGTGAGCGCACTCGGTCGCAATCAGTTGGGCATCAACACCTTCGAAAACTTCATCCAGACCGATGCAGCCATCAACCCAGGCAATTCGGGCGGCGCACTCGTTGACGTGAATGGGCATCTGTTGGGCATCAATACCGCCATCTACTCGCGCTCCGGCGGCAGCATGGGCATCGGGTTCGCCATTCCGGTCTCCACCGCGCGCCAGGTGCTCGACAGCATCGTCAAGGATGGGCGCGTCACCCGAGGCTGGATCGGCGTGGAGCCTAACGAACTGTCCGCCGAGTTGGCCGAGACCTTCGGCATCCAGCCCGTGCCCGGCGTGATCATCACCGGGGTGCTGCAGAACGGGCCGGCCGCCCAGGCCGGCATCCGCCCTGGCGATGTGATCGTCCAGGTGGCGGGCCAGCCCGTGCACAACGTGCCCGAGTTGCTGTCGCGCGTTTCAGGATTGACACCCGGCCAGGCAACCTCGTTCAGCTTGTTGCGCCAAGGCAAGAGCGTACAGACCGAGGTCACCCCGGGGGTGCGCCCCAAGGCACATCCCACGGCCCGGCGCTGAATCCCGGCCACCGCACAGACCAGACTCGCCACCCCAGCCATGACAACGGGGCCCTCATCGGCCCCTTTTTGCTCTTTCATCGGCCGGCAAACTGCCTGCCGCCACCTTGGCGGTCAGCCCGATCAGGACGCCGCCGGCTCATCTTCAGCGTCGGGCGCCTTGGTCGATCTGACAAAAGCCTGAGCTGCCAGAATGCCCACCTCGTACAAGCCGCCGACCACCCCGAGCAGGATCAGCATCGAGCCTGCGTCCGGCGGCGTGACCAGGGCCGTCCCCACCGCCGCAGCCACCCAGAAATAGCCCCGGTATTGGCGCAGTTGAGCGGTGCTGACCACCCCCATGCGAACCAGCAGGATCACGGCCACAGGCACTTCGAAAGCCAGACCGAAGGCCAGGAACATGCCCAGCACAAAACTCAGGTACTCCTCGATGTCAGGCGCTGCCGTGATCGACTTCGGCGCAAAGCTCTGGATGAAGGAGAACACTTTGCCAAACACGAAGAAGTAGCAGAACGCCACCCCCACCAGGAACAGCACCGTGCTCGAGACGACCAGGGGCAGGACCAGTTTCTTCTCGTGCGAGTAGAGGCCGGGCGCCACAAAAGCCCAGACCTGGTAGAGCACATAGGGCAGCGCGATCAGGAAGGCCGCCATGAACAGGATCTTGATCGGCACCACAAAAGGCGACACGACATTGGTGGCGATCAGCGTGGCCCCCTTGGGCAGATAAGCCACCAAGGGCGCAGCCAGCAAGTCATAGAGCTCGCCAGCACCGGGATAGAAGGCCAGGGCCAACGCCACCAGCCCGACAGAGATCAAGGCACGCACCAGTCGGTCGCGCAGCTCCATCAGGTGCTGCACAAAGGGCTGCTCGGTGCCAGCCAGCTCGTCATCTTGTTGGGGGGATTCAGACATGGTGGTTGGTGAGGGGGAGGAGGACTCGCGGACCGCATTGCGGGCCGAGCGGACAATGGGGTGCGCCGGTCAAGTCGGCCGGCACGGGATCAATTGAACTTGCGCGGGCGATACCGAGCCACCCGGGCCGCGCCAGACAATGCCTTGGTGCGGACGCCGCTGCGCGCTTTGTACCACTGGGGCGTGGCACCCCGCTTGAGACGCCAGTTCTTGCCGGGATGCCGGTAAACCGGAGCCGCCGGCTCCACCGAGCTCTCCAGCGCTGCGTCGGTGGTTTCACGCCAGCTTTCCTCGAACTCACGGGTGCTGGTGTGGATCGAGTTTTCCACGTCGCGCGCCGCACTCTCGACGGTGTCCTTCATCTTGCGGAGCTCGTCGAGCTCCATCGAGCGATTGACCTCGGCCTTGACGTCGTTCACATAGCGCTGGGCCTTGCCCAGCAAGGTGCCCACCGTTCGGGCCACGCGTGGCAGCTTCTCGGGGCCGATGACGATCAAAGCCACCGCGCCGATCAGCGCCATTTTCGAAATGCCAAGATCAATCATGAGAGGTCAGTCCATTCATAAGCGGCGCAGTCTGCCGCAAGGCCGCACGCGGCCTGCAGACAGGCCCGGGAAATCCCACGGCCTGCGCCTGTGACTCAGGACTTGGTCTTGGCTTCGACGTCGATGGTGGTCTTTTCTGCAGCGCCTTGGGCCACTTGGGCGGCGGGTGCTGCAGCGGCGGGTTGAGCCGCCTCAGAGGTGCCCCCCTCCTTCATGCCATCCTTGAAACCCTTCACGGCGCCCCCCAGATCGGAGCCGATGTTCTTGAGCTTCTTGGTGCCGAACACCATCACGACGATCAACAGCACGATCAACCAGTGCCAAATAGAAAACGAACCCATGGATTTCTCCTGAAGAATTGACTGGATTTTAGACGCCGACGGCCAGACCCTGGACGCTGAGGCTCAAGTATCAACCTCGCAACCAGGGCCGAGGACCGCCCATGACATGGACATGGAGATGATGCACCTCTTGCCCACCCTCGGCGCCCGTGTTGGTCACGATTCGGAACCCGCCCTGCGGATAGGGGTTGCAACCCTGCTCCAGCGCCAGCTTGGGCGCCAGCGTCATGATCTTACCCAGCAGTGAAGCATGTTCCGGGCCCACATGCGCCATCGATGGGATGTGCAACTTGGGAATGATCAGAAAGTGGACTGGCGCCCAAGGCGCGATGTCGTGAAACGCGAACAGGTCCTCATCCTCAAAAACCTTGCGTGAGGGGATCTGACCCGCAACGATCTTGCAGAAAATGCAATTGGCATCCACCGACATCCGAACACTCCATGGGTTGCTGGAGATCACCTGCAACCGGTTGAGCCCCCGGCGACACGGTGATTTCCTCAAAAAATGCCCACCGACCAGCGAGGCCGAGAGCGGAAAAACACTCACTGGCCAGTCGGGGCCCAAACTCAGGCCCCAGGCCGGCTTCAGACCTGACCAGACTCGCGGGACTGGACCTTGCGCAAGGCCTTTTCCTCGATACCGCTGATCCCCTCGCGGCGCTCGAGCTCGGCAATCACATCCAGGGGCGACAGCTCATAGTGGGCCAACGCGATCATCGTGTGAAACCAAAGGTCGGCCACCTCGTAGACGATCTTGCTGCGATCGCCGCCATGATCCGCATCCTTGGCGGCCATCACGGTCTCAGTCGCCTCTTCGCCGATCTTCTTGAGGAAGGCGTCGGGGCCCTTGTGCAGCAGGCGCGCCACATAGCTTTTGTCCGGATCGCCCCCCAGGGCGGGCTTGCGGCTTTCAATCACCGCAGCCAGGCGGGCCAGGGAATCATTGGAACTCATGGGTACGCACGTCACTTGTAAATGGATTCAGGGTCTTTCAGCACGGGATCGACCGCCGTCCAACCCGCCTTGCCGGCATCGTATTGCTGGAAGAAACAGCTGTGGCGCCCGGTGTGGCAGGCAATGCCAGGCTCATGGCCTTGCTGCGTGACCTTGAGCAGCACCACATCGTTGTCGCAATCGAGGCGGATGTCGTGCACGGTCTGAACGTGACCCGACTCTTCACCCTTGAACCACAGACGCTGGCGAGAGCGGCTGTAATACACCGCACGACCCAATTCGGCCGTCTTCTGCAAGGCTTCGCGGTTCATCCAGGCGAACATCAGCACATCATTGCTGCCCTGCTCCTGGGCAATCACAGGCACCAGCCCTTGGGCATCCCATTTGACTTCATCTAACCAGTTCATAGGTTCCATTGTCGGTCATTTGGAAGACCCGCCCTGAACGGGCAGAGCGTGAGACCGCCACCGATCTCAAAGACGCACCGGGATGCCGCGCTCAGCCATGCGTTGCTTGGCCTGGGCGACGGTGTACTCACCGTAGTGGAAGATGCTGGCCGCCAGCACCGCGTCGGCACCGCCTTGCTGCACGCCATCGGCCAGGTGATCCAGATTGCCCACCCCACCGGAGGCGATGACCGGCACACTGACAGCGTCGGCCACCGCACGGGTCAGCGCCAGGTCGAAGCCGGCCTTGGTGCCATCCCGGTCCATGCTGGTCAGGAGGATTTCACCTGCGCCGCGACGGGCCATCTCGCTGGCCCAGGCCACGGCGTCCAGGCCCGTGTTCTTGCGCCCGCCATGGCTGTAGACATCCCAGCCCTCACCACGGGCCTGCAGATCCTCGCCGTGTCGACGCTTGGCATCGATGGCCACCACAATGCACTGCGCACCATACCGGGCCGAGGCATCGCTGATGACCTGCGGATTGGCGATGGCCGCCGAGTTGAAACTGGTCTTGTCGGCTCCTGCATTGAGCAGACGACGCACATCTTCCACCGTGCGCACCCCGCCACCGACAGTGAGCGGAATGAACACCTGGGAGGCCACCGCCTCGATGATGTGCAAAATCAGATCACGTCCATCGCTGGTGGCGGTGATGTCCAGAAAGGTGAGCTCGTCGGCGCCCTGCTCGTTGTAACGGGCGGCGATCTCCACCGGGTCCCCTGCATCGCGCAGTTCGACAAAGTTGACGCCTTTGACGACCCGACCCCCGGTGACGTCCAGGCAAGGGATGATGCGCTTGGCCAGCATCAGTCGAGTCCGTTCAGTTCGTCAGCACGGGCCTGCGCAGCTGCAAAGTCGAGATCCCCCGAATAGATCGCCCGACCACAGATCACGCCCTCGACGCCTTCATCCTGCACGGCGCACAGTTGCTCGATATCAGCCATATTGGACAGGCCACCCGAGGCGATGACCGGGATGGTCAGGGCCTGCGCCAACTTCACGGTGGCATCGATGTTGATGCCCGAGAGCATGCCATCGCGGCCAATGTCGGTGTAGATGATGGATTCGACGCCCCAGTCCTCGAACTTCTTGGCGAGGTCGACCACCTCGTGGCCGGTGAGCTTGCTCCAGCCATCGGTAGCCACCTTGCCATCCTTGGCATCCAGACCCACGATGATGTGGCCGCCAAAGGCGGTGCAGGCGTCTTTCAGAAAACCGGGGTTCTTGACGGCCGCGGTGCCGATGATCACGTAGCGCAGTCCACCGTCGATGTATTTTTCGATGGTGTCCAGATCGCGGATGCCGCCGCCCAGTTGGACCGGAATGTCGTCACCGACGGCCTTGAGGATGGACTTGATGGCCGAGTAGTTCTGCGGCTTGCCGGCAAAGGCGCCATTGAGGTCGACCAGATGGAGGCGGCGGGCGCCCTTGTTGACCCAGTTCAGGGCCATGGCAGCAGGGTCTTCACCAAAAGTGGTGGCCTGGTCCATGTCACCTTGCTTGAGGCGCACGCAGTGGCCGTCTTTGAGATCGATCGCGGGAATGAGTTGCATGGTGCTGTGAGCAGCGAATGGTGCAGCGGAGAGGTCAGGGATTCCAGTGAAGGAAGTTGTGGTAAAGCGTCAAGCCGTGACTTGCGCTCTTTTCGGGATGGAACTGGGTGGCAAAAATATTATCGCGGGCAATCGCTGCGGTAAAGCGCCCGCCGTAATCCGCCTCGCCCACACTGTGGCGCCCGTCGGACGGACGTGCATAGAAACTGTGCACGAAATAGAAATAACTATTGTCAGGCACATCGGCCCACAAAACGTGCGGCTGCGTCTGGGCCACCTGGTTCCAGCCCATCTGGGGCACCTTGTAGCGGCTGCCGTCCGGCTGCAAACGCCCAGCCAGGTCGAACTTGACCACCTCGCCATGGATCAGGCCCAGGCCGGGGGTATCGCCCTCGGCGCTGTGGTCGAGCAGCATCTGCATGCCCACACACACGCCGAACAGCGGCTTGGTGGCGGCCGCCTCCAGCACGGACTCCAGCAGGCCCGATTCGCGCAGCTCGCGCATGCAGTCGGGCATGGCGCCCTGTCCGGGCAGCACCACGCGGGTGGCAGCGCGCACCTCTTCGGGGCGCGAGGTGATGATCACCTTCACGCCGGCACGATCGGCTGCGGCCTGCACGGCCTGCGACACCGAGCGGAGATTGCCCATGCCGTAGTCGACGACGGCCACGGTATTAGCGACTGGATTCATGACTCAATTTCTTTGACAAGGAGAAGGCTGCGGCATTTCAGGCCCGCAACCCGATCATCACATCAGAGCGAACCCTTGGTGGAGGGAATCACGCCGGCCGAGCGGGGGTCCAGCTCCAGTGCCGAGCGCACCGCCCGGGCGAAGGCCTTGAAGATGGTTTCGCACTGGTGGTGGGCATTGACCCCCTTGAGGTTGTCAATGTGCAGGGTCACGCCGGCATGGTTGACAAAGCCCTGGAAAAACTCGAAAGCCAACTGAGTGTCGAAGGCACCGATCATGCCACTGGTGAACTTCACATCCATGTGCAGACCGGGGCGACCCGAAAAATCGACCACCACACGTGACAGGGCCTCATCCAGGGGGACGTAGGCATGGCCATAGCGACGGATGCCCTTTTTATCGCCCACCGCACGGGCGAAGGCCTGCCCCAAGGTGATGCCGACATCCTCCACCGTGTGATGACCGTCGATGTGCAGGTCGCCCCCGCAATCGATGTCGAGGTCGATCAGGCCGTGGCGGGCGATCTGATCGAGCATGTGGTCGAAGAAACCGATGCCGGTGTTGAGCTTGGACAGCCCCGTGCCGTCCAGGTTGACGCTCGCACGGATGCGCGTCTCGGCGGTATTTCGGGTGACTTCGGCGATGCGCTCGCTGGAGGCGGCAGGGACAAGGGCGGAGGAGGTCATAAGGAGGCCTGGAAAGCCGCCAGCATGCGGGCGTTGTCGTCGGCAGAACCGACCGTCAGACGCAGGCAGTTGGCCAGCAAAGAGTGCATTTTAGAAACGTTCTTGATCAAAACGCCGCGGGAGCGCATGCCTTCAAAGGTTTTGAGTGCATCGGGCACCCGCACCAGGATCATGTTGGCATCGCTGTCCCAGGCCCGTACGCCCGGCAGGCCACGCAATGCTGAGAGCAGCAGACCGCGCTCGCGGCGCAGCGTGGCGGCCTGCTCGGCGAAGACCTCCGCGTGCTCCAGGGCGAACAGCGCGCACTCGCAGTTGAGCACACTGATGTTGTAAGGCGGACGCACCTTGTCGATTTCAGCGATCAACTCGGTGCGCCCCATCATGTAGCCGAGCCGGATGCCGGCCAGACCGAACTTGCTCAGGGTTCGCATCAACAGCACGTGGGCATTGGCCTCGGGATTCGCCGTGATCTCGCTGAGCCAGCTGTGGCTGGCAAAGGGTTGGTAGGCCTCGTCCATGACCACCAGACCGCCCTGCTCACCGACCGCCGCGATCAGACGCCGGATGACTTCAGCATCCCAGAGGTTGGCCGTGGGGTTGTTGGGATAAGCCAGGTAAGTGATGGTGGGCCGGTGCTCGGCAATGGCCGCCAGCATCGCGGCTTCATCGAGTTCGAAATCGGCCGTCAACGACACGCCGACAAAGCGCAGGCCCTGCAACTGGGCACTCATGGCATACATGACAAAGCCCGGCAAGGGGGCCAGGATGGTGGCCCCCGGCGCGTCGCAGGCCAGGGCCAGCAGCGAGATCAATTCGTCCGAGCCATTGCCCAGCATCAGGGAATGGCCCTTAGGCAGGCCCACATGAAGGGCCAGCGCGTCTTTGAGGTCATTGACGCGTTCGCCCGGGTAACGGTTGATCGCCAGGCCGCCCAGTCGCTGCCCCAGCGCGGTCTGCAACGGCTCGGGCAGGCTGAAGGGGTTCTCCATGGCATCCAGTTTGAGCAGGCCGCGAGCGTCCTGCACTGCATAGGCATGCATGGACTGCACGTCCTGACGGATGTTGGCCAGGGCGCGGGCAAGTGGGGTCGTGTTGGCAGTCATGGGATCAGGCTCGGGGGGTCTTGAGGCGCATCTCGGCCGCTTGGGCATGGGCCTGAAGCCCCTCACCGTAGGCCAGCTCGGCCGCGATCAAGCCCAGGGTCTGGGCGCCAGCCTCGCTCACCTCGATCAGGCTGCTGCGCTTCTGGAAATCGTACACGCCCAGGGGCGAACTGAATCGTGCCGTGCCACTGGTGGGCAGCACGTGGTTCGGCCCTGCGCAATAGTCGCCCAGCGATTCGCTGGTGAAGGCGCCCAGGAAGATGGCGCCGGCGTGCTTGAGCAAGGGCTCCCAGCGATGGGGCTCGCGGCTCGACACTTCGAGGTGCTCGGGCGCGATGCGATTGCTGATGGCGCAGGCTTCCTCCATGCTGCGGGTGTGGATGAGGGCACCCCGATCACTCAGCGACTTGGCAATGATGGCCGCACGCGGCATGGTCGGCAGCAGGCGATCGATCTCCCGCTGCACCGCCTCGATGTAGTTGGCGTCAGGGCACAGCAGGATGCTTTGCGCCAGTTCGTCGTGCTCAGCCTGGCTGAACAGGTCCATGGCCACCCAATCAGGCGGGGTGGAGCCGTCGGCCAGCACCAGGATTTCACTGGGGCCGGCGATCATGTCGATGCCCACCGTGCCGAAAACCCGCTTCTTGGCACTGGCGACATAGGCATTGCCCGGGCCGGTGATCTTGTCGACCTTGGGCACCGTCGCGGTGCCATAGGCCAGGGCGGCCACGGCCTGGGCACCCCCCAGCGTGAACGCACGGGTGACGCCGGCCACATAGGCGGCCGCCAGCACCAGAGGGTTCTTTTCGCCCTTGGGCGTGGGCACCACCATGATGATCTCGCCCACCCCGGCCACGTGGGCCGGGATCGCATTCATCAGCACACTCGACGGATAGGCCGCCTTGCCGCCGGGCACGTAGATGCCGACGCGGTCCAGGGGCGTGACCTTCTGCCCCAGCAGGGTTCCGTCCTCGTCACGGTAGCTCCAGCTCTCGCCCGAGGCCTTCTTCTGCGCCTCGTGGTAGCTGCGCACGCGGCGGGCCGCCTGCTCCAAGGCCTGTCGCTGCACCGCGGGCAGTCCGTCGAAGGCGGCCTTCAGCTCGGCCTGGGTCAACTCAAGGGCGCCCATGCCTGCCACGGCAAGGCCGTCGAAGCGCTGGGTGTATTCGAGCACGGCCGCATCACCGCGTTGCTGCACATCGGCCAGGATGTCGGCCACGCGCTGCTCGATCGCGGCATCGGTATCGGCAGACCAGTGCAAGCGAGCCTTGAAATCGGCCTCGAAAGTGGCCGATTCGGTCGACAGGCGAAGGGGGACGGCTTGCAGGGTCATGGGGAGGGGCTCCGGGACGAGGGGTTCTTCTTCAAAGGATCAATCGGGTTTCACGGCACCGGCAAAAGCGTCGATGATGCGGCGGATCGGTGCTTGCTTGAGCTTGAGCGCGGCCTGGTTCACCACCAGACGCGAGCTGATGTCCATGATGCGCTCAACTTCTACCAGGTGATTGGCCTTCAGGGTGCTGCCGGTGGAGACCAGGTCGACGATGGCATCGGCCAGGCCGGTGAGCGGCGCCAGCTCCATGCTGCCGTAGAGCTTGATCAGATCGACGTGCACGCCCTTGGTGGCAAAGAAATCCCGGGCGATCGAGGTGTACTTGGTGGCCACCCGCAGGCGCGAGCCCTGCTTGACGACACCCGCGTAATCAAAATCGGCCCGCACCGCCACGCTCATGCGGCAGCGCGCGATGCGCAGGTCCAGCGGTTGGTAGAGGCCCTGGCCGCCATGCTCGATCAAGGTGTCCTTGCCGGTCACGCCCAGGTCGGCACCGCCGTATTCGACATAGGTGGGCACGTCGGTGGCCCGCACCAGCACCACGCGCACATCGGGCTGGTTGGTGGGCAGGATGAGCTTGCGCGATTTTTCAGGGTCTTCGGTGACCTCGATGCCTGCAGCGGCGAGCAGCGGCAGGGTTTCGTCAAAGATGCGGCCTTTGGAGAGGGCAAGCGTGATCATGAGTTTGTTCTTTCCCCGGGGTCAGCGGATTCGTTCGATGTCGGCACCCAGGCCGCGCAGTTTTTCTTCCATGCGATCGTAGCCACGGTCGAGGTGGTAGATGCGGTCGATCACGGTTTCGCCCTCAGCCACCAGCCCGGCGATCACCAGACTGGCCGAAGCACGCAGATCGGTGGCCATGACCTGGGCGCCCGACAGGCGCGGTACGCCTTCGATGATCGCCACCTTGCCGTCGGTCTGGATGCAGGCGCCCAGTCGGACCAGTTCGTCCACATGCATGAACCGATTCTCAAAAATCGTCTCGGTCACCCGCGAAACCCCCTCCGAGACACAGTTGAGCGCCATGAACTGGGCTTGCATGTCGGTCGGGAAGCCAGGGTACTCGGTGGTGCGAAAGCTCTGGGCCTTGCAACGGCTGGCGGCCGGCCCAAGGGCCTGGATCCGGATGCCGTCCTCATGGGCCGTGACCGTGACACCGGCCTGTACCAGCTTCTCGATCACGGCATCAAGGTGCTCGGCCCGGCCATGGCGCAGGAACACATTGCCGCCGGTAGCCGCCACGGCACACAGAAAGGTGCCCGCTTCGATGCGATCTGCCACCACGGTGTGGTGCGCACCATGCAAACGGGGGACCCCCTGGATGCTGATGCGACGGCTGCCATGGCCTTCGATGCGGGCCCCCATGGCGATCAGCATCTCGGCCAAGTCATGGATTTCGGGCTCCTGGGCCGCGTTCTCCAACACCGTCTCGCCTTCGGCCAGACAGGCCGCCATGAGGAAATTCTCGGTGCCGGTGACGGTCACCATGTCGGTGGTGATGCGTGCGCCCTTCAGGCGGCTCTGGCCTGCAGGGAGGCTGGCCACCATGTAGCCATGCTCGACCTGGATCTCGGCCCCCATGGCCTGAAGGCCCTTGATGTGCTGATCCACCGGTCGCGAGCCGATCGCACAGCCCCCGGGCAGCGACACCCGGGCGCGACCGAAACGGGCCAGCAACGGTCCGAGCGCCAACACCGAGGCCCGCATGGTCTTGACCAGCTCGTAAGGTGCCTCGGGCAGCGTGAGCGCGGAGGCATCCAGGTGCACGGTGCCCTGCTCGTCCTGCTCGGCCTGCACCCCCATGTGGCGGATCAGCTTGAGCATCGTGGCCACGTCCTGCAGGCGCGGCACATTGTGCAGAGTGACAGGCTCCTCGGTCAGCAGGGCCGCACACAGCTCGGGCAGAGCGGCGTTCTTGGCACCGGAGACAAGGGCTTCGCCGTTCAGGGAACGGCCGCCACGGATGAGGAGTTTGTCCATCAGGGAAGGAAAAGGTCAGGGACGGAGGGTGACTCCGGCGGGCCTGCGGTAGGCGCCAGGGCTCAGCGCGGCTGGGCCGCCCACTCCGCAGGGGTGAAGGTCTTCATCGACAAGGCATGGACCTCATCGGTGCGTATTTTCTCACCGAGCGTGGCATACACCCGCTGATGACGCTGGATCGCGCGCTTGCCTTCGAACTCGGCAGACACGATGGTGGCGTACCAATGGCGACCATCGCCCTCGACCACGAGGTGTTCACAGTTCAGGCCGGCAGCGATGATGTTTTGGAGATCGTCAGAAGTCATGGTGGGAGGCAAATGGGTTGGAGGCAACGATCCGGATGGCCCTGAGGGCAGGGCCGCCGGCACGCAGTTCAGCTTCGGATCTTGTAACCAGTGCGCAACAGGTGCAGCGCGATGCCGCAAACGACCAGCCAGGCGCTGCCCACCAGGGCCAGGCTGATCCAGGGCGAGACATCACTGACCCCGAAGAAGCCATACCGGAAACCATCGATCATGTAGAAGAAAGGATTCAGGTGGCTGACCTGCTGCCAGAAAGGAGGCAGCGAGTGGATTGAATAAAACACGCCCGACAGGAAGGTCATGGGCATGATCACGAAGTTCTGGAATGCCGCCATCTGATCGAACTTCTCTGCCCACAGTCCGGCAATCAGGCCCAAGGCCCCCAGCATGGAGGCGCCGAGCGCCGCAAACACGACGATCCACAGCGGCGCTACGAAGCCAGGCAGGGCAAACAGCGATGTGACCAGCAGCACGCCCAGGCCCACCACCAGCCCGCGCACCATCGACGAACCGACGTAGGCCACGAACCAGGCACGGTGCGACAGCGGCGTGAGCAGCAAGAACACGAGGTTGCCCATGATCTTGCTCTGGATCAGCGAGGACGAGCTGTTGGCAAAGGCGTTCTGCAGCACGCTCATCATCACCAGCCCCGGGATCAGGAAAGCGGTGTACGACACCCCCTCATGCACCTGGACGCGCTCATCCAGGACATGGCCGAAAACCATCAGGTACAGCACCGCCGTGAGCACCGGCGCGGCCACGGTCTGGAAGCTGACCTTCCAGAAGCGCAGCACTTCCTTGTAGAGCAGGGTTTGCCAGCCGTTCATGCTGCCACCTCCTGCGCGGTCTGGCGGCTGCCCGCCATGACGCTGATGAAGACATCCTCCAGGTCGGCCTTGCGCACCTCGATGTCCTCGACCACCAGACCCGACTCCCGCACCAGGGCCAGGCTGCGCTCGATGTCAGCGGCATCGTGTACCGCCAACTGGACGATGCGCCCGGTGACCCGGGCCTGCGACTGCAAAGAGGCCGGCAATTCGCCATCCACCTTGAAACGCAGCACATTGCCCGAGGCCCGGCTCAGCAGCTCGGAGGTGCGCTCCAGGGCCACCACCCGGCCTTGCTTGAGCATGGCCAGGCGCCCGCACAGGGCTTCGGCTTCGTCGAGGTAGTGGGTGGTGAGCAAAACGGTGTGGCCCTGCTTGTTGAGGCGGGCAATGAACTGCCACAGGGTCTGGCGCAATTCCACGTCGACGCCGGCCGTGGGTTCATCGAGCACGATGATGGGCGGCCGATGCACCAAGGCCTGGGCCACCAGCACCCGACGCTTCATACCGCCGGACAACTGGCGCATGTTGGACTTGGCCTTGTCAGCCAGCCCCAGGCTCTCCAGCAGCTCATCGATCCAGGCGTCGTTGTTCTTCACACCGAAGTAACCCGATTGGATCTTCAGCGATTCACGCACCGAGAAGAAGGGGTCGAAGACCAGCTCCTGGGGCACGATGCCCAGCCGGCGCCGGGCTTCGGCATAGTCGGCCTGCACATCCGCGCCCTGCACCAGCACACGCCCCGAACTGGCACGCGCCAGCCCGGCAAGGATGCTGATCAAGGTGGTTTTGCCCGCGCCATTGGGCCCGAGCAAGCCGAAGAACTCCCCTTCTTCGATGTCGAAGCTGACATCGTTCAAGGCCTGAAACGGCCCACGGGGGGTGGAGAAGGTCTTGGAGACCGATTGGAATGAGACTGCAGGCATGGAGACTTGGGATTTTAAGCCCAGGGCTCGCCATGCTCCCTTGCCGGGCCTGCGGCCCTGACAGGGCGCAGGGTCATGTGAAGCTGGAATCAGGCCGCCGGCAACAACTCGCCGACACCATAAAGCTGGGCCAGGGTGGCCAGACGCGGATGCAAGCCCTGCACGGCGAAGGTCTTGCCCAAGGCCAGCGCCTCACGCCGGCAACCCAGCAGCACCGCCAGTGCCGAGGAGTCGAACACGGTGGTGGCCGAGGCATCGGCCACCACCTGGGGCTCGGCATGCCGACGCAGGGTCTGCACCAGCATGCCCAGGCAGGCGCCGGCCTGGGCGTGCGTCAGTTCGGCAGGCAGGACCAACACGATCAGCCCTTCTTGGCGCTGTTGGCCTTGTTGCGCTCGGTCAGGGTGGCGATCAGCCCGTCAATGCCCTTGGCATTGATTTCCTGGGCGAACTGGCTGCGGTAGGTCTCGACCAGCCACACGCCCATCACGTTCAGGTTGTAGATCTTCCAGCCCGCACCCACGCCCGGGGTCTTTTCAAGGCGATAGTCGAGCTGGATCGGATCACCCTTGCCACGCACCTCGCTGCGCACGACCACATCGGTGTCGTCGGCGGCAGCACGCAGCGGCTTGATGGAGATGGTCTGGTCAGACACCTGGGCCAGGGCGCCCGAATAGGTGCGCACCAGCAGGGTCTTGAACTCTTCCTGCAGGCGGGCCTTCTGATCGGCCGAGGCCTGGCGCCAGGCCGGGCCCACCGCAGCCGCCGTCATCCGAGGAAAGTTGACGTTGGGCATGATCTTGGTGTCGACCAGCGCCACCAGCTTGGCCGTGTCGCCACCCTGGATGGCCTTGTCGCTCTTGATGGTGTCGAGCACGTCGGTGGACAGCTGCTTGATCAGCGCATCAGGCGCCTCGTCGGCCGCGAGGGCGGACAGGGGAAACGCCAGGGTCAGGGCACTGGCCGTGGCCATCAGCCAGGCGCCAAGAGTACGTCGTTGCATAGAAATCCTTTCAAAGCGGCCAAGGCCGCAGAGTGATAACGGTTCAAACCCGGCGGCGGACGACAGGCACGTCCAAGCACCGGATCAACCTCACGGAAGCGGTTCGGGCGGCAGCGCGCCATCGTCCTCGTCAGGACGCCCACGGCCATGCAGACGCTCGTTGTCGCGCAGTTGCAGGTAGACGTCACGGGTGAAGGAGTACTTGTCGAGCGCAGCCTCATCCAGAACGCGACTGGCACCGAGCAGGTTCGACCGGATCGACACCACGCGCATGGCATAGAGCGAATTACGCGTCGGCACGTGATCAATGCGGGTCACGACATCACCCTTCATGATGATGGGCAAGGCCACCGTGTCACGCAGGGTGGAGGGCCCCAGGATGGGCAACACAATGTAAGGCCCCGTGGGCACGCCGTAACGCGCCAGCGTCTGTCCGAAATCCTGCTTGTGCTGCTCGATCTGCATCTCGCTCGCGATATCGAGCGTGCCCCCCAGGCCGAAGATCGTGTTGAAGCCGAAGCGCAGCGCCGTGTCAGCAGAACCTTTCAGATCCAGTTGCAACACATTGTTGAAGAAAGACCAGACCTCACCCAGGTTGGAGAAGAAATTGTTCACGCCGGTGCGAACCACCGAAGGTGTGACCTCGCGGTAAGCCGTCGCCACCGGCTTGAGCACCGCACTGTCCACGGCTTCGTTGAAGCGGGACATGTCCCGGTTGAAAGGCTCCAGCGGATCACGCGGGTTCTTGCCTGGCCCCGCCGCGCAACCGGTCAATAACGCCAGGACGACCACGGCCATGGCCGGGCGCAGCCATCCTCCAGCGCGGGTCAGTGTCGTGTTGTTGATTTTTGAATTCATTTTTACTTTTTAGCACCGTTGGCCGGCGTCGTCGGGCCGTCGGCAGCCTTGCTGTACAGGAACTGGCTGATCAGGTTCTCCAGCACCACCGCCGATTGCGTGGTGCCGATCTTGTCGCCTGGGGCCAGGTTCTTTTCGTCAGCGCCGGCCTCAATGCCGATGTACTGTTCACCCAGCAAGCCGGCCGTCAGAATCTTGAGCGAGCTGTCCTTGGGGAAGGCATAACGGTTCTCGAGGGCCAGGGCGACCTGGGCCTGGAAGGACTTGTCGTCGAAGACGATCGACTCCACGCGCCCAACCACCACGCCGGCACTCTTGACCGCCGCCTTGGGCTTGAGCCCGCCGATATTGTCGAACTTCGCAGTGACCCTGTAGGTGGACTGGAAATTCAGGCTCAGCAGGTTGGCCGACTGCAGCGCCAGAAACACCACGGCACCCAGCCCCAGCAGAACGAACAGACCGACCCAGACATCATTTTTGGAGCGTTGCACAACACTCTCCTTTGCTACATCTAGGGCCGGCCTGAGGCCGACCCGGTTGAATCTCAGACACTGAACATCAGCGCGGTCAGGATGAAATCCAGACCCAGCACCGCCAGGGACGCCACGACCACGGTACGGGTGGTGGCTCGCGACACCCCTTCAGGTGTGGGCAAGGCCTCAAAGCCCTGCAGCAGCGCCGTGAAGGTCACGGTGAAGCCGAACACCACGCTCTTGATCACGCCATTGCCCACATCGGACCACACATCGACCCCACCCTGCATCTGACTCCAGAAGGAGCCGGAGTCGACACCGATCAGGGGCACGGCAATCACCCAGCCACCGATCACACCCACCGCACTGAACACCGCCGTGAGCAGGGGCAAGGTGATGACACCGGCCCAGAATCGGGGCGCCAGGATGCGTCGCACCGGATCGACCGCCATCATCTCCATGGCGCTGAGTTGCTCGCCCGCCTTCATCAGACCGATCTCGGCGGTCAGCGAGGTACCCGCCCGGCCGGCAAACAACAGGGCCGTGACCACCGGGCCCAGCTCGCGCACCAGCGACAGCGTGACCAACTGGCCCAAGGCTTCGGATGAACCATAACGCTGCAGGATGTTGAAGCCCTGCAGCCCCAGCACGAAGCCGATGAACAGGCCCGACACCGCAATGATGGCCAGGGAATAGTTGCCCAGGAAATGAATCTGGTCGCGCACCAGGCTGAAACGGCGCATGCAGGCGCCGAAGTCGAGCACCAGGCGCATGAACAGGCGCGCGCCATGGCCGATCGCTGCCAATTGGCGGCGTGTGGCCAGACCGACATCGGAAGGATTGAACCAGCTCATGCCCTGCCCTCCTGGCCAGGGCCGAAGTCATCGGCCACGCTGGGCCCCGGGTAATGGAAACGCACCGGCCCCTCGGGCAGGGCATTGACGAACTGGTGCACCAGCGGGTCTTCGCTGTGGCGCACCTCGTCGGGTGTACCTTGCGCCACGATGCGACCGTTGGCCAGCACGATCACCTTGTCGGCGATGTGGAAGGTTTCGTCGAGATCGTGCGACACGATGATGCTGGTCAGGCCCATGGCATCGTTGAGTTCACGGATCAGGCGTGCAGCCGTACCCAGCGAGATCGGATCGAGACCGGCAAAAGGCTCGTCGTACATGACCAGTTCCGGGTCGAGCACGATGGCGCGGGCGAGCGCCACGCGCCGCGCCATGCCACCCGAGACTTCACTGGGCATCAGGTCACGCGCGCCCCGCAAGCCCACAGCATTGAGCTTCATCAGCACGATATCGCGGATCAGGGCTTCGGGCAGGTCGGTGTGCTCACGCAGCGGGAAGGCCACGTTGTCGAACACGCTGGAATCAGTGAACAGCGCCCCGAACTGGAACAGCATGCCCATGCGGCGCCGCACCTTGTACAGGCCGGCCAGATCCAGCTGTGCCACATTCTGGCCGTCGAAACTCACCTCGCCAGCCTGGGGGCGCACCTGGCCACCGATCAGACGCAGCACGGTGGTCTTGCCACCACCCGAGGCGCCCATCAGGGCCGTGACCTTGCCACGCGGAATGGTCAGCGAAACGCCGTCCAGAATGACCCGCTCCCCATACCCGAAGGTCAGGTCGCGCAATTCGACTAAAGAAGGGGTAGGTGTGGAGGACATGAAGCAAAAACGCCGGACGGCGCCCGGCGGTTCTGAATCATAAAGGATCCGGGTGAACAGTTGGTCAAGCCCGGATTGACCCTCAGATACAACAACGCTCCCACAAGGGGAGCGTTGTTGTTTCACCCCTGATGCCAGGGGCTGAGCAGCCTGCGCATCAGCGCGGCAGGTCGCTGAATCCCATCAGGAACTCATCCACGGCACGGGCCGCCTGGCGCCCCTCGCGGATGGCCCAGACCACCAGCGACTGACCGCGACGCATGTCACCGGCCGCAAAGACCTTGGCCACATTGGTGGCGTAGCCACCGGTGAACTCGGTGCTGGCCTTGGCATTGCCGCGGGCATCCTTGTCGACGCCGAAGCCGTCCAGGATGGTGGCCACCGGGTTCACGAAACCCATGGCGAGCAGAACCATGTCCGCCTTGTATTCCTTCTCGGTGCCCGGGATCTCGACCAGCTTGCCGTCCTTGAACTCGACATGGACGGTCTTCAGGCCGGTGACCTTGCCCTTTTCGCCGATGAACTCCTTGGTGGAGATGGCGAACTCGCGCACGCAACCTTCTTCATGGCTGGAGCTGGTACGCAGCTTCATCGGCCAGTAAGGCCAGGTCAGCGGGCGGTTTTCCACCTCGGGCGGCTGGGGCATCACCTCGAACTGGGTGACGCTGACCGCGCCGTGGCGATTGCTGGTGCCCACGCAGTCGCTGCCGGTGTCACCGCCACCGATCACGATGACATGCTTGCCGTCGGCGCGCAACTGACCCTTGAGCTTGTCGCCCGCATTGACCTTGTTCTGCTGGGGCAGGAACTCCATCGCGAAATGGATGCCGTCCAGATCTCGGCCCGGCACAGGCAGATCACGCGACTGCTCAGAGCCCCCGGTCAACAGCACCGCGTCGAAGTCTTTCTTGAGCTGCTCGGGGCTGATGGTTTCCTTGGCCCAGTTGGTGACCTTGGAGCCCTCGGGCATCTTGCCCACCAGCACGCCGGTGCGGATGGTCACGCCTTCGGCCTTGAGTTGCTCGGCACGGCGATCGATGTGCGACTTCTCCATCTTGAAGTCGGGGATGCCATAGCGCAGCAGGCCACCGATGCGGTCGTTCTTCTCGAACAGGGTCACGTCGTGACCGGCGCGCGCCAGTTGCTGGGCTGCGGCCATGCCGGCGGGGCCGGAGCCCACGACAGCCACTTTCTTGCCCGTCTTGTGCTTGGCCGGACGCGGCTGGACCCAGCCCTCGGCCCAGGCGCGGTCGATGATCGCGTGCTCGATCGACTTGATGCCCACGGCGTCGTCATTCACGTTCAGCGTGCAGGCCGCCTCGCAAGGCGCGGGGCAGATGCGGCCCGTGAACTCGGGGAAGTTGTTGGTGCTGTGCAGCACCTCGATGGCGTTCTGCCAATCGCCGCGGTACACCAGATCGTTGAAATCCGGAATGATGTTGTTGACCGGGCAGCCGTTGTTGCAGAAGGGCGTGCCGCAGTCCATGCAGCGCGCGCCTTGCACTTTGGCTTGCGATTCGTCCAGGCCGACGACGAATTCCTTGTAATGCTTCAAGCGCTCGGCAACAGGCTTGTAGCCCTCTTCGATGCGCTCATATTCCATGAAGCCAGTGACTTTTCCCATGATGTCTGAGTCCTTGATTCGTGTGGTCGGTCGGATTACTTCGCGGCAGCGGCTTCTTTGGCCGATGCCTTGGCCTTGGCCGTCGTGGCAACCGCCTGCTTCTTGGCGTTGATCTCGCCCAGGGCGCGCTTGTATTCGGTCGGGAACACCTTCACGAACTTGGCGCGGGCCTCGGCCCAGTTGTCCAACAGCTCGCGCGCACGCTTGCTGCCCGTCCAACGGTGGTGGTCGTCCAGCAGCTTCTTGAGCTGGGCTTCGTCGGTCTGGTCACGGTGCCAGACGGCGCGGTCGATGCTGGCCTCCTGCTCGGCCGCCGGCAACACCTTCTCAAGGGTCACCATGGCGGTGTTGCAACGGCTGGCGAAACTGCCGTCGTCGTCGTAGACGTAGGCAATGCCGCCGCTCATGCCGGCGGCAAAGTTGCGGCAGGTCTTGCCCAGCACCGCCACGGTACCGCCGGTCATGTATTCGCAACCGTGGTCACCCGTGCCTTCGACCACAGCCGTGGCGCCGGACAGACGCACGGCGAAGCGCTCGCCAGCCACGCCGCTGAAGAAAGCCTCACCGCTGGTGGCGCCGTACATGACGGTGTTGCCGACGATGATGTTGCGCGACGATTCACCGCGGAAGTCGATGCTCGGACGCACCACCACGCGGCCACCCGACAAGCCCTTGCCGGTGTAGTCGTTGGCATCACCGATCAGGTACATGGTGATGCCGCGGGCCAGGAAGGCACCAAAAGATTGACCACCCGTGCCTTCGAGCTGGATGCGAATCGTGTCGTCCGGCAGGCCCTCGGGGTGCACCTTGGTCAGCGCGCCCGACAGCATGGCGCCAACCGAACGGTTCACGTTGCGGGCCACTTCGATGAACTGGACCTTCTCGCCCTTGTCGATGGCGGCGCGCGACTTGGCGATCAGCACGTTGTCGAGCGCCTTGTCCAGACCGTGGTCCTGGTCTTCGATGTGGAAGCGCGAGACTTCCGGACCGACCTGCGGCACCGCGAAAAGGCGGCTGAAATCAAGGCCCTGGGCCTTCCAGTGCTCGATGCCCTTCTTCATGTCGAGCAGGTCAACGCGGCCGACCATGTCGTCGAACTTGCGGATGCCGAGCTGGGCCATGATCTGGCGCACTTCTTCGGCGATGAAGAAGAAGTAGTTCACCACGTGCTCAGGCTTGCCCGAGAACTTGGCGCGCAGCACCGGATCTTGCGTGGCCACGCCCACCGGGCAGGTGTTCAGATGGCACTTGCGCATCATGATGCAGCCTTCGACCACCAGCGGCGCGGTGGCGAAACCGAATTCGTCAGCGCCCAGCAGCGCGCCGATGGCGACGTCGCGGCCGGTCTTCATCTGGCCGTCGGCCTGCACGCGGATGCGGCTGCGCAGGCGGTTCAGCACCAGGGTCTGCTGGGTTTCGGCCAGGCCGATCTCCCAGGGGCCGCCAGCGTGCTTGATCGAGGACCAGGGCGACGCGCCGGTGCCGCCGTCATGACCGGCGATCACCACGTGGTCGCTCTTGCACTTGGCCACGCCTGCGGCGATGGTGCCCACGCCGACTTCCGACACCAGCTTGACGCTGATGCTGGAGTGCGGAGCCACGTTCTTCAGGTCGTGGATCAGCTGGGCCAGGTCTTCGATCGAGTAGATGTCGTGGTGCGGCGGCGGCGAGATCAGGCCCACACCGGGCACCGAGTAGCGCAGCTTGCCGATGTACTCGGACACCTTGCCACCAGGCAACTGACCACCTTCACCAGGCTTGGCACCCTGGGCCATCTTGATCTGGATCTGGTCGGCCGACGACAGGTATTCGGCGGTGACACCGAAACGACCCGAGGCCACCTGCTTGATCTTGGAACGCAGCGAGTCGCCCGCTTGCAGGGGCAGGTCAACCTCGACTTGCGATTCGCCGATCACGCTCTTGAGCGTGGCGCCCTGGGCGATCGGGATGCCCTTGAGTTCCTGGCGGTAACGGGCCGGGTCCTCACCGCCTTCGCCGGTGTTGCTCTTGCCGCCGATGCGGTTCATGGCCACGGCCAGGGTGGCGTGGGCTTCGGTGGAGATCGAGCCCAGCGACATCGCACCGGTGGCGAAGCGCTTGACGATTTCCTTGGCCGGCTCGACTTCTTCCAGCGGAATGGCCTTGCTCGGGTCGACCTTGAATTCGAACAGGCCGCGCAGGGTCATGTGGCGACGCGACTGGTCGTTGATGAGCTGGGCGTATTCCTTGTAGGTGTTCCAGTTGTTGGCGCGGGTGCTGTGCTGCAGCTTGGCAATCGCGTCGGGCGTCCACATGTGCTCTTCGCCACGGGCGCGCCAGGCGTATTCGCCGCCAGCGTCCAGCATGTTGGCCAGCACCGGGTCGTCGCCGAAGGCGGCCTTGTGCATGCGGATGGCTTCTTCAGCGATCTCGAACACGCCGATGCCCTCGACGCGGCTGGCGGTGCCAGTGAAGTACTTGTTGACGGTCTCGCTGTTCAGGCCGATGGCCTCGAACAACTGGGCGCCGCAGTAGCTCATGTAGGTGCTCACGCCCATCTTGGACATGATCTTCGACAGGCCCTTGCCGATCGCCTTGATGTAGTTGTAGATCGCCTTCTCGGCCGACAGATCGCCCGGCAGATCCTTGTGGATGGCCTGCAGGGTTTCCATGGCCAGGTAGGGGTGCACGGCTTCGGCACCGTAACCTGCCAGCACGGCGAAGTGGTGCACTTCACGGGCGGTACCGGTTTCCACCACCAGGCCGGCGGTGGTGCGCAGGCCTTCACGCACCAGATGCTGGTGGATGGCCGACAGGGCCAGCAGCGCGGGGATGGCCACCTGGGTGGCGCTGATCGCACGGTCGCTGATGATCAGGATGTTGTGGCCGCTCTTGATGGCGTCCACCGCTTCGGCGCACAACGAGGCCAGCTTGGCTTCGACGCCTTCGCGGCCCCAGGCCACCGGGTAGGTGATGTCCAGGGTGTAGCTGCGGAACTTGCCTTGGGTGATCTTCTCGATGCCGCGCAGCTTGGCCATGTCGGCGAAATCGAGCACGGGCTGGCTCACCTCGAGACGCATCGGCGGGTTGACCTGGTTGATGTCCAGCAGGTTCGGCTTCGGACCGATGAAGGACACCAGCGACATCACGATGGCTTCGCGGATCGGGTCGATCGGCGGGTTGGTCACCTGGGCGAACAACTGCTTGAAGTAGTTGTACAGCGGCTTGTTCTTGCTCGACAGCACGGCCAGCGGGCTGTCGTTGCCCATGGAGCCGATGCCCTCTTCGCCATTGGTGGCCATCGGGCTCATCAGGAACTTGATGTCTTCCTGGGTGGTGCCGAAGGCCTGTTGGCGGTCGAGCAGGTCGGCGCTGAAGGTTTCGACGCCGGCGGTCTGAGGCTCGGTCGATTCGACAGAACCCTGGGTGGCGGATTCGCCCGCCACGGGGGCGGCCACGTCATCAAGGCGGATGCGCAGGTTCTCGATCCACTGCTTGTACGGCTTGCTGTTGGCCAGACCGGCTTTCAGCTCTTCGTCGTCGATCATGCGGCCTTGTTCCAGATCAATCAGGAACATCTTGCCGGGCTGCAGACGCCACTTGCGCACGATCTTGTTCTCGGGCACGGGCAACACGCCCGACTCGGAACCCATGATCACGAAATCGTCGTCGGTGATGCAGTAGCGCGAGGGACGCAGGCCGTTGCGGTCCAGGGTGGCGCCGATCTGGCGGCCATCGGTGAACACGATCGAGGCCGGGCCGTCCCAGGGCTCGAGCATGGCAGCGTGGTACTCATAGAAGGCCTTGCGGCGCTCGTCCATGGTGGTGTGCTGCTCCCAGGGCTCGGGGATCATCATCATCACGGCCTGGCTGATCGGGTAGCCCGACATGGTCAGCAGTTCCAGGCAGTTGTCGAAGGTGGCGGTGTCGGACTGGCTGGCAAAGCTGATCGGATAGAGCTTTTGCAGGTCGGCGCCCAGCACCGGCGAGGACATCACGCCTTCGCGAGCCTTCATCCAGTTGTAGTTGCCCTTGACGGTGTTGATTTCACCGTTGTGGGCCACATAGCGGTACGGGTGGGCCAGCGGCCACTCGGGGAAGGTATTGGTCGAGAAGCGCTGGTGCACCAGGCCCAGGGCCGAGACGCAGCGCTCGTCCTGCAGGTCCATGTAATAGGTGCCCACCTGATCGGCCAGCAGCAGGCCCTTGTAGACCACGGTGCGGCTGGACATGCTGGGAACGTAGTATTCCTTGCTGTGCTTCAGACCCAGGGCCTGGATGTTGGCGCTGGCGGTCTTGCGGATCACGTACAGCTTGCGCTCGAGGGCGTCCTGCACGATCACGTCGTTGCCACGGCCGATGAAGACCTGACGCAGCACCGGCTCTTTTTCACGCACGGCGGGCGACATGGGCATGTCGCGGTTCACCGGCACATCACGCCAGCCCAACAACACCTGGCCTTCAGCCTTGATGGCGCGCTCCATCTCCTGCTCGCAGGCCAGACGGGAAGCGTGTTCCTTGGGCAGGAAGATCATGCCCACGCCGTATTCACCGGGCGGGGGCAAGGCGACGCCCTGCTTGGCCATTTCTTCGCGGTACAGGGCATCGGGCAACTGGATCAGGATGCCGGCGCCGTCGCCCATCAGCTTGTCGGCCCCCACGGCGCCGCGGTGATCGAGGTTCTCGAGGATCTTCAGACCCTGTTGAACGATGGCGTGGCTCTTGACGCCTTTGATGTGGGCCACGAAACCGACGCCACAAGCGTCATGCTCGTTGGTCGCCGAATAGAGACCGTGTTGTTGGAGATGCTGAATCTCTGCAGCCTTCGTCATGGCATGTCCTGATCTTTGGGGCCAGTCGCTGGGCCTGCTTGTGAAGGCAGGTCCAGCTCGACCCGGGTTACACGATATTTCGCGGGGAAGCGAAGGATAGTGCAGTGCAATAAAAATGCCAAGAAAATTAAATTGGGGTCAGATACCAATTTAAAAATCCATCAATCCCCAATGATTTAATTGGGGACAGATCAATCGATCGACTTGCGGGATCCTGGCGGGCGACCCGCTGACGCCCGCGAGAGCCGACGCTCCACCCGAGGCTGCAAAGAGAGGACAAACGCGGCATCGCCCAGTACCCAACCATGCTGTGTGGCCTGATTCAGCGCCTGAAGATCGGCCGCCGAGACCCCCTCTGCCACCTGGTGGGCATAGGCGGCTTCGCGTGCAAAAGGCGTGTTGCCCAGTTGCCAATAGACCGGGTGAGCCACCAGACGACGATCGACCTGCCGTCCAATGTGGTGCTGGTGACTGGACCATTCATAGGACTGGGCCTCGGAGACGAGGCCTTCGCGCACCGGCATGGTGTCCATGCTCACCATGCAAGGGATCAGGTAGCGCTCGGGCTGCAGCACGGTGGAGCGGTAGCGGCCTTCCCACAAGGTGCCACTTCGACCATGGCGAAGGTTGAACTGGCGGGTGTACTTGCGACCGACCGCCTGCATGAAGCGCGAGAGGCTGTCCACCGTAGAAGGGGTCAGCAGCAATTGCGCTGCATGAGGCAACAGCACCCAGGCATGCAAGGCCACACCGCACTCGGTGGCATAGGTCGTGAGCGCATCGAGCCATTCACGCCGGTCGACGTCGTCGACAAACACCACCTGGCCATTGTTGCCTCGCAACAGCACATGGTGCGGCAGGCCCGGGATGGACAGACGAGGCAGGCGGGCCATGAGCTGAGCGCGCGAGGTTCAGGCAGGCAAGGGGTAGCGACTGGCCTGCAGAGATTGCAGGCCGAACTCGGCCAACAGCGCCTGCAGCCGCTCAGCCGCGCTGCGCTTTTTCTGTCCGGTGTAACGGGCCAGGATCAGCTCGTTCTTCATGCTGTGCTCCCAGCCGACCAGTTCGGTCACGGTGACCTGATAGCCACAGGCCTCCAGGTACAGGCAGCGCAGCACATTGGTGATCTGGCTGCCCATCTCACGTGTGTGCAGCGGGTGCCGCCACAGCTCGGCCAACGGGGTGCGCGACAAGGACAAGGCCTTGCTCTCGCGCAGGCAGCTGGCCACCTCGGCCTGGCAGCACGGCACCAGCACCATGAAGCGGGCCTTCTTCTGAAGGCCGAAGGCGATGGCGTCGTCGGTGGCCGTGTCGCAAGCGTGCAGGGCTGTGACCACATCGATCTGTTCAGGCAATCGCTGGTCGGTGGTGGCCTCGGCCACCGTCGTGTTGACAAAGGCCATGCGATCAAAGCCCAGGCGCTGCGCCAGGGCCTGCGAGCGCTGCACCAGCTCGGCCCGGGTCTCCACGCCGTAGATGCGGCCGCGCCCCAGGGCCTTGAAGTACAGGTCGTAGATGATGAACCCCAGGTAGGACTTGCCTGCACCATGGTCGGCCAGCGTGGGACCCTGCTCGGACGCGGGAAGCTCCTGGAGCAGCTTCTCGATGAACTGGAACAGGTGGTAGACCTGCTTGAGCTTGCGGCGCGAATCCTGGTTCAGGCGCCCCTCGCGGGTGAGGATGTGCAGTTCCTTGAGCAGCTCGATCGACTGTCCAGGCTTGAGCTCGGACGCCAGCGCGGCGTCGGCATCTGCCTGCTTCCCTCCTTTGTGAGCGCGGGAGGAACGAGGGCTTGTGGATGGGGCGGTCATGGGGTTTCCGGGCTGGCGCCCACATTCAGGGCGGCCCAGCCGTCATGGCCGAGTTTTTCCAGGGTTTCAATGTTGCGTTCGTAGATCATCTCCGCCTCGGGAAAGACGGCCACCGCGCGGTCAATGCTGGATTCACGCAGCAGGTGCAGCGTGGGATAGGGCCCGCGGTTGGTGAAGTTGCTGATGTCGTCAATCCGGGTGCCTGCAAACTGGAACTGCGGGTGAAAGCTGGCCACCTGCAGGATGCCGTCGAGTTCGAGCGACTCCAGCACCTCGTCGGCCAGGGCGCAGAAGTCGTTGAAATCCAGGAAATCGGCCAGCGCATCAGGCATGACCAGCAAAGTGGTATCACGCTGCTCAGGGTCGGCTGCAGCCAAGGCCTGCAACTCGGTGGCCACCGTGGCCAGCAGGGCCTCGGCGTCGGTGCTGAAGTCGACCACATAGTGGACCTGGTTCTTCACATACACCGACTTGGCAAAAGGGCAGAGGTTCAGGCCGATGACGGCCCGCTCCAGCCAGCGCCGGGTGTCTGCCACCGCCTGTTCACGACGGGTTTCGAGGGAATTCATAAAAAGGCTCCGGCCTGACCGACGATGAGACGGGCCAGTTCGTCGAGCAGGACACTGTTGATGCGTTGCACCGGGTGGCGCACCTGTGCCACCTCGAAGCCTCGCAGATTGGCGGCGCGGAAAAGGATCTCGCCCGCCTCATGATCGGCCGTGGCACGCACGCTGCCGAAGGCCTGGGTCTGGTAATCAAAACGGAAGGCCAGCAGACTGTTCTTCTCGGGGTGCCTCACTTCGTGACGCTCATGGCGCACCTGCCCAAGCGCCAGGCGGCTGGTGACACGCTCCAGATCTGGTGGGAAGTTGACGCTGACCGAGGTGGCCTGCGGCTTGCCGTCACGCGGATTGATGACCCAGCCCAAAGAGACATGGTCGTACACCTCGCGGTTCATCCAGAACTTCTTGCGGGCATCGGAGCGGAAATCCACAAGGCACATCTCGGGCCAGGCCTGGCGGTTGTCGAGCGACAAGGTGGGGCCTCGAGGCACGATCACATTGAGTTGCCGCGCCAGTTCATTGAAATAGCGCCAGGTGGTCTCGCAGGCCTGCTCGGTCTGCGCGATGCGGCCCGCCAGATCCTGCTGCTGGGTGCTGCGTTGGCTCTGGAGGGCGTTGGCCTGGGATTTGAGTTGATCGAGAAAGCTCACGGATTCGTCGTGAAAGGGCAGGTCACCCATTTTAGGGGCCCGGCCCAGACAGCAGCCGTGAATCGGGGTTCAGCGGCGGGGCGGCAGACGGCTCAGGCCATGGGCCAAGGCCATGCCCGCCGCTGAGCACAGGCCCGTGATCAGCCAAGTCCACTGCCAGCCGCCCACCCGGGCCGCGAGCAGCCCCACCAACGGGGGCGAGAGGAACTGGCCCAGAGACGAGCATTGCTGCATCCAGCCGACGGTGGTGGAGATCGTGTCCTCGTCAGGGGCATGCCGTACCGCCTGTGCGAACAGCGTGCCCGGAATGATGCCGCCGACCATGGAGAACAACAACACGGCCCCCATGCGCGCTGGCAGACCCAGAGGCCATGCGTCCTGGAACGCCAGCCAGGCTGCCAGGGCCATCACCGCATAACCGCAGCCGAGCAGCCGCGACGGGGCCACACCTCGCGCCTGCAAAGGCCCCGACGCCAGATTGCCCAGCATGTTGACGGCGGCCAGGCAGGCCGTGACCCAGGCGATCGCGGCCGGAGACCATCCGGCTTGCTGCACGATGGAGGGCAGAAAGCCGATCACTGCCAGCCATTGCCCCGAGTACACCGCAAATGCGCCCGCCACCAACCACGGGCCAACCCCCGTCCACGTGCGATGCAGGCGCGCCACCAGCGTGCTCGCCTGCCATCTGCCCCCACTCGGAGGATCCGGCGGCACCACCGCGGCCACCCACCCGGCCATCCCACCTGTGCACGCTGCTGCCAGCCACCACCAGCCCGCCCAGCCGAGCCCGGGGATCAGCGCCGGACCGAGGAACAGGGCCAGACTGGTGGCCCAGGGCATGTAGGTACCCCACACCCCCAGCATCAAGGGCATGCGTGCCGGCACAACCAGACGCCGCACCAGGGCCGCAGCCGGCATGGTGGCCATCAGAAAACCCAGGCCTTCCAGGGCGCGCAATCCCAGCAAGACTTCAAACCCGGAACCCAAGGGCCCCAGCGCACTGGCCAGGGTGAGAATGCCCAACCCGGTCAGCATGCAGCGCCGCAAACCCCAACCATCGGCCAGCACGCCCATCACGGCGCCCAGCAACATGCCAGCGCCCTGAACAGTAGACAACAGCCAGCCGGCCTGGGCCAGCGACAGCCCCATCGACTCACGCAACGTGGGCAAGGCCGGGGCCAGCTTGGCCACATGCAGGGCGGCGGCCACGCCGGCCAGAATCACCACGCCGGCAGGTCCGGGCAGCCATGCGCGCGACCTGCTCATGAGAGCAGGCGCTGGCCGGTCAATCGTTCGTGTTCACGCAGAGCGAACCGGTCCGTCATGCCGGCGATGAAATCGGCCACGGCCCGCGCCACGTCAGGACGGCGGGCAAATCGTTCACGCATCTCGACCGGGCGCGCCAGGTAGATGTCGAACAGTTCGCGCACCACCTGCCGGGCCCTGCCCGTGGTCTCCATCACACTGGGATGGCGATACAGGTTCTTGAACAGGAACTGCTTGAGCTGGGTGGACTCCGCCCGCATGGTGGGGGAGAACCCCAGCAGCGGCGGCAGATGGCGAACCTCATCGGCGCTCACCGGCGCACTGTGCGCCAATGCGGTCCGCGTGGCATCGATCACGTCGTACACCTGCTGACTCAGCATGCGTCGGATCGACTCGTACAACAGTCGCCGCCCGGCCCCTGGCTCAGCCAGCGTCGGGAACTCCGACAGTGTCTGCTGCCGGAAGCGCTCGAACAACGGCACCGCCTGCAACTGCTCGAGGGTGATCAGCCCCGAGCGCACGCCATCATCGATGTCATGGGCGTTGTAGGCGATCTCGTCGGCCAGATTGCACAGCTGGGCCTCCAGGCTGGGCTGGGTGCGCTCCAGGAATCGCCGTCCCACCCCGCCAGGCTCCCGCTGCTCCAGCTTGCGCGCATTGGCGGCCGAGCAGTGCTTGAGGATGCCCTCACGGGTCTCGAAACTCAGGTTCAGGCCGTTGTAGCGGGGATAGCGCTCCTCCAGCTCATCGACCACACGCAGGCTTTGCAGGTTGTGCTCGAAACCGGCCTCGGCGTCCGGACCGCCGTGGGCGCGCACGCACTCATCGAGCGCGTCCTGGCCGGCATGTCCGAACGGTGTGTGACCGAGGTCATGAGCCAGCGCAATCGCCTCCACCAGGTCTTCGTTCAGGCCCAACGATCGAGCCACCGAGCGCCCAAGTTGCGCAACCTCGAGCGAGTGCGTCATGCGGGTGCGGAAAAGGTCACCCTCATGGTTCAGAAACACCTGGGTCTTGTAGACCAGGCGCCGGAAGGCCGTTGAATGCACGATGCGGTCGCGGTCGCGCTGGAAGTCGGATCGCGTCGGCGCCGGCACCTCGGGGTGCAGGCGCCCGCGACTCTGACCAGGGTGGCAGGCATACGGGGCCAAGGCCTGCTCCCCAGGCGCTGGCAGGCTCAGGGGCAGCGCCGACATGGCTCAGGCCACCACGCAGCTGGCGTCGATCACTTCGCGCACCAGGGCATCGGCCGCGCCCCGGACCGTGGCGCGGCCCGGACCGTCGATCAGCACGAACTTGATTTCGCCGCCTTCGGCCTTCTTGTCAACCCGCATCAACGACAGATAACGGCCCGCGTTGTCGGCCGCATCGAGCACTGGCCCGACCACCGGCAAGCCCGCAGCAGCGATCAGACGGGTCAATCGGGCCACCCAGTCGGCATCGACCAGACCCAGGCGTTGCGACAGACGCGCCGCCATGACCATCCCGCAACCCACGGCTTCACCGTGCAGCCATTCCCCGTAGCCCAGGCCCGCCTCGATCGCGTGGCCGAAGGTGTGGCCGAAGTTGAGGATGGCGCGCAGGCCCGACTCCCGCTCATCCACACCCACCACATGGGCCTTGATCTCGCAGCTGCGGCGCACCGCATGCGCCAGCAAATCCACCTCGCGGCGACGCAGACCGGCCAGGTTCGCCTCGATCCAGTCCAGGAACACCGTATCGGCAATCGGGCCGTACTTGATGATCTCGGCCAGACCGGCACTGAGCTCGCGCTCCGGCAGCGTGGCCAGGGTGCCCAGGTCACAGATGACGCGCTGAGGCTGGTAGAACGCCCCGATCATGTTCTTGCCCAGCGGGTGGTTGATCGCAGTCTTGCCACCGACCGACGAATCGACTTGCGCCAGCAGGGTGGTCGGCACTTGCACAAAAGGCACGCCACGCATGTAGGCCGCGGCAGCAAAGCCGGTCATGTCACCCACCACGCCACCACCCAGGGCATAGATCACCGTCTTGCGATCGCACCCCTGCCCCAGCAAGGCATCGAAGATCAGGTTCAGGGTCTCCCAGGTCTTGAAAGCTTCGCCATCGGGCAGCACCACCTCATGCAGCTGGGCATGGCGTCCGGTCAGGGCCTGCTTCAGCGCACCCAGGTAAAGCGGCGCCACCGTGGTGTTGGTGACGATCAGCGCCGAGCTGCTGGCAGGCAGGCCCTCATAGGTCGCGGCCTGGCCCAGCAGCCCCGAGCCGATCAGGATGTCGTAGCTGCGATCGCCCAGTTCAATCGGCGTGCGGGTGGCGGTAGCGGGCTGAGGCGTCATCGGAATCCATCCAGGGAAAATCGTTGAGAAGGCAATCGAAAAAGAGATCGGAAACGGGGTGGGCACATCCGGCAACAAGGCCTTTGGACGCCCGGGCAGGCACGGGTCGACAAGCGCCCGCCGGGCTCAGAGTTTAGGCGCTGCGGCCGAAACCCCAGAGGGTGCGAGGTCGAGCTGCATGGAAATCATGTTCACCAGGGACGCCACGCTGGGCCGCCCGGTCTCCACCACGAAGCCGGCCGCTTCACGATAGAGGGGGTCGCGCTCGGCGTAAAGCTCTTTGAGCTTGCGCAGCGGATCGGCCACCTGCAGCAGGGGACGGGTGGTGTCGTGCCGCAGGCGCCGGTAGATGTCCTCAGGACTCGCGCGCAGGTAGATCACGCAGGGAGCGGCGCGCAGCAGATCGCGGTTGGCCGGGCGCAGCACGATGCCCCCTCCGGTGGAGACCACGCCCTGCTCATGTGCCAGGCATTCGGCCAGTGCCTGCTGCTCGCGCTCGCGGAAGGCTGCCTCGCCCTGGGCTTCGAAATACTCCCGGATGGAACAACCCAGGCGAGACTCCAGCAGATGATCCGTGTCAAAAAAGGACACCCCCAACCGCCGCGCCAGTTGGCGCCCGACAGTTGATTTGCCGGAGCCCGGCATGCCGATCAGGACACAAAGCATGAGTTTCGAGGTGGACCTGGGCCCGCATCAGGGCAAGCCGCAAAATGAAAACGCCTGGCAACCGAAGTTGCCAGGCGGTTGAGTGCACTGAGTTTAGTTGGTCTTAAGGCGACTCAGATCTTGTAGCTCTGATTAGTCACTGAGCCAGCCGGCGTGGTCAACGAGAAATTAAAGCTGCAACCCGTTGCCGAGTCGGAGAATGTGGCCTGCACCGTGATCGGCCCCAGGGTATTGGGCACCTTGGTCCGCGAGAGTGAAACCGTTGGTGTGGTGACAACCGACGCGGGACAAGCCAGCGCTCCGGACAGCGAACTTCCACTGGGCACTGAATTGCCTAGATCATCTGCCAGATTCAAAACGATGTCAGTCGCAGTCGAGCTGACCTTGGTGATGGTGGCAAAAGAGGTCGACCAATTCAGCACGATCCCCAGACGAACACGGATCGAACTGCTCCACTGGTTATCACAAGTGTTCGGGATCATGTAGGGGATGACCGTCGAGTTGGTGACTGCACAGGCGGAAGTGCCTGTCATGCCACCCTGAATGGGCTGATCAAGGGCCGCATTGTAGGCAGATGCCTTGCCGTCTTTCGGCAAATAGGCCTGCCCCTCATCGTAGAAGGGCTCGCCAGCGTCGTACTGGTTATTCCCGTTGGTGTCAATGAAGTCCTCTTCCCCATCCAGATAAGCCAGCACGGTGAACCAGCCATTGCTTGGCCGGCTCGCCGCCGACGTCCAGACGGCGGTGCACTGCGAAGTATTGCTGACAATGGCGACCGTGCAGGATCCAGACACCTGACCGTGGGAGGCCACCAGGTTCACCACCGTACCGGCAGGAATCGGGTTCCCCACTCGGTCGGAAAGCAAGACTGTCAGCGTGGTCTGAACGCCTTGTATAACGGACGAACCACCACCCGAGGCCTCAATGCTGAGGACCGTGGAAGCAATCGAAGACCGCAGCTGCGTTGGGCGCCCATTGGTAACAGCCAAGCCGACCGAGGTCGCCGTCAGATTGCTATTGGACACCGAGGTCGCCGTCACCAGAATGGGCGTCGGCAAGGTACCGGACGCGACGTTGATCGACACCATGCCATTCTGATCGGTCACCAATGTCTGGGTCGTATTCGAGCTGACACCATTCACCAAGAAAGTGACACCAGCGCTGATCGACTGTGCATTGAGACTCAAATTCACAGCTTGGCTGCCAACACCCACACCTTGCGCATTCGTCAGTTTGAAAATCACGGTGGATAGCTTGCTGCCAGAGCTGGCATTGCTGACAACTATCGATGTCGGGGTTGCGGAAACAAAGCTCATTGCCGCGACCACACTCGTAGAACTCACCTGGTACGAAACCGACGGCGACTTGTAACTGGAGCCGCTGACGACAGCGGACGCCTGAACACTGCCGGCTCCCGTGGTCGTGAGTGGCGCAATCTGTACGCTGGCGACACCGTTGGAATCCGTCAATGCACTTGCAGGCGAGATGGTGGCAAGGGTCGCGTCTGTGGTGAAGGTCACCAATTGATTCGCAATGGGCGCGCTGGTGCCATCCAGCACGGTGACGAGGGCCTTGTAGTTGGAACCCGTCAGGAAGGTGCGAGGTGTCGCCAATGCCGCTCCAGTCGCATCCGTCAGGTTCAAGGAAAGCGTCGGCGTGCCGGAGGCTGCAGAGGGTGTCACCTGATAGGACGCAGCGACACCGGTGATCGCTGTGGCAGTCGTGGCGCCAGACGCGATATACGACATCGAAGCCCCGACCGAACCAGCCCCCGCAACAGACAGCGGCGTCATCTTGACGCTCGCAATGCCCGTGGCATCGGTCAATGCCGTCGTTGTCGCCAGTGTCACCAGAGTGCTGTCGGTGCTGAAAGTAATCACCTGATTGGCGATCGGATTACCCGACGCATCCAAGGCTTTGGCCTGGGCCAAGTAGAAATAGCCTGACTTAAGGGTACGTGGGGTGGCCAAAGCTGCGCCCGACGAATCGGCGAGCGATACGACCAAAGTTGCAACAGGGTTGGTGGACCCTGACGATCCACCACTGCTGGAGCCGGAGCTTCCGCCGCCACCGCCACATGCGGACAACAGGGTTGCAGCCAGCAGCACAATAAAAGATTTCAAAAATTTCACAAACATACCTCCATCCCCAAATCAACGGTTGGTCGCACGATCAGACACCATCTTCGGGGTGATGAATACCAGCATTTCCTGCTTATTGATCGACTTGCTCTTGGTCTTGAACAGATTCCCCATGACCGGTATGTCGCCGAGGACCGGCACTTTGGCCTCACTGTCCGTCTCGGTCAACTCAAAAATACCGCCGATGACCACCGTGCCGCCATTCTCGACCAGCACCTGGGTTTTGATGTGTTTGGTGTTGATGGCAATACCTTGCGCCGTCGTCTCGCCCTTGCTGTCCTTGTTGATGTCAAGTTCAAGAATGATGTTGCCTTCAGGGGTGATCTGAGGGGTCACCTCGAGCTTCAGATTGGCCTTGCGGAAAGCCACTGAGGTCGCACCGCTCGAGGTCGCCTGTTGGTAAGGGAACTCCGTGCCCTGCTCAATCAAAGCCTTGGTCTGGTCGGCCGTGATCACACGTGGGCTCGACACCACCTTGCCTTTGCCATCGGCCTCCAGGGCCGAGATTTCCAGATTCAGAAAGCGGTTTGCAGCTGCATTGAAGATCGACAGGGCAAATGAAGATGCAGCATAGCCCCCCTGCCCTGTGGCAGGAAGGTTCACAAAACTTGTGTTGGTGGTGGTCATGACATTCGACGTCTCCGTCGTCGTCGAAGACACTGCGTCATACGATCCACCCAAGGCCACACGATTGCCATTGCCAATCGAATAACCTGCGTCTCCACCTCGCACACCACGCAAATCGCTCCCCCCAAGGCGCACGCCAAGAGAGCGACCAAATGTATCGGAGGCCTCCACGATTCGTGCTTCGATCAGGACCTGTCGCACTGGTATGTCCAGCTTGGACAACAACTCCTGCACCTCGTTGAGCTTCTTGGCCGTATCGGTGACGAATAACTGATTGGTACGTGGTTCAGCGATGACGCTTCCACGATCCGAGAGGAAGCGAGTCACGCCACCCAGGCCACCAGTACCCACACCAGCTGCGGCCCCGACAGCAACGCCGCGCAATTGAGCGACCATATCGGTAGCCCTTGCATAATTGAGTTGGAAGGATTGCGTTCGTAGCGGCTCCAGTCTTTCGATGGCCTGCTGAGCTTCAAGATCCTTCTTCGTGCGGGCATCCAGTTCGTCACGAGGGGCGATCCAAAGCACATTTCCAGCCTTGCGCATGCCCAGACCTTTGGACTCCATGATGATCTGAAGGGCTTGGTCCCAAGGCACATCCTTAAGCCGCAGGGTCAGATTACCCGAGACAGTGTCGGACGTGACAATGTTGAAGTTGGTGAAGTCAGCGATCACCTGCAATAGCGACCGGACATCAATGCTCTGGAAGTTGAGAGATAGCTTCTCGCCAGAGTAAGTGGGCCCTTGCAGCAGCTTGGTGGTATCTACCTTCTTGAGGCGCACCTCGACGACAAACTGATCATCACTCTGGTAGGCGGAGTGTTCCCAATCTCCTTTGGGCTCAATCAGCACTCGCACACGATCTCCCACCTGTGTCGAGGTGATCAGTTGCACCGGAGTCCCGAAATCAGACACATCGATGCGCCGACGGAGTCCCTCTGGCAGCGACGATTTCTGGAACTCGACAACCAAGTTCTGGCCTTGGGTCTTGAGGTCAACACCGGTCTGGTTGTTGGGCAAACTGACCACCACGCGACCTGCACTGTCGGCTCCGCGTCGGAAATCGATGTCCTTGAGCGGCAAAACATCCGCATTGTGTGACTCAGCGAAAGCTGACGAGACCGATGCATTGGTAGTGCCTACGTTGGCAGCCACAGGTTCAAATGTCACCAGAACCGACTTGCCTGCGACCTGAGTCGTATAGGCTTGATAACGCTTCAGGTTCAACACGATCCGTGTGCGATCTGGGGCCTGGATCACGTTGACTGACTTGACATTGCCCTGGCTGAACTCCACCAAACTCTTCTGAAGTGCGCTACCGATCACAGGAAGATCAAGTGCCACACGTGCTGGTGACTGAATACCAAATCCATTCAGTTGGAAATTCACGACCTCGGAGAAATCGAAGCGAACCACCTCAGAGCCCGAATGAGACGAGACCGAGACCGATTTCAAAGTTTGGGCGTTTTGTGCACTCAAGCTACCGACCGAAACCGTCATGGCCAGCGCAAAAATCAGCCGAAGCACCAACTTTATAAATTGTTTCATTTTCATTTCCTCTGCTCCTGCAATTGCAGAGAGGCCGGTCGCTCAATCCAGTCGCCCGAGGAATCTTGCACTACCTCGCGCAATTGAATTTCAGTTTCGGTGATTTTCATGATTCGGCCAAAATTCTGCCCTAGATAATTTCCGACCTTGACTTGATACAAGAGGTTATCGATACGCAAAAGAGCGACAGGCACCCCCCCTTTTTGCATACTACCGACCATGACCATCGAATCCAGCGGCATCATTTCCAGAGCCTCCTTTCGACGAGCCATTTCCGGCGCGATGATGGCCATATTGCCCGGCGAAGCGGAATCGCGTTTCAACGCCAGCGTCAGTTTCTGAGAGTTGAAAGGATCCAAGGCATCTGCTCCTTGATATTCAAGGGGAATGAACTTCTTCGGTTCAGAAATCGGTACCACTTTGGGCCGACTCAGAGCCCGTTGCTCTGCCATCCAAGTGCCGATATCAGACTCATCAGATCCGCACGCAGCCAAACTGCAGACGAGCAGTATCAGCAATGCCCAATGAAAATGCCGAGAAAGGTTCATTTGCCCCCCTTTGCTTGACGCTGAGTGGCAACCTCTTCGGGGTCGAGGTATCGGAATGTTCGTGCAGTGGCGTCCATCACCAGAGTCCCATCCTTGCCAGGACTCAGTGAGAGATTGTTCAACGTCACGATTCGTGACAAATGTGCTACGTCAGAAGCGAAGAAGCCGATGTCATGGTACTTACCTGTGACGCGAATCGAGATCGGCAACTCGGCGTAGTACTCTTTCACCGTCATCTGACCAGGGCGAAAGAGTTCAAACTGCAAACTGCGCCCCAGACCAGCCTGGTTGATATCTGACAACAGAGCTGACATCTCAGCCTTGCCGGGCAACTGCTTCTCCAATTGATTCACATATTGAAGCACCTGCTCCCTCTGCTTTTTCAATGCATCCAGGTTCACGGCCTTGGTGAGCTTGGCACTGAAATCGACCTTGAGTTTCTCCTCCGCCTGAATTTCTTGGTCAAGCTCGTCCCTGAAGTCGGTCAGCCATGCGAACCAGGCCACAAAAACCACCGCTGCAGCCGCAAGAGCAAAAGTCAGATAACGCGGAAACGCAGGCCATGCCGAGGGGTCCTTGGGATCAAGGTTGGAGAACTGCGACTGTACCTGCTCCAGCAGAGCTGGAATATCGATAGAAAACTTGGTGTTGATCGCCATCTGAGGACTCATTTCTTCGCCACGGCTTCGGCGGCCTTTTCGACATCCGAGGCACGCAGCAACTGGAACCTCATGCCGAAATTGGCCACGCGCCGTTGATCGCGAGGACTCAGATTCACCGTTCCGGCCTGGATCTCAAGCAACTCGGGACGGGCAAACCAAGGGGAGCCCGATGAGAAATTCTTCAACACCTCCGACACACGCTGGTTGGACTGTGCTACCCCCTGGATCAGAATCGTCTGACCGTCTTGCCGCATACTGGTCACATAGACTCCGTCGGGCAACTGCTTGACCAACTCGTTCATGAGGTAGGTCTGGGCATTGCGGTCGGACTGCAAGTCTTCCACCGCTTTTTGACGGGCCTTCAAAGCTGCGATCTCGGCCTCGATGTTCGAAATCTCCTTGATCTGGACTTCGAGAATCTTGATTTCGGCTTTCAATGTTTCATTGCGCCCGCGCTGCTCCGTCAGGCTGGCCTGGTAAAACAGATAGACCACCGCTACCAGCAAAGCACCCAGGACCATGGAGCCAGCCACAGCCACCTTGAACGCCTCTTTGCGCTTGAGACGGGCCTCCTCGCGGTGCGGCAGCAGGTTGATCAGAATCATGACAGAAACCTCCGCATGGCGAGACCACATGCGGTGAGATAAGCCGGAGCCTCTCGAGCCATCTTCTTCAGGCGCACGGAGTCCTGAATCTGCATGCCCTCAAAAGGATTCACCAGACTGCAGGCAAACGAGGTTTGTTGCGTCACGGCCTCGGCCAATCCCGGCAAGGCGGCCGACCCTCCGGCGAGAAGAATGTGATCCACCCGGTTGAACGGGGTACTGGTGAAAAAGAACTGAAGCGCGCGACCGATTTCCTGCGCCACGCTGTCCACGAAGGGTCGAAGCACCGAGGCGGCGTAATCGTCCGGCAACTCGCCGGAGCGCTTCTTGGTCTCGGCCTCTTCAGGAGAAAAGCCGTACTGACGCACGATCAACTGGGTCAGTTGCGCCCCACCGAACGCTTGATCACGCTCGTAAAGGACCTCGGTGTCCTTGAGCACTTGCAGGCTGGTGGTCATCGAACCGACCTCAAACAAGGCCACCATGAGCCCCGCACCATGACCTGGCAGTTGTTCAATCAAACGCCCCACAGCGAGCCGGGACGCAAAGGATTCCACATCCAGCACCAACGGTTTCAACCCGGCAGCCTCGGCCAGGCCCTGGCGATCCTGCACCTTTTCCTTGCGCGACGCAGCGATCAGCACGTCCACATCCCCCTGCGAACTGAGACTGGGACCGATGACGCAGAAATCGAGACTGACTTCCTCGAGCGAGAAAGGAATGTACTGATTGGCTTCGGATTCGACCTGGACTTCCAGCTCCTGGTCGGAAAGTCCCCCTGGCAGGACGATGCGCTTGGTGATCACGGCGGATGCCGGCAGCGCCATGGCCACGTTCTTGGTTTTGCTGCCACATCGCTTGACCAGGCGTTTCACGGCGTCAGCCACTTCATCGAACTTCTCGATGTTGCCGTCAACGATCCAGCCCTTCTCGAGGGGCTCCATCATGCAGCGCTCGAGAACGAACTCTCCGGACTTCTCACGACCCAACTCGACCAGCTTGACGCTGGACGAACTGATGTCGATGCCGAGCAGGGGCGCCACCTGCCGGCCAAACAATGATCCTAAAGAGATCAAGATGGTCCCCCGTAACACGCCCGGACGGACGCTTCTACTTCACAATTTGCTTGAATGCTATCAGCAAGGCCATTGTCAGACCAAGGAAATCGACTGGACAGCGCCCGTGCCTCGTTGTCAAAACCAGACGATTTGTGACTATTTTGCAATAAGTTACATCGGGCACCGAGTTGTCACACCAGAGCAGCCCCTCCTCTGGAAGGCTCGATTTCTATAATCCGCAATTCACTTTGCAATCGACCATGGCACGCTCCACCCCCCAGAATCATCAGGAGTCCCCTCGCGCCGGCTCGCCAGGGAAGACTCACTGGGCGGTGCGTCTGTTGTTGTGGCTGGGGGGGCTGGCCCTGGCCGGCGTGCTCAGCGTGCTGATGCTGGTGGCGGTTGCACTGGCCGTGGCCTACCCCAACCTGCCCGACATCTCAGACCTGTCCGATTACCAGCCCAAGCTTCCGCTGCGCGTCTATTCGGCCGATGGCGCCTTGCTGGGTGAGTTCGGTGAAGAGCGTCGCAACCTGACGCCTTTCAAGGACATCCCCAAGGTCATGAAAGATGCCGTGCTGGCGGTGGAGGACGCGCGCTTCTATCAACACGGCGGGGTCGACTACATCGGCATGTTCCGGGCAGGTCTGGCCAACCTGGGGCGCGTCAAGAGCCAGGGCGCCTCGACCATCACGATGCAGGTGGCGCGCAACGTCTACCTGTCCTCCGAGAAGACCTTCACCCGCAAGATCTACGAGATCCTGCTGACCTTCAAGCTTGAGCACATGCTGAGCAAGGATCAGATCCTCGAGATCTATATGAACCAGATCTTCCTGGGCAACCGCGCCTACGGCTTCTCGGCCGCGGCCGACACCTATTTCGGCAAGCCCCTGAAGGACATCACGGTGGCCGAGGCCGCGATGCTGGCCGGCCTGCCCAAGGCGCCTTCAGCCTACAACCCGATCAGCAACCCCAAGCGCGCCCGCATCCGTCAGCAGTACATCATCGACCGCATGGAGGAGAACGGCTTCATCTCCAAAGCCCAGGCCGACGAAGCCCGCAACGAGTCCTTGCGCATCAAGTTCGGCCCAGACAGCTCGCGCATCCATGCCGAGTACGTGGCCGAGACCGTGCGACAACTGGTGCTGACGCAGTATGGATCCGAGGCCTACACCCGTGGCCTGAACGTCTACACCACGATCAATGCAGCCGACCAGGACACCGCCTACCGTGCCTTGCGCAAAGGCATCATGGACTACGAACGACGACAGGTGTACCGGGGCCCCGAGCGCTTCATCAACCTGCCCAGCAACCCCAAAGAGCAGGATGAGGCCATCGATGACGCCTTTTCGGACCACCCCGACAACGGCGACGTGATGGCGGCGGTGGTCCTGGAGGCCAATCCCAAGAAGATCATCGCCCTGCGCCCCAACGGCGACAGCGTGGAGATCACCGGAGACGGCCTCAAACCCGCCCAATCGGGCCTGTCGGACAAGGCGCCGCCCAACATCCGGCTGCGGCGAGGGGCCGTGATCCGGGTCGTGAAGACCCCCAAGGACACCTGGGAGATCACCCAACTGCCTGAGGTGGAGGGCGCCTTCGTCGCGGTTGACCCGCGCAGCGGTGCCATCAAGGCCCTGGTCGGAGGCTTCGATTTCGACAAGAACAAATTCAATCACGTGACCCAGGCCTGGCGCCAGCCCGGTTCGAGCTTCAAGCCCTTCATCTACTCTGCCGCACTCGAAAAAGGCTTCGGCCCGGCCACCGTGGTCAATGATGCGCCGCTGTTCTTTGATGCCGGCACCACCGGTGGCCAACCCTGGGAGCCGAAAAACTACGACGGCACCTTCGACGGCCCGATGACCCTGCGCCGGGGGCTGGCCAAGTCCAAGAACATGATTTCGATCCGGGTGCTGCAATCGATCGGCGCCCGCTATGCCCAGGACTGGATCACGCACTTCGGCTTCGAAGCCGAAAAACATCCGCCTTACTTGACCATGGCGCTGGGTGCAGGCTCGGTCACGCCGATGCAGATGGTCATGGCCTACTCGGTGTTCGCCAATGGCGGCTACCGCGTCAACCCGTGGGTGATCGACCACATCACGGATCAGAAGGGCAAGCTCCTGGTCCAGAGCAAGATCCCGGCCCTCGACGAGAACCCCCGAGCCATCTCGCCACGCAATGCCTTCATGATGGACAGCCTGCTGCAAGAGGTGGCCCGCTCCGGCACCGCGGCCAAGGCCCAGGCCACCCTGAAGCGCCCGGACATCTATGGCAAGACAGGCACCACGAACGACTCCATGGACGCCTGGTTCGCGGGCTTCCAGCCCACCCTGGCGGCAGTCACCTGGATCGGTTACGACACCCCACGCAAGCTGGGTGACCGCGAGACCGGGGGCGGGCTGAGCCTGCCGGTGTGGATCACCTTCATGGAGCGCGCGCTCAAGGGCGTGCCCGTCAGCGAACCCAGCGCCCCCGAAGGTGTGGTCAACGTGGGCGGTGAATGGTATTTTGAAGAGTTCGCCCGCGGCAACAGCGTGAGCAGCCTGGGCCTCGATGACAAGGGCGGCAGCGCCGGCGTGGCCCCGCCCGCGTCAGCCACCGGTGGCGCACATCCGCCGGCACCAGCAGACGAGCGCTCACGCATTCTGGACCTGTTCAAGAACTGAGGCGCCCGCGCTTCTTCATTCAGCGTAACCGCCGCCCCCTCCGAGGGGGGAAGCATCTTGCAGCGCAGGCCTCAAGACGCAGCGAAGCTCAGATTCAGGCCCGACTGAGCCGTGGCATCCTGGGTCAGCTGATCGAAGAAATTGCCCGCCCCCTTGGTGTCCTGCCACACCCCATCCACCCAACGGTAGTGATAGCCGCCGCTGCGCGTGGCCAGCCAGACCTCGTGCAGGGGCTTTTGCAGATTGATCACGATCTGGCTGCGGTTGGGGAAGGCCAGGGTGATCATGCCGCCGCTGCGCTGGGCATCGATGTCCGCATCGGTGCTGTCATTGAGGGCATCGCAGCCCAGTTCCACCGACTTGAGCAAGGTTTCGGCACGGTCCATGAATTCAAGGTCGGTCATTACAATTCGCTGATGTTGAGTCGATTGCAAATTCTAGTCAGGCCGATGGCCCTTGTCGCTGTGGGGGCCTTGTGCGGCTGCGGCCAACGGGGCCCTCTGTACCTGCCCCAAGACCCGGCCGCCGCCCAGCGTGCCACCCTGCCCCAGGTGCTGACGCCCGACTCGCTGCGTTCCACGCCCGACCGCGGGCAAACCCCAGACGCCAACCCGGCCGCCCCCCTCACGCCCAGAAGCACCACACCATGACCCAAGTCCAGCTGCCCGGCCAGCCCCATATCTCCTACCGCGACCATGTCCTGACCGTCGAAGGCGTGTCCAGCCCCGAGCTGGCCCAACGTTTCGGCACCCCGCTGTTCGTCTACTCCAAGGCTTCCATGCTGGCCGCACTCGCGGCCTACCAGCGCGGCTTTGCCGGTCGCAAGGCCCAGATCTGCTACGCCATGAAGGCCAACTCCTCCTTGGCCATCCTGCAACTCTTCGCCCAGGCGGGTTGTGGCTTCGACATCGTGTCGGGCGGCGAACTGGCCCGTGTCCAGGCCGCCGGCGCCGATGTGGCCAAGGTGATCTTCTCCGGTGTCGGCAAGACACGCGCCGAAATGCGCCAGGCCTTGCAGGCCGGCATCGGCTGCTTCAACGTCGAGAGCGAAGCCGAGCTCGAGGTGCTGAACTCGGTGGCACTCGATCTGAGTACCCAGGCCCCGGTGAGCATCCGGGTCAATCCCAATGTCGATGCCAAGACCCACCCCTACATCTCCACCGGCCTGAAGGGCAACAAGTTCGGCGTGGCGCACGACCGAGCCCTGGCCACCTACCAGCGGGCCGCCAGCCTGCCTGGCCTGAAGGTCGTCGGCATCGACTGCCACATCGGCTCGCAGATCACCCAGGTCGACCCGTACCTGGATGCCATGGACCGCGTGCTCGATCTGGTCGAGGCGATCGAACAGGCCGGCATTCCCATCCACCACATCGACTTTGGTGGTGGCCTGGGCATCAACTACAACGGCGACACGCCGCCTGAAGCCGACGCCTTGTGGGCCCAACTGCTGGCCAAGCTCGATGCACGCGGCTTCGGCCAACGCCAACTGATGATCGAGCCCGGCCGCTCGCTGGTGGGCAACGCTGGCCTGTGCCTGACCGAGGTGCTGTACCTGAAGCCTGGCGAGCAGAAGAATTTCTGCATCGTCGACGCCGCCATGAACGACCTGCCTCGGCCAGCCATGTACGAGGCCTACCACGCGATCGTGCCGGTGCAGGCCGACGACACGGCAACGGCCACGCCTTACGACGTGGTGGGTCCGGTCTGCGAAAGCGGTGACTGGCTGGGCCGCGACCGCGCTTTGGCGGTGGCCCAGGGTGATCTGCTGGCCGTGCTGTCCACCGGTGCCTACTGCATGAGCATGTCGAGCAACTACAACACCCGCGGCCGCCTCGCCGAGGTGCTGGTCGACGGCGATCAAGCGCATCTGATCCGCCGCCGTGAGACGGCAGCCGACACTTTCGCGCTGGAAAGCCTGCTGCCGGCGAATTGATCGCGGCCGCGGCCAAGCATTGACGTGCATCAAGTCACGGAAATGCCGTTTCCTTAAAGTGCGGAGTCCGGCTTTGTCGATGGCCGCAGGGAATACGCATGCCTTTGGAACTCTACCGTGATGCCGATCACGCCTGCCTGATGTTCACCGACCTCATCGAGGAAGGAGGCCAGGCCGTGCAGGCGAACCAGTTCCTGATCGTGGACGATGGCACAGGCGCCATCATCGATCCCGGCGGCAACCTGGCCTTCAACGAACTGTTCCTGGGCATGTCCAAGCATTTTCCGCCCAGCAAGCTCAGCTACCTGCTGGCCTCGCATGCCGACCCCGACATCATCGCCTCGCTGGACCGGTGGATGACCTCCACCCGCGCCAAGCTGGTGATCTCCCGCATCTGGGAGCGCTTTGCCCCCCACTTTGCCAAAGTCGGCAAGACGGAAGACCGCGTGATCGGCGTACCCGACGGCGGCGGCAAACTGCGCATCGGGCGCCACGAGATGTGGCTGCTGCCCGCCCACTTCATGCACTCCGAGGGCAACTTCCAGTTCTACGACCCCGTCAGCCGTATCCTCTTCACGGGCGATCTGGGCGTGTCGCTGACCACCGGCCAACAGGCTCAGAAGTTCGTCACCGACCTCACCGACCACATCCCGTTGATGGAGGGCTTCCATCGGCGCTACATGGTCTCCAACAAGATCCTGCGTCTGTGGGTGCGCATGGCGCGCCAGCTCGACATCAGCATGCTGGTGCCTCAGCACGGCGCCCCCATCGTGGGCCAGACGGCCATCAACCAGTTCTTCGACTGGCTGGAGAACCTGATGTGCGGCATCGATCTGTTCGACGACCGCGCCTACCAGCTCCCTACGCTGCAAATCGACCCGCTGCGCGGCGCCCAACCGGCGCTGCGGGCCGTGGGCGGCCATTGATCAGCGGCCCGGGCGAGATACCCGACGCCGCTTGAGCCAGGCCTGCTGCAGTCGCCAGCCCAGCAGCCCCGCGATCACCGCCGCGTAGACCGCCACCTCGGCGAAGTTGTGCTTGCCTGCGCGCATCCAGAAGAAATGCAGCAGGCCAAGCAAAGCCACGGCATACACCAGGCGATGCAGCATCTGCCAGCGCCGCCCCCCCATCGCCTTGATCGCGGCATTGAACGAAGTGAGTGCGAGCGGCAGCATGAGCATGGTGGCCGTGAACCCGACCAAAATGAACGGGCGTTTCAAGATGTCGCGCCCGATGTCTTCCCACTCCAAGCCCATGTCAAACAGGCTGTAGCAGGCCAGGTGCAGCAGCGCATAGAAAAAGGCGAACAGGCCCAAGAGACGCCGGAAGCGGGCCAAAGCCGGGACCCGCCCGATCACCCGCAGCGGCGTCACCGCCAGCACGATGCACAACAGGCGCAGGGTCCAGTCACCGGTGGCCCGGATCAGGGCTTCGGCCGGGTTGGCGCCCAGGCCATCGGTGACCGTCAGCGTCACCAGCCAAACCAGGGGCAACAGCAGCAACACCCAGGCCACCGGCTTGGCCCAGACCGAAAGCAAGGCAGCCGACAGGCTGGCGCGCAGACCGGCCGGCCCTGAAACGCGCCCCGTCGAAGCAGAGGTGGCAGAACGCATGAGGTCGGCGCTCAGTAGAACTTCTTCAAGTCCATGCCAGCATAGAGCGAGGCCACCTGGGCCTCGTAGCCATTGAACTTCAGGGTCTTGCGCTTCTTGGCAAACAAGCCATCTTCACCGATGCGTCGCTCGGTGGCCTGGCTCCAGCGCGGGTGGTCCACCTCGGGGTTCACATTCGAATAGAAGCCGTACTCGTTGGCGGCCGCCTTGTTCCAGGCCGTGCCCGGCTCCTTGTCGGTGAAGCGGATGCGCACCAGGCTCTTGGCACTCTTGAAACCGTATTTCCAGGGCACCACCAGACGCACCGGGGCCCCGTTCTGCTTGGGCAACACCTCTCCGTACATGCCAAACGACAGCAGGGTCAACGGGTGCATGGCTTCGTCCATGCGCAAGCCCTCGACATAGGGCCAGTCGAGAATGCGCGAGCCCACAAAGGGCATGGTCTTGGGATCGGCCAGGGTGTGGAACTCCACGTACTTGGCGCTGCCCAGGGGCTCCACCTTACGGATCAGCTCCGCGAGCGAATAGCCCACCCAGGGAATCACCATCGACCAGCCCTCGACGCAGCGCAGGCGATAGATGCGCTCTTCCTGGGCGCTCAGCTTGATCAGGTCTTCGAGGTTGATCGGACCGGGCTTTTTCACCAGACCGTCGATCTCGACCCGCCAGGGCGAGGTCACCAGGGTGTGGGCATTGCGTGCCGGGTCGGCCTTGTCGGTGCCGAATTCGTAGAAGTTGTTGTAGCCGCTGGCGTCCTTGTAGTCGGTCACCTTGTCCATCGTCATGGCGCCGGCCACGCCTGATTTGGCGCCCGGCAATGCCGTCAGCTTGCCTGGGCGGGCATACGGTGCGGCCTGAGCCAGGGCGTCGCGGGCAGCCCAACTGCCCAAGGCGGTACCGGCCCCGGTCAGGGCCAGTTGACGCAGCCACTGGCGTCGACCAGCGTAAACGGAGGCGGGGGTGATTTCGCTGGCGACCGGGTGTTGGAAACCGTCGTCGCGGGTCTTGATCAGCATGGGAGCTCCTTGGTGTTTGCGTTGGTCGGAGTACGACCCGCATTCTTTCAAGGATTCGAAAAAATCACCGAAAGTTCACAATGTCCCGTAACTGTGTAGGCCACTGAGGAACATGTTGACACCGAGGAAGGCAAAGGTGGTCACCACCAGCCCCCCCAGCGCCCACCAGGCTGAGATCGTGCCTCGCAGGCCTTTCATGAGCCGCATGTGGAGCCAGGCGGCGTAATTCAGCCAGACGATCAGGGCCCAGGTCTCTTTCGGGTCCCAGCTCCAGTAACCGCCCCAGGCCTCGGCGGCCCACAGGGCGCCCAGCACCGTGGCGATGGTGAAGAAGGCAAACCCCACCGCGATCGCCTTGTACATCACGTCGTCCAGCACCTCCAGCGGAGGCAGCCGGCGCGCAATGCGTTCGCGCGCCAACAGGATGCCCGCCACGATCAGGGCCGATATCGCAAAGTACACCACCCAGTAGCTGCCCCCGGCCTCGTTGGTGCTGCGGCGGAACACCATGGGCTCGAAACACAGCACGATGCCCAGCAACCACAGTGGCGTCAGCTTGTACCAGCGCTTTTCACCAGCCTGCTGCTTGATCAGGTAGGCAAAAGCCACCATGGCCGACAGTGCGAAGGTGCCATAGCCGATGAAGTTGGCCGGCACGTGCAGCTTCATCCACCAGCTTTTCAGGGCCGGCACCAGGGGCTGGATCTCATGGGCCTCGCGAACCACCGTGTACCAAAGCAGAAAGCCCACGGCCGCACTCACCACCAGCATCACGAAAGCGCCCAGGGCGCGCGTCTTGTACTCGGACTCGAAGTACAGGTAGAACACGGTGGTGATCCAGCAGAACAGCACGAACACCTCGTACAGGTTGCTGACCGGGATGTGCCCGATGTCCGCCCCCAGCAGGTAGCTCTCATACCAGCGCACCATGGTGCCCGTGAGAGCCATCACCACCGAGGCCCAGGCCAGGCGCGAGCCCGTCTGCTCCATGGTGGCCCCATGCTGCCCCCCCACCAGCCCGAGCCAGTAAAAGACCGTGCTCATGAAGACCAGCATGCTCATCCAGAGGATGGCCGACTGGCTGGACAGGAAGTACTTGAGCCAGAACACCGTGTCGGCCCGTGCCAGCGTGGGCGCCTCACCGCTGGCGTGGTAGGACGAGATCGCCAACAGGCTCAGACCGGCCACGCCCACCATCAACGCCGCCAGCGGGCGCCAGAACCAGCCCAGCCAGATCGCCGCCGGCACCGTCGCGATCAGGATGCCCTTCTCGTACCCATCCATGGCCTGCCCGTACATCGACAGGGCGGTGCCTCCGGCGGCCAGCACCAGAACGGCAAACAGCCAGTCCAGGCCGGTGCGGCGTGAAAAGAACCCTTCACTGAGGGTGATGCTCGTCGTGGGACGGGTCGCGGTGTTCATGGGGTCGACTCCGGTGTTCAGTTCGGTGCGGCCGGGCTGTCGGCGGTCTCAGGGGACGCCGGTGGCAAGCCCAGCAACTTGTTTTTCAGGTGCTCGAATTCGCGCTCGCCATCCAGCGTCTTGCGGTTGCTGGACAGGGCCAAGGTGGTACGGGTGCCAGCCCCTTCCGGACGCACCCAGATCCAGACCCGGCGTTCACGCACGTAAAGCATGGCAAAGACACCCAGGATCAGCAAGGCACACCCCAGATAGACCACCGTCTTGCCAGGGGCACGCGCCACCTGGAAAACGCTGGCCTGCACCTGGGTGAAATCCTTCAGCACGAAGGTCAGCGGCACCGGGTAGGCCTGCACATCGCTGAGCGACAGCACGGCCTGGGTCATGAAGGCCTGCGTCTTGGCATCGTTGGGCCAGGGCTTCAGCCCGGCCTGTTCGCGGCTGAGTTGCTCCAACTGGAACAACACCCCGTTGAGGATGCGGATCAGCACCTCGCCCGCCCGTGGACGCTCGGCCTCAGGCACATTGGCCTCGATGAAATCAGCCACGGCCTGCAAGCCACCCGCAGGTCGATCCGAGTCCTTGCCCCCCACCGCTTGGCCGGCAAACAGATCCAGGGCCCGGGCGGCCGAGGCCTGCAACTGGCGCGCCAGCTCCGGCTTGCTGGCGTCGATGGCCAGCGCCACATAGCGGGCCACGGCCTGCTCGCGCAGCTTGGGCTGACCCAGGGACTTGCGCAGCCGCAGGAAACTGTCCATGCCCCCTTGCTCATCCACTGGCACCCGCAGGTAGCGGAAGGGTTCTGCCGGCGTCTCGCGCATGCCCAGCAGCATCACGGGCGCACCACCGTCGCCCATGTCCACCGGCAACATGTAGTTGTGGAACTCACGGGCCTGGCCCGCTGCATCACGCAGCTTGTAGGTGATGCTGGGGCCCACGTTGCGCAGCTCCTTCTTGGTCACCACCTTGTTGGCCGCGCCCAGCCGGGCCTCTACAGAGTCCCGCAGATCGACCTTGCGCACATCGGCGCCCGAGCCTGAGCCCTGGCCGGCGAAATTCTCCACATTGATGACCCGCAGCGCGCTGAACTCCAGATTGAACTTCTCGCCGGTCTGGCTGCGGGTGAGGCCGGTGCTGCCACCGATCACGCCCTCCACCTCGAAGCGGGCACCATCGGAGTCCAGCGGCAAGGCCTGCAGTCGCACCTTGGAGCCCCCATCGTCAAAACTGGACTGGTAGATCTCGATGCCGTGGTAGTTGACGGGGTGGTTCACCTCCACCCGCGCCTCGGTCAGCTCGCCGGTCGCCTTGTCGTGGATCACGATCTCGCTGGCGAACAGCTTGGGCATGCCGGTGGAGTAGTGCTCGACGATGAACTTCTTCAGCTCGACGGCAAACGGCAACTCCTGCAGCAACACGCCGTCGGACTGATTGAGGATGGCGGTGCTCGACTGCGTGCCCTCGGCCACCATCAGGTTGCCACGGAAGGTGGGATTGTTCTCGCTCAACCGGTGGCGGGCTGGCACGTCGGCAATCAGCCCAGCCCCGTTGTAGGGAGCCTTGCCGTTGAACCACATCTGGGCGCGCACGATCAGATCGCCGTCCAGCAAGCCGCCCAGGCAGATCAGCACGATGGCCGAATGGGCCGCAATGTAGCCGAGCTTGTTGGCCGCACCCGCCTTGGCCGCCACCATCCAACCCGTGCCTGGACCGGCGGCGGTGTCACGCTGCTGCAGACGCACCTTCCAGCCCCCTTGCACCAGGCCTTCGCCCAGACGTCGGGCCAGGGGCTCGGGCGCCTCGGAGAAGTCCGCCTCGGCATGCTGGCCAAAGGCCCGCAGGCTCTGCTCGCGGATGTTCTCTTTGAAGGTTTTCAGATCGACCAGGATCTTGGGCGTGTTGCGCGCGATGCACAGCGACGTGCTGACCACCAGAAAACCCAGGATCAGCAAGAACCACCAGGCGCTGTAGACCGAGTACAGGTGCAACTCACCAAACAATTGGGCCCAGAACGGCCCGAACTGGTTGACATAGTTGACCGCCGGCTGGTTCTGCTGCAACACCGTGCCAATCACCGAAGCGATGCAGATGACCGTCAGCAAGGAGATGGCAAAGCGCATCGACGCCAGCAGATCCACCAGCACCTTGAGGCGCTCGGGGCTGCGGCGTGGCAGCGGTGCCTGCGGACCGGGTTCAGCAAGGGGAAGAGACATGGTGTCGCCAGGGCCTGGTACAAACAAAAAGGGCGGGCCGCAGATGAGGCCCGCCCTGCTGAGGGAGAGAAAACCGCCTGAAGTTCAAAGAACTTCAGACCGAGGATCAGTGCAGGCCAGCAATATAGTCGGCGACGGCCTTGATTTCACGGTCGTTGAGCTTGGCTGCCACACCCGTCATCTGAATGCTGTTCTTGCGCACACCGTCGCGGAAGGCGGTCAGCTGAGCCGCGGTGTAATCAGCCTGCTGGCCGGCCAGGCGAGGGTACTGGGCCGGAATGCCAGCGCCGTTCGGGCTGTGGCAACCTGCGCAGGCCGCGATCTGGCGATCTGCAATGCCGCCGCGGTAGATGCGCTCGCCCAGGGTGACCAGGTCCTTTTCCTTGGCGAAGCCGGGCTTGGCCTTGTTCTTGGACACCCAGGCAGCAATGTTCTTCATGTCGTCGTCGCTGAGTGCAGCGACCATGCCGCTCATGACAGCGTTGGCGCGCTGGCCCGACTTGAATTCGCGCAGTTGCTTGACGAGGTAATCGGGGTGTTGTTGCGCCAGCTTGGGGTAGGCCGGGGTGCCCGAGTTGCCGTCAGCCCCGTGGCAGGCCGCACAGGTGGCGAAGCTCGCTTCGCCCTTGACCAGATCAGGCTTGGCCGCCGCAGCGGGTTTTTCTTCAGCAGCGAGGGCCGAAAAAGCGGAGGCGGCCAACACGGCGGCGCTGAGCAAAGTAGCGATCAACTTCATAGGTGGCTCAATATCGTGGCTCAATGATGTTAGGGGCGCAAAACCACTCGATTCTACAATGAGGCTTCAGGAATACTTCCATTTTGATGACAAACCGCTCTACATCCGCCCCGGGCAGCGCCGCCCGTCCCTCTGCGCAGGTCCCCTCCACCCAGGCCACCGAGGCCAAGGCGGCCCTGGGCTGGATGCACACGGCCCGCTTTCTGACCACGGCCGCCCAACTGCATCACCTGCCTCCGCTGCAGGTGCCCGAAATCGCTTTCGTGGGCCGCTCCAATGCCGGCAAGTCCACCTGCATCAACACCTTGACGCAGCAGAAGCAACTGGCTTTCGCCTCCAAAAAACCTGGGCGCACTCAGCACATCAACCTGTTCTCCCTGGGGCGCCAGGGCGAGACCGACGCCGTGCTGGCCGACCTGCCCGGTTATGGCTATGCCGCCGTCCCCAAGGAGGACAAGATCCGCTGGCAGCGCGTGATGGCCAACTACCTCGTCAGCCGCGAGAACCTCGCAGGCATCGTGATGATGTGCGACCCGCGACTGGGCCTGACCGAGCTCGACGAAACCCTGCTGGAAGTCATCCGCCCGCGGGTCGAGGAAGGCCTGAAGTTTCTGGTGCTGCTGACCAAGGCCGACAAGCTGACGCGCTCGGAAGGCGCCAAGGCCCTGTCGATTGCGCGACTGAACGCAGGCGGCGGTGAAGTCAAACTCTTCTCCGCGCTCAAGCGCATCGGCATCGAGGATACCGCGCACCTGTTGTGGCAATGGACCCATCCACCCGTGGCAGCTGCCAATCCGGCCGACGCCGAGCCCGCCGCCGAATCCCCGGCGGCAACCCCGCCCGCCGACCCCGAATCGGCCTGAGCCCTGGGCCTGGCGGGGGTGTTTTGATTGCCCCTGGAACCATCGCCCATGATCGACACCGTTGAACACCCCCTGCCGCACGGCATCACCCTGAGCTGCCGGGTGGCCGGCCCGGTCGGCGCCCCCGTGCTGCTGTTCCTGCACGGATTCCCTGAGGCTGCCTTTGTCTGGGACCCCCTGCTGCTGCACTTCTCACGCCCCGAGAACGGCGGCTGGCGCTGCGTGGCACCCAATCTGCGCGGGTACGGAGAATCCAGCCGCCCGCCGGAAGTCGACGCCTACAAGGCCCGACTGCTGGTGCAGGACCTGCTGGCGCTGATCGCCCTCGAATCTCCAAGCGCCCCGCTCGGTGCCCTGGTGGCCCACGACTGGGGGGGTGCTGTGGCCTGGAGCCTGGCCAACCAGCGCCCCGAGTTGATGCAGCGCCTGGTGATCATCAACTCCCCTCACCCCGGCGCCTTCCTGCGCGAATTGCGTCACAACCCGGCGCAGATCGCGGCCAGCGCCTACATGAACTTCCTGATCCAGCCCGGCGCAGAAGAGCGGCTGGCCGAGGACGACTTCGCGCGCCTGTGGGGCTTCTTCCAGCGCTTCGGGGCCCCGGGCGAGCCCGAATGGCTGAGTGAAGACGTCAAGAACCAATACCGGGCCGTCTGGCGCACCAGCCTGCGGGGCGGCTGCAACTACTATCGGGCCTCACCGCTGCGACCAGGCGATGCCAGTCACCCCGGGGCCGCCACCCTGGACCTGCCCGACAGCCTGCTGCAGGTGAATTGCCCCACGCAGGTGCTGTGGGGTCTGAGCGATCATGCGCTGCTGCCCGGCCTGCTCGATGGCCTGGAGCAGTGGGTGCCCCGACTTCAGGTGCATCGGCACGAAACCGCCAGCCACTGGATCGTGCACGAAGACCCCGTCTGGGTCATGCAGCAGATCCAGTCCTTCGTCGGTGCGCCGGTTCAACGGTAGACCGAGGGCTCGCCCGGCGGGCGCGTCTTGAAGCGCTTGTGCACCCAGTAGTACTGGTCGGGCATGGTGTCGATCCAGCCCTGCAGGCGCTGATTCATGAGTGCCGTGTCCGCCTCAACATCGTCGGTCGGGAAGTTCTGCCAGGCAGGCATCACCTCGACTTCGTAGCCGGTGGGCGTGATGCGTGACACCACGGGCACGACCTTGGCCCGTCCCAGCCGTGCGAAACGCGACAGGCTGGGCACCGTCGCCGCCTGATGACCATAGAAAGGCACGAAGATGGACTCCTCGGGGCCAAAGTTCATGTCGGGCAGCAGGTAGAGGGCCCCGCCCTTGCGCAAGGTGTTGATGATGGGCTTGACGCCATCGAAGCGGCTCAGCATCGTCACCTCGCCAAAGCGGGAGCGCCCGGCCTTCATCCAGGCGTCCACCGCCGGGCTGGGCTGAGGCGTGAAGATCGAAGTGAACACCCGGTCCACATTCATGGACAGCGCCATGCCGCCAGCCTCCAGGCCGAAGAAATGGGGCGAGAAGATGATCGTCGGTGTGTCGCCCTCGAACTCCTGCCAGGGCCCCACCAGGCGGATGCGGCGCGCCAACACCTCACGCGGCGCATGCCAGAGCCAGCCCCGGTCGAGCCAGGATTGAGCAAAGTAGATGAAGGCCTGGCGTGTCCAGGCCTTGCGCTGGGCCAGCGAAGCCTGCGGAAAGCACAGCTTCAGGTTCACCGCCACCACGTGCCGCCGTGGCACGGCCAGCACATAAAGCACCCAGCCGAGCCCCACACCCAGGCCACGCACCCAGGACAGGGGAAGGTGGGCCATCAGCCGCATGAACGCTATTCCGAACCGACTCCACATGCTCAAAACTCTCCACGCGGATGCTTGTAGCGCGCATAACCCCAAAGGTACTGTGCCGGACAGGCCCGGATCATCTGCTCCATCTCGGCATTGATCTGGGTGACCGCCAGCGTCATGTCTTCCGCCAGGGGTGACTGCATCTCACGCACATGGATGCGGACCCCACGGCCCCAAGACAAGCGCTCGCTCCAGGCCAGCAGCACGGTCGCCCCGGTCTGCTGAACCAGCCGCACCGCCAGTGTCATCGTGTAGGCCGGCTGCCCAAAGAACGGCGCCCACACCCCCATGCCCTCGGGCGGCACCTGGTCAGGCAACAGGCCCACCGCCCGCCCTTGACGCAAGGCCTTGATCAGTTGCCGCACCCCGGCGAGCGTGGTGGGTACCGCCTGCAGGCCAGGCCGCTCACGCACCGAGGCCATGGTGTGCGCCAGCCAGGCCTGGCGAGCCGGCCGGTAAAGAATGGTCATGGGGCCGTAACGGTCGGAATAGTCGCGAGCCAGCGCCTGAGGCGACAATTCAAAACAACCCATGTGCGGCGTGAGGAACACCACGCCGCGCCCGGACGCCAGCGCCCGCTCGATGCAGCCATCGTCAGCCCAGACCGAGGGCAGAGGGCGCCCCAGCCACAGGCGCGGCAGTTCGGCGACCATGCGCCCGCCATGCCCGACAGCCGACATCAGATCACCCAGGCTCACGCCTGCCTGGGCGGCATTGGCCAGAAAACGCCGGCGGTAGGAGGGCGAGGCCAGAAAGGCCAGCCATCCAAGCAACCAGCCCATGACCTGGAGCAACCCCAGGGGAAACAGGGCAAAGACCCTGAACAGCGAGAGCATGACGTGGGTAGAATAAACGGGTCGCCGAGTTAAATGAGCAACTTGCAGGGCGACGTTAAACACAACTGCTAAAGCGTTCGCCAAAGCTCCCGAGTCCGAGGCAACGCCCCCAGAACTTGAAACGTGGAGTTTATTCAAATGGCGAACGATTTTCTTTTCACCTCCGAATCCGTCTCTGAAGGCCACCCCGACAAGGTGGCCGACCAGATCTCTGACGCGATCCTCGATGCGATCTTCAAGCAAGACCCGCGCAGCCGGGTGGCCGCCGAAACCCTGACCAACACCGGTCTGGTCGTGCTGGCTGGCGAAATCACAACCAACGCGCACGTCGACTACATCCAGGTCGCCCGCGACACCATCAAGCGCATCGGCTACGACAACACCGAGTACGGCATCGACTACAAGGGCTGCGCCGTGCTGGTCGCCTACGACAAGCAGAGCAACGACATCGCCCAGGGCGTGGACCACGCCAGCGACGACCACCTGAACACCGGCGCGGGCGACCAAGGCCTGATGTTCGGCTATGCCTGCGATGAAACGCCCGAGCTGATGCCCGCGCCGATCTACTACGCCCACCGCCTGGTCGAGCGCCAGGCCCAGTTGCGCAAGGACGGCCGACTGCCCTTCCTGCGCCCGGACGCCAAGAGCCAGGTCACGATGCGCTATGTCGACGGCAAGCCGCACAGCATCGACACCGTGGTGCTGTCCACCCAGCACAGCCCCGACCAAAGCGAAACCCCCAAGAAGATGAAGGCCAGCTTCACCGAGGCCATCATCGAAGAGATCATCAAGCCCGTGCTGCCCAAGGAATGGCTGCAGGACACCAAATACCTGATCAACCCCACCGGCCGTTTCGTCATCGGCGGCCCGCAAGGTGATTGCGGCCTGACCGGCCGCAAGATCATCGTCGACACCTACGGCGGCGCTTGCCCGCACGGTGGTGGCGCCTTCTCGGGCAAGGATCCGACCAAGGTGGATCGCTCGGCCGCCTACGCCGCCCGCTACGTGGCCAAGAACATCGTGGCCGCCGGCCTGGCCCGCCAATGCCAGATCCAGGTGGCCTACGCCATCGGCGTAGCCCGCCCGATGAACGTGACCGTGTACACCGAAGGCACCGGCGTCATCCCTGACGACCAGATCGCCCGCCTGGTGCAAGAGCACTTCGACCTGCGCCCCAAGGGCATCATCCAGATGCTCGACCTGCTGCGCCCCATCTACGAAAAGACCGCCGCCTACGGCCACTTCGGCCGAGAAGAACCCGAGTTCACATGGGAAAGAACCGATAAAGCAGCCGCCTTGCGGGCGGCTGCCGGGCTGTAAGCCCGCCACGCGGCAGCGTGGTATTGGTTCATGGGCGAAGCTCATATCGCGCCAGCGATGTGAGCGCAGACCAAAAACCGGACAAGGCTGCAGCGCTGCGTGCAGCGGCTGGCCTGTAAGGCCAGCATTTGCCGCAGGCAAATCTGTAGCCTTGCGGCGCAGGCTCATGTCGGCTTTGCCGACGTGAAGGCGCGAAGCGGCTGTGCCGAAGCCATAAAGCTGCCGCCCTGCGGGCGGCAGCCGGGCTGTCAACCCGCCGCGCGCAAGCGCGGCATCCGTTCTCGGGCGAAGCCCCTACCGCCCCTGCAATGTGAGCACAGCCCCTCTGAAGACCCATCGTCACACAATGGGTACAAAGCCATTCGTAACCCTACGTATCCCTCGACAAGCCAGCCGTGAGACAATTCGCGCCGCTTTGGCGCAGCCGGTCGGCTGCAATCGACCGGGCCAGGGGTTACCGGCCAACGCCAGCCGCCCCAATCACCCAAGGCAATCCTGACCCGGCCTGCCGCGCCCGACGGCGTCCACCCCCAGCCCGCCCCTTCCGAACTGTTTTCCTGCCGTGCCTGCCGCCCCCTTTTCAGCCCAGCCCCCCGGCCAGCACAGCACGCGCCTGCTCATCGTGGCCTATTGCCTGGTGTGGGCCCTGGTGCATTGGTTCGCCTACCCGAACCTCGACCCCTACAACGACATGCTGGAGAACTTTGCCTGGGGGCAGACCTTCGAGTGGGGCACCTTCAAGCACCCGCCTTTCTTTGTCTGGGCGGTCGAACTCTGGTTTGCGGCCATGCCGCGCAGCGCGCTGTCGTACAAGCTGCTGTCGTATGTGAACGTGGCCATCGGCCTGTGGGGGGTGGCGCATCTGGCGCGACTGCTGGGCTTGCGCAAGATGGCCCCCAGCGCCGTGCTGCTGCTGATGTGGACCCTGCCCTACACCACGCTGGCGGCCAAATTCAATGCCAACGCCATCCTGTTGTCAGTCTGGCCCTGGACGGCCGTGGCCTGGCTGGCCAGCCTGCGCCAGAGCGGGCGCCCGGGCCTCACCGCCTCGGTCTGGCTGGGCTTTCTGGGTGCGGTGTGCATGCTCAGCAAGTATTACAGCGGCGTGTTCCTGTTCTCGCTGTTCGTCACCGCCCTGCTGAGGCATGACATGCGCCGCTGGTTCAGCAGCCTGCGCCCCTATGTGGCCCTGCTCAGCCTGGCGGTGTTCCTGCTGCCCCATGCTTGGTGGTTGTGGCAGCACGACTACCCCACCCTGCGCTATGCCGCCGA
>RXJO01000476.1:0-3284 GCA_003987795.1 Curvibacter sp.
CAGGCTGGAGTTGACCTGGCCATTGCCGATGCCGATGCCCGCGCCGCTGTCGGTCGAGGTGCAGGCGATGTTGGTCGAGTCGCTCAGGCTGTAGCTGCTGGGCGAGGCAATCACCAGGTTGTAGTAGTAGGCCGCGTCGATGTAGAGCACGTTGGCGCCCAGGTCATTGATGGCCAGCAGCAGTGCGCTGTTGAACTTGAGCACGCCATTGCTGATCATGCTGGCCTGGCCGGTGCCCACGCCCCAGGGCGATTTGCTGACGTCGTACAGGCCCGACACCACCACATACTTGGCGCCGGCCGTGACCAGGCGACGCACCTGGGTGCCCAGGTCAGTGCCGGCCTGGGTCATCGCCGCCGCAAAACTGGCCGAATTGCTGCTGTTGGCGTTGTAGCTGACCAGCAGATCACTCAGCCCGCCGTTGAGCAGCACCACGTCGTTGGCACCGAACTTGTCGGAGGCCAGGAACTTGTCGATCTGCTGCGCCACCGTCAGGGTGCTGCCATTGACATCGTCGGGTGTGCCCACGATGCGGGCATGGCCGCGGGCATAGCTGGTGCCGCCCGATGCCTGCGTGACCAGGGTGCCGCCGTAGCTGGTGGCCACCTGCTGGCTCCAGACATTGACCGTGCCGTCGTTGACGGTGTAGCGCGAGCCGGCCTGGCCCAGGTCACTGAGGCCGTCACCGAAAGCGACGAAACGCGAGGGCGCCAGGGCCGACTCGATGGTGCTCGAGCCGCAAGCCGAGAGCACGGCGGCCGATGCACAAGCCGCCAGCAACACAGCGCGGCGCAACCATTTTCCAGTCATTGAAATCTCCAAAAGATAGCCGGTAGTTTAACGAGGGCCGACCTTAGAACGTATTGACGATATTAGGCCGCAGCGGCACGCTGCAGGCGATCACGCACCCCTTCCCAGTCCGGGGTGGCGGGAGGCGTTTCGACCCAGATCAGCTTCATGCCGGCCCGATCGAAGTCGCGCAGGGCGGCAAACAGCTCACGGGCAGCTGCGTCGGCCTGCTGCGGCATGGCCCGCAGCAGCACCCCGGCCGCTGCGGTGCGCATCGGGCTGCGGGCATAGACGGCCACCGCGCCGGCCTGCGGGCCGAGCACATCGAGGGCGGTCTGCAAGGCCTGCGCCTCCATCAGGCGCACCTTGGCCTGGGGCGCGTAATGCGCCTCCAGGGTGCCCGAGGCCTTCGGGTCGGGGCTGGCCAGTTCTTCGCGCGTGCGCAAAGGCTGACCGCAGGCCGCCTCGATCTGCTCGCGGGTCACGCCACCGGGGCGCAACAGCACCGGCGCACCCCGGGTGCAGTCGACGATGGTCGACTCGATGCCCACCTCGCAGGCGCCGCCATCGAGCACCAGCAGCCCATCGCCGAACTCGCCCAGCACATGGGCTGCCGTGGTGGGGCTGACCCGGCCGAACAGGTTGGCGCTGGGGGCGGCCAGGCCGTGCACGCCCAGTCCTTGGCAGGCCTTGAGCAGCGCATGGGCCACAGGATGCGAAGGGCAACGCAGGCCCACAGAATCCTGGCCGGCGGCGGCAGCCGCACCGGCCTCGGGGCGGCGCGGCAGGATGAGGGTCAGGGGTCCGGGCCAGAAGGCCTGGATCAAGCGCTGGGCGAACACCGGCACCTCGCGGGCGAACGCGTTCACGCCCTCGGCACCGGCCACATGCACGATCAGCGGGTGGTCGCTGGGACGCCCCTTGGCCGTGAAGATGCGGGCCACCGCAGGGTCGCTGCCGGCATCGGCCGCCAGGCCATACACCGTCTCGGTGGGCAGGCCCACCAGTTCACCGCGCGCGAGCGCCTGGGCGGCGCTTTGCACCGCGGCGGGATCTTGCCCATCCAGAATCATGTTGTCGGACTCCGGCAGGCTCAAAAAGGCGCCATGCCCAAAATGGCCGCGGCCTGCAGCGCCTGCTCGCGCACCGCCTCAGGGCTGGGACCGGTGACATTGAGGTGCCCCATCTTGCGCCCGCGTTTGGCCTCAAGCTTGCCGTACAAGTGCAGATGCGCTCCGGGCAAGGCCAGGATGCGGTCCCAGGCCGGCGTGCGCTGCTGGTCGCTGCCGGGCTCGAACCACAGATCGCCCAGCAGGTTGAGCATGATGGTGGGGCTGTGCAGGCGCGGTTGCACCAGGGGCAGGCCCACCATGGCGCGCACCTGCAGATCGAACTGCGACAGGTCGCAGGCATCGATGGTGTAGTGACCGCTGTTGTGCGGGCGAGGGGCGATCTCGTTGACCACCAGGGAGCCATCCTGCAAGACGAAGAACTCGACGCACAGCACGCCGACGTAGTCCAGGCCCTGGGCCACCGAACGGGCGGCCGCCACGGCCTGCGCCGCCACCTCGGCGCTCACATTGCCCTCGTACACCTCGGTGACGGCCAGGATGCCGTCACGGTGCAGATTGCGTTGCACCGGGAAATGGACCTGTTGCCCGGCGGCGTCACGCGCCACGATGACCGAGCACTCGGCCGCCAGAGGCAGCATCTTCTCGAGCACGCAGGGCACCTGCTTCAGACCTTGCCAGGCGGCCGTCAGCTCGGCACGGGTCTTGACCCGCACCTGGCCCTTGCCGTCGTAGCCCATGCGGGCGGTCTTGAGGATGCCGGGCAGCAGCGCGGCCTCATCGAGCGCGGCCAGTTGGGCTTCGGTCTCGATCACGGCATACGGCGCACAAGGCACGCCGCAGCTCACGAAGTGGGCTTTTTCGCGGGCCCGGTCCTGGGCGATGGAGACAGCCGAGGCGGCCGGCGCCACCGGCAGTTGCGCAGCCAGGGTGGCCAGCGCCTGCGCCGGCACGTTCTCGAACTCGGTGGTCACCGCACTGCACAGGCGCCCCAGATCGGCCAAGCCCTGGGGATCGAGGTAGTCGGTCTGGATGTGGTGATGGCTGACGCGGCCGGCGGGGCTGGTCGGGTCCGGGTCCAGCACGGCGGTGAAGTAACCCATCTGCTGGGCCGCGTGCACGAACATGCGGCCCAACTGGCCACCGCCGAGCACCCCCAGGGTGGTCTCGCCTTTCGATGCCGGCAGCAAGGGCTGGCGTGGTGTGTTGGTCATGGTCGTCATGCCGCAGGGGGCAGGGTCATGGCGCGGGCCACTTCGGTCTGCTCGGCACGGAAGGCCTCGAGGCGCTGGCGCAGTGCGGGATCTTCATTGGCCAACAGCGCCACGGCAAACAAGGCGGCGTTGGCGGCGCCGGCGGTGCCGATGGCAAAGGTGGCCACCGGGATGCCCTTGGGCATCTGCACGATGCTGTGCAGCGAATCCA
>RXJO01000476.1:3334-13382 GCA_003987795.1 Curvibacter sp.
GCCACCGGCACGCCCAGCACGGGCACAGTGGTCTTGGCGGCGATCATGCCGGGCAGGTGGGCGGCGCCCCCGGCCCCGGCGATGATGGCTTTCAGGCCGCGACCGACGGCGGCTTCGGCGTAGGCGAACATGTCGTCCGGCATCCGGTGCGCCGAAACCACCCGGGCTTCGTGCGCGATGCCGAATTGCTGGAGAATCTGGACTGCATGCTGCATGGTGTCCCAGTCGCTGCTGGAACCCATGACCACGCCGATTTGAATGCTGCTGCTTGTCATAGGCTGTAAGGTTCGGTGCGGGCCAGCGGGTCCGTTTGGACCCGCCACAGCCGGAGTCACCGGGTTGCAACCCTGAATTTTACTTTTAGGCCCAGAAGGCTACGAAATGATTGACGTCACGATCGAAAACTTTGAAACCGAAGTCATCGCCGCTTCGATGAGCACCCCCGTGCTGGTGGACTTCTGGGCCGACTGGTGCGGGCCCTGCAAGCAACTGGGTCCGCTGCTGGAAAAGCTCGAGGAAGACTACGCGGGCCGCTTCAAACTGGTGAAGATCAACGCCGATGAAGAACAGCAGTTGGCGGGGGCTTTCGGCATCCGCAGCCTGCCGACCTGCATCCTGCTGATGGGCGGCAAGCCGGTGGACGGCTTCATGGGCGCGATTCCCCCTGCTGAGCTTCGGGCCTTTCTGGACAAGCATGTGCCTTCTGAAGGCGCCCTGCTGGCCGAAAGCGAGACCGAGGAAGCCGAAGCCCTGCTGGAGTCGGGCGACACCGAAGCCGCTCTGGCCAAGCTGGCCGACGCCGTGGCCGCAGACCCGGCCAACGACGATGCCCGCTTCGACTACGCCCGCTTGTTGATCGCCGAAGGCGGCTTCGAAGAGGCCCGCGCCCTGCTGGCCGAGCCCTTGGCCCGCATCCCCAGGCCGCTGCGCTTCGAGGCCCTGCTGCACTGGATGGAAGCCTTGGAGTTCGTGAGCACCGATGAGCGCGGCCAATGGGCGCTGACCGATTTCGACGCCCGCATCGCCGAGAACAAGCGCGACTTCGAGACCCGCTTCGCCAAGAGCCGCATGCTGATCGCCCTGGGCGACTGGACCGGCGCGATGGACGAACTGCTGGAGATCGTCATGCGCGACAAGACCTGGAACCAGGAGGCCGCGCGCAAGACCTTTGTGGCCATCCTGGAGTTGCTGACGCCGCCCAAGCCCAAGGCCGGTGCGGCAGATGCCGGTGGCAAGAGCGCGGGTGGCATCGAGCTGGCCGGCAAGTCGGTGGCCGAACTCGATCCGCAGGCCGAGCTGGTGTCGAAGTACCGGCGCAGGCTGAGCATGGCCTTGAATTGACGACCCCCACGGTCGTGCACTTCGTGTCACTCCCTGCCCCCCGAGGGGGCCGCAGCCTGCCTTGGGGCGGCCCGGCGGCAGGCTGACCACTTCGTTTGAAGCCTGCTGAATTCAAAAGCCCCCCCCCGGTACCACGCGTTCGCTCACTGCGCCCCCCGGAGAGGGCCGCAGCCTGCCTTCGGGCGGCCGGGCGGCGGGCTGACCGCTTCGTTTGAAGACTGCTGAATTCACCAGCCCCCTCCGACCCCGCGCTCTCACTCCCAGCCCCCCCGGGGGGGCCGCAGGCCGCCTTGGGGCGGCCCGGCGCCGGCCTGTTCACTTCGTTTCAGGTCTGCTGAAAGAAGACCGGGGTCTGAAGGCCCTCAACGTTCGCTCGCCTTGTTTCACTCCCTGCCACAAAGGGGGCCGCAGGCCGCCTTGGGGATTCAGGCCGCGTGGCGGGTGGGGTGGGGGGTGGAGCGGTGGTGTTCGGTGGCCAGGACGCGCTCGGGGTTGAGGCTGCGGATGGGGATGCTGGTGTCCTGGGGGATGCCGCCACTGAGTTGCAAGGCCATGTAGCGGCCGCAGCAGACGCGCAGGAAGGACGCAAAGTTCTCGACGCTGCCGCGTTCGACCAGCAGTTCGTCATGCAGGCGGGCGCAGAGCTGAGGCACGCTCATGCCGTCGCGGGCGGCGATTTCCTCGAGCACCTGCCAGAACAGGTTTTCCAGGCGGATGCTGGTGGCCACGCCATGCAGACGCACGGAACGGGCACGGTTGTCGTACAGGCGCGGGTCAGCGCTGATGAACACCTGGCACATGGCTTTGTCTCCTGAGCTGGCTCGCATCTTCGCGGCGGGCCGGGCGGTCCGTCAAGGGGGCGCCCGGCCGTCAGCCCTGCCGGGTCTCAGTGGGTGATGCGGGTACCCAGGACATGCAGGAACTGCGCGATCCAGGCGGGGTGGGCTGGCCACGCCGGGGCAGAGACCAGGTTGCCATCGGTGTGGGCCTGGTCGACGGCGATGTCGGCATAACGCCCGCCGGCCAGCTCGACCTCGGCGCGGCAGGCCGGGTAGGCGGAGCAGGTGCGGTCTTTCAGCACGCCGGCGCCGGCCAGCAACTGAGCCCCATGACAGATGGCGGCCACGGGCTTGCCGGCCTCGAAGAAATGGCGCACGGCCGCCACCACGGCGGGGTAGGTGCGCAGGTACTCGGGGCTGCGGCCACCGGGCACGACCAGCGCGTCGTACTGCTCGGGACGCACTTCAGCGAAGGTGGCGTTGAGCACAAAATTGTGCCCGGGCTTCTCGCTGTAGGTCTGGGCGCCTTCGAAGTCATGGATGGCGGTCTTGATGACATCGCCGGCCTTCTTGTCGGGGCACACCGCATGCACGGCGTGGCCCACGGCCAGCAGCGCCTGGAAAGGCACCATCACTTCGTAGTCTTCGCAGTAATCCCCGCAGATCATGAGGATCTTCTTGCCTGCCATGTCGGTCTCCTGTGTTGATTGAGGCGACCTGATTGTTCGGGCAGCCCGCGCGGGGCGGGTGTTATCGGGTTACTACAAAGCCGTCAGGCGGTCAGGCGGTCCAGGGCTTCGCGGTATTTGGCGGCGGTCTTCTCGATCACCTCGCGCGGCAGGCGCGGTGCGGGCGCGGTCTTGTTCCAGGGCGCGCCATTGATGCGGACGGCCTCCAGCCAGTCGCGCACGAACTGCTTGTCGTAGCTGGGCGGGTTTTCGCCGGCAGCAAAGGCGGCGTCGTAGCCTTCAACCGGCCAATAGCGGGAGCTGTCAGGGGTCAGCACCTCATCCATCAGCACCAGGGTGCCGTCGGTGTCCAGACCGAACTCGAACTTGGTGTCGGCAATGATCATGCCCTTGGTCAGCGCGATCTCGGCCGCGGCCTTGTAGATCGCGATGCTGATGTCGCGGATGCGGGTGGCCAGGTCCAGGCCGATCATCTCGACGGTGCGCTCGAAAGTGATGTTCTCGTCGTGCTCACCCATCTCGGCCTTGGCGGCGGGGGTGTAGATGGGCTCAGGCAGGCGCGAAGCGTTCTTCAGGCCCTCGGGCAGGGGCACGCCGCAGACCGAGCGGCTTTCCTGGTATTCCTTCCAGCCGCTGCCGGCCAGGTAGCCGCGCACCACGGCCTCGACCGGGATCGGCTTGAGGCGCTTGACCAGCATCGAACGGCCCGTGACCTGGGCCACTTCGTCGGCGGCGACCACGCTCTCGGGGGCGTCGCCGGTCAGGTGGTTGGGGCACAGGTGGCCCAGCTTGTCGAACCAGAACAGCGCCATCTGGGTCAACAACTCGCCCTTGCCCGGGATCGGCTCGCCCATGATGACGTCAAAGGCCGAGAGCCGGTCGCTGGCCACCATCAGGATGCGGTCGGTGCCCACGGCATAGTTGTCGCGCACCTTGCCACGGGCCAGCAGGGAGAGGGAATGGAGGGCAGAGGTGTGCAAGGCGGTGGACATGGTTTTGACTTCAGAGAAAACGGCGGAAACCCAGAAATGAAAAAGCCCGCTGAACAGTCAACGGGCCCGCGCTATTCGGCGTGATTATCGCAAGAGTCGGCCGGCCACGCCATGAGGCGGCCCGGCAGATGACGCCCGAGGCAGAGGCCAGCCATGAAAAAAGGCCCCGCAGGGCCTCTTGATGGGTGTGGCCCCCAAGGGGCCACACGGCCTCAGTTCACCACCTGGGCCAACTCGCCAGCGGCGTAGCGTGCGGCCATGATCTGCAGGGTCGCGCCCTTGATCTTGCTGCCCTGGCCTTCGCAGCCGAATTCGAGGTAGCGCTGCTTGCACACTGCCTTGGCGGCTTCGCGGGCGGGCTTGAGCCACTCGCGGGCATCGAACTTGTCGGGGTTCTCGAACAGGAACTTGCGCACCGCGCCGGTCATGGCCAGGCGGATGTCGGTGTCGATGTTGATCTTGCGCACGCCGTGCTTGATGGCTTCCTGGATCTCGGCCACGGGCACGCCGTAGGTTTCCTTCATCTTGCCGCCGTACTGGTTGATCAGGGCCAGCAGTTCCTGGGGCACCGACGAGGAGCCGTGCATCACCAGGTGGGTGTTGGGGATGCGGGCGTGGATTTCCTTGACGCGGCTGATGGCCAGCACATCGCCGGTGGGCGGGCGGCTGAACTTGTAGGCGCCGTGGCTGGTGCCGATGGCGATCGCCAGTGCGTCGAGCTGGGTTTCCTGCACAAAGCGGGCCGCCTCTTCGGGGTCGGTCAGCATCTGGCTGTGGTCGAGCTTGCCGACGGCGCCGATGCCGTCTTCTTCACCCGCCTCACCGGTTTCCAGCGAGCCCAGGCAACCGAGTTCACCTTCCACGGTGACGCCGACCTTGTGGGCCATGGCCACGACCTGGCGGGTGACGTCGACGTTGTAGGCAAAGTCGGCCGGGGTCTTGCCGTCCTCACGCAGCGAGCCGTCCATCATCACCGAGCCGAAGCCCAGGTCGATGGCGCCGGCGCAGACCTTGGGGCTGGTGCCGTGGTCCTGGTGCATCACCAGCGGGATGTGGGGGAAGGCTTCGGTGGCGGCCTGGATCAGGTGCTTGATGAAAGGCTCACCGGCGTACTTGCGGGCACCGGCGCTGGCCTGCAGGATGACCGGGGCACCCACTTCGTCGGCCGCAGCCATCACGGCCTGGACCTGTTCCAGGTTGTTGACGTTGAAGGCCGGAATGCCGTAGCCATTGGCAGCGGCGTGGTCCAGCAGTTCGCGCATGGAAACGAGAGACATGGTGTAGATCCCTGGGGGGTAATGATGAAACGGTGAGCGTGGGCAGGCCGGTTTGGTAACCCCGCTGTAACTGCGGGGATTTTAGCCGGATGTGAACAAGCCACGCCATGCCCGGATCGGCTCCCAGGGCAGCCCCCGACACCCTCACAGGCGTCGGAAGGCCGACAGGCGGTGTCAGGCGACGCGGCAGATCTTGAGCATGTTGGTGCCGCCCGGGGCCCCCATGGGCTCGCCGCAGGTGATGGCGTACACATCGCCGCTGCCGACGATGCCGCGCTTCTTGAGGTGGGCCTCGGCCTGCACCAGGGCCGTATCGCGGTCACCGCTGGTGTCCATGAGCAGCGGGCGCACATTGCGGTAGAGCGCCATGCGACGCTGGGTGGCCACCTTGGTGGTCAACGCGTAGATGGGCACATGGATGCGGTGGCGGCTCATCCACAGCGCGGTCGAGCCGCTGTCGGTCATCGCCACGATGGCCTTGGCCCCCAGGTGGTGGGCGGTGAACAAGGCGCCCATGGCGATCGACTGGTCGATGCGGCTGAAGGATTTGCCCATGAAATCGGCCTCCAGTTCGACCTCCTCGGCGGCCTCGGCGGCGCTGCAGATCTTGGCCATTTCCTCGACCGTCTCGAGCGGGAACTTGCCGGCAGCGGTCTCGGCCGAGAGCATCACGGCATCGGTGCCGTCGAGCACTGCATTGGCCACGTCGCTGACCTCGGCGCGGGTGGGCACCGGGTTGGTGATCATGCTTTCCATCATCTGGGTGGCCGTGATCACGACCTTGTCGTTGTCCCGGGCCAGTCGGATCATGCGTTTTTGCAGCGCCGGCACCACGGCATTGCCCACTTCGACAGCCAGATCACCGCGAGCCACCATGATGCCGTCACTGGCGGCCAGGATCTCTTCGAGGCGGGGAATGGCTTCGGCCCGCTCGATCTTGGCGATCAGGCCCGGCTTGTGCCGGTATTCGGCGGCGGCCACGTTGCACAGCTGGCGTGCCATCTCCATGTCGGTGGCGTTCTTGGGAAAGCTCACGGCCACATAGTCGGCCTGGAAGCTCATCGCAGTGCGGATGTCTTCCATGTCCTTGGCGGTCAGGGCGGGGGCCGTCAGGCCGCCACCCTGTTTGTTGATGCCCTTGTTGTTCGACAGTTCACCGCCGAGCTTGACCACGGTGTGCACCTGTTCGCCACGCACGGCGGTGACGGTCAGCACGATCAGACCGTCGTTGAGCAGCAGCACGTCGCCGGCCTTCACATCGCGCGGAAGCTCCTTGTAGTCGAGGCCCACGCCCTGCAGATCACCCAGTTCGGTGCGCGAGGCATCGAGTACGAAAGGCATGCCAGGCTCCAGCATCACCTTGCCCTCGGCAAACTTGCCGACCCGGATCTTGGGGCCTTGCAGGTCGGCCATGATGGCCACCTCACGCCCGGCGCGCTGGGCGGCAGCGCGCACCAGGGTGGCGCGGTCGATGTGGTCTTGGGCCTTGCCATGGCTGAAATTCAGCCGCACGACGTTGACGCCCGCACGGATCATTTTCTCCAGCAGATCGGGATCGCTGGACGCGGGGCCCAGGGTGGCGACGATTTTGGTGGCTCGGCGGGTGCTCATGCAGTGTCTCCTGTAACTTAGTTTCTATTTTCACACGGATCGAGTTACCAACGCGGTACATGCCGCCGGTAAAGCCCGCCCCACGGGCTCGGACATTCGATCCGGCCTGCATTGTGCGCGGCGCGGGGCCCCTCGGGGGCAAGCGGCCGGGCCGCTTGGGCAAACCGGGGTTGCAGGCGGGGGACCACCCCCTGTCGCACTGATCAACGGAGCAGCGGACTGCGCAGATGGTTCAAAATCTCGCCCAAAGAGCCCCATCAAACGGGAAAATCCCCGTTATTCCGAAGGGGCATTGCCACAGAGCAAATGCACCGGCTTTGAGGCGCGTCAACGGCCCGTCTTGACAAAGCCCTACCATCCGCACCTGCCGCTAAATTCGCAGAATCCTTTAGGCGACCATGAACGTCACTCAGAACTCCCCTCAACCGCTGCCCGCGCCGCTGGCTCCGGACGTCCCCCTGCCCCACCGCAAGATCATCCGCTCGTGGCTGATCCCCCTGTCCGAGCGCACCACCCTGTGGGCCTTCGTGCTGCTGGCTTTCGATTACGCCGTGCTGGGCGCTTTCCTCAGCGGCGTGGTGCTGCTGGGCTCGGTCTGGCTCAAGCTGCTGTGTGGTCTGGCCGCCGGCTTCATGCTGGGCCGCCTGTTCATCATCGGGCATGACGCCTGCCACCAGAGCCTGACGCCGCATCGCGGCCTGAACAAGTGGCTGGGCCGCATCGCCTTCCTGCCCTCGATCACGCCCTACAGCCTGTGGGACGTGGGCCACAACGTGGTGCACCATGGTTTCACCAATCTCAAGGGCGTGGACTTCGTCTGGGAGCCCAAGACCCAGGCCGAATTCGAGGCCATGACCCCGGGTCGCCGCTTCATGGAGCGTCTGTACCGCAGCGGCTGGGCCCCCGGCCTGTACTACATGATCGAGATCTGGTGGAAGAAGATGTTCTTCCCGAGCAAGTCGAGCATGGGCACCCGCCGTCCGCTGTTCTTCTGGGACTGCGTGGGCGTGTCGGCCTACGGCGTGGCCTGGATCGCCGCCCTGGTGGCGTCGGCCCTGAGCACCGGCCAGTCGGTCGCCACCCTGCTGCTGCTGGGTTTCGTGGTGCCGATGATGTTCTGGTTCGCGATGATCGGTTTCGTGGTGTACGTGCACCACACCCATGTGAAGGTGTCCTGGCACGACAACAAGGCCGCCTGGACCCGCGCCCAGCCTTTTGTGTCGACCACCGTGCACCTGACCTTCCCGTTCCAGATCGGCGCCGTGCTGCACCACATCATGGAGCACACCGCCCACCACGTGGACATGAGCATCCCGCTGTACCGCCTGAAGGACGCCCAGAAGATGCTCGAAGACCTGCTGCCGGGCCGCATCATCATCCAGCCCTTCTCCTGGAGCTGGTACTTCAAGACCGCCCGCGCCTGCAAGCTCTATGACTTCACACGCCGTTGCTGGACCGACTTCAAGGGCCAGGCCACTAGCGTGCCGCAACCGATGCCGGCCTGAGCCTGATCAGCCGCACAGCAAAAAGCCCCGTCAGCCTGAGCTGACGGGGCTTTTTCATCTCCAGGCCTGGCCCACCCGGGGCTCAGGACCTTCCGGGGTTCACTGCTCGGCAGCGCGACGCGACAGGATTTCGAAAGCCGGCAGGGTCTTGCCCTCCAGCACCTCCAGGAAGGCGCCGCCGCCGGTGGAGATGTAGCCCACCTGCTTCTCGATGCCGTACTTGGCGATGGCCGCCAGGGTGTCACCACCACCGGCAATGCTGAAGGCGCTCGATTCAGCGATGGCCTGGGCGATCACCTTGGTGCCGTTCTCGAACGCGGGGAACTCGAACACGCCCACAGGGCCATTCCAGACGATGGTGCCGGCGGCCTTGAGTTGGGCGGCCAGACGGGCTGCGGTCTCGGGGCCGATGTCCAGGATCAGGTCGTCATCGGCCACCTCGGTGGCCTTCTTGACGGTGGCCGGGGCGTCGATGGCAAAGGTCTTGGCCACCACCACGTCGGTCGGAATCGGCACTTCGGCGCCGCGGGCCTTCATGGCCTCGATCACGGCCGTCGCCTCGCCCAGCAGATCGGGCTCGGCCAGGCTCTTGCCGATCTTCAGGCCGGCGGCCAGCATGAAGGTGTTGGCGATGCCGCCCCCCACGATCAGTTGGTCGACGTTCTTGGCCAGGCTTTGCAGGATGGTGAGCTTGGTGCTGACCTTGCTGCCGGCCACGATGGCGGCCAGCGGTCGCTTGGGATTGGCCAGCGCCTTGGAGATGGCATCGATCTCGGCTGCCAGCAGCGGGCCGGCGCAGGCCACCGGGGCGTACTGGGCAATGCCGTAGGTCGTGCCTTCGGCACGGTGCGCGGTGCCGAAGGCGTCGTGCACGAAGATGTCGCACAGGGCCGCCAGCTTGCGGGCCAGCTCTTCCTTGTTCTTTTTCTCGCCCACGTTGAGGCGGCAGTTCTCCAGCAGCACGACCTGACCCGGGGCCACGTTCACGCCATCCACCCAGTTCGCGACCAGGGGAACCTCGCGCCCGAGCAACTCACCCAGGCGCTTGGCCACAGGGGCCAGCGAATCTTCGGGCTTGAATTCGCCTTCGGTCGGACGCCCCAGGTGGGAGGTGACCATCACGGCCGCGCCGGCCTGCAAGGCCATCTGGATGCAGGGGACGCTGGCACGGATGCGGGTGTCTTCGGTGATGTGACCTGCATCGTCCTGGGGCACGTTCAGGTCGGCACGGATGAAGACGCGCTTGTCGCGGGCTTGGCCGCTGGCGCACAGGTCGGTAAATCGGATGACGTTCATGGCTTGGCTTCGGTTCTGGACAAAACCCGTCCATTTTAGAAGCATGGGCTTCATCAAACTGACACCGCCGGCCCAGGGGCCCGCGCCTCACCAGCCCAGACCGATGTGCAGCGGCAGGTACACCGCCATGCCCGCCACGATGGTCAGCAGCACGTTCTTCTTCCAGTAGTAGGCCGCAGCGCCTGCCAGGGCGCCATACAGTCGCGCCTCCTGCAGCGAAGGCGTGAGGTGGCCCTGCACCATCACCACCTCGGGGATCACCACCGCGGCCAGGGCCGCGATGGGCGCGTACTGCAGGCCCCGCTGCGCCCAGTGGGGCAGGCTCCAGGGTTTGTTCGACATGAAGAAGAAACTGCGCGCAATCACGGTCACGCAGGCCAGGCCGACGATGACGGCAACGGTCCAGAGGTCAGTGGTTCCCATCGGGTGCTTTCAGGCGATGCGCTTCAGTGGGGAGCGCCAGCCGGGCGCTGGGCTTCGAAACGCTCCAGGCTGAGGCACAGCAACACAGCGATCGCGATGGCGGCCACGATGTTGAGCTTGAGTGGCAAGGCATAC
>RXJO01000476.1:13577-13708 GCA_003987795.1 Curvibacter sp.
CTCCTCCGCTGTTCCCGCGTGGGCCTCCCAACACCTCTCTACATCATCATTTCTTCGCTTCAAGATGCATTCGGGCGTGCCAGACCACTCACTTCCCCCGAGCCGCATTTCTGCCATTTATTCACATGCCG
>RXJO01000276.1 GCA_003987795.1 Curvibacter sp.
GGTTCGTAGGGAAGGTAGTTCGCAGCCATTACCGCAAAGCTACCTCATCTCGCTGCCCTCGTCATCTGTCTCGTGCTTCTGCCGCCCAGACTCCTAGCCCGGATTTCGAGTGGCCAGAGATCGACGAGTTGAGCGCCTCATCGCTGTGCTACACGAGCGGAACCACCGGCCACCCCAAAGGGGTGCTTTACAGCCACCGGTCCACCGTGCTCCACACCCTGGCCTCAGCCTTGCCTGACGCCATGAACCTGGCGTCCCACGACGTGATCCTGCCGGTGGTGCCCATGTTCCATGTGAATGCCTGGGGCCTGCCCTACTCGGCCTGCATGGTAGGGGCGAAGCTGGTGTTTCCGGGCCCGGCCCTGGACGGCGCATCGCTGTATGCTCTGTTTGAATCCGAGGGGGTGACGTTTGCCGCTGGCGTCCCCACGGTCTGGCAAGGCTTGCTGAGTCACATGCAGGCCGGCGGCCATCGGTTCACCACATTGCAGCGCACGGTCATCGGTGGCGCAGCCTGCCCTCCCGCCATGCTGGAGACGTTCGAGGAGCAACACGGCGTGCAGGTGATCCATGCCTGGGGCATGACCGAGTTGAGCCCGATCGGCACCATCGGGGTGTTGAAGGGCGAACAACTGGCCTGGCCCAAGGAGCGGCGTCGGGCGGTACAAGCAAAGCAGGGGCGGCCTGTCTTTGGCATCGACATGAAAATCGTGGACGCCGAGGGCCAGGAGTTGCCCTGGGATGGGGTCCAGGCAGGCGAATTGCTGGTGCGCGGTCATTGGGTGGCAGCGGATTACCTGGATTCAAAAGCCCCAAGCCCATTGGTGGGCAGCGCGAGCCACGGCTGGTTTCCCACGGGCGATGTGGCCACCATCGACGCACAGGGCTTCATGAACATCACGGACCGCAGCAAGGATGTCATCAAGTCAGGTGGCGAATGGATCAGCTCCATCGAGTTGGAAAACATCGCCATGGCCCACCCGGCCGTGGCCATGGCCGCCTGCATTGCCGCACGGCACCCGAGATGGGACGAACGCCCACTGCTGATCGTCAGCCTCAAACCCGGCGCCTCTGTCGATCGCGACAGCCTGCTGGCCTTATACGAGGGACGCATTGCCAAATGGTGGACCCCAGATGACGTGGTGTTCGTGGACCACATTCCCCTGGGGGCCACCGGCAAAATGCTGAAGCAACCCCTTCGGGCCCAGTACCAGAACCAGTTGCTGCAGCAAGCCCCGGCAACAGGCACCGAGGTGGTGGCATGAATGCGTGGCGTGAACGTCTAGACTCGCTCGGCCCGGGCTTGCTGATCAGCAGCATCGTCGCAGTCGCCGCCCTGTTTCTGGCGGACCACTATGGCGCACCGGTGATGCTGTTCGCCTTGCTGCTGGGCATGGCCGTCAATTTTCTGTCGCAAGAAGGTCGCTGTCGACCGGGCATCGAGTTCACGGCGCGCCAGGTGCTGCGCTGGGGCGTGGCCTTGCTGGGCCTGAAGATCACGGCCGCCCAGGTTCAATCCATGGGCTGGCAACCCTTAGCCATGGTGGTGGCGGCGGTGGTGGCCACCATTGGCTTTGGCATCGTGTGCGCGCGGATCATGGGGTTTCAGAAGTTTTTTGGCCTGCTCAGCGGCGGCGCCGTGGCCATCTGTGGGGCCTCAGCGGCCTTGGCCCTGGCCGCAGCCTTTCCCCAGCACCCACAAAAGGAACGCGCCACGCTCTTCACGGTGATCGGTGTCAGCACCTTGTCGACGGTGGCCATGGTGTTGTACCCCCTGGTGGTTCGCTGGTTGCAACTGGATCCCCTGAACGCAGGGTTCTTTCTGGGTGGCACGATCCATGATGTGGCACAGGTGGTCGGTGCGGGTTACAGCATGGGCACGGAGGTGGGGGACGCCGCAACTGTCGTCAAGCTGATGCGTGTGGCCATGCTGGTGCCCGTGATTGCCTTCGCTGCCTGGATGACCTTGCAGCACGAACGCGCCCAACGCCTGGCGCCAACCGAGAGCACCAACCCAGGGCTGACCCAGGGGGGCACGCGCCCGCCTTTGTTGCCCTGGTTCGCGGTGGCGTTTGTGGCATTGGTCGTCGTCAACAGCACAGGCTGGCTGCCCCGGCCCCTGACCCAGTCCGGCAACGAGGCCTCGCGGGCCTGCCTGGTGGCCGCCATGGCCGCCATTGGCATGAAGACCCATCTGAAGGACATCCTTTCGGTGGGCTGGAAGCCTGTGGCGCTGATGCTGTTGGAAACCCTGTTTCTGGCCGTGTTCTTCTACGGCCTGATGCAGCTGGCCGGCCTGCACAGCCATGGTTGACTGGGTCAGCGTGCTTCCTCTAGAGACCTTGCGCCAGCAGGGGCGGGCCCTGGTGCGGGTGGGCGGACGCGAAGTCGCCCTGTTCTGGGTGGAGGGCATCATCCACGCGCTGGAAGACGCCTGCCCGCATGCAGGCGCTTCGCTGGCCTTCAGCACACTGGAAGGCCATTGGGTGCGGTGTCAGGCTCACGGCCTGCGTTTTGATGTGCGCACAGGGCAGATGGCTGGCGGCAAGGGTTTATGCGCCCGCCGCTTCGATGTCCGGGAGCGTGCAGGCTTGGTCGAGGTCGCGTTTCGCCTTGGCTGAAGGCCCCGTCGATTCCACGACTGGGCCTGGTCGGGTGTTCGAGCGCGGCGCGGTCCGCTACCGTGTATCGACCCAGTGATCACCTGTGGTCAAAACGAGCCGGTGTTATGCAACCCAAGCTGCCGTGCGCCAGATGGCCACGGATGTTCTCGCCTGGTGCTCGTCGCGGAACTTGCCATGGACACTTTCTGACTCAGGATGTGACGAATTCCGTGAGCCTCAACCCAGGCCATGAATGCGCTGCTGCTGCTGAACTCTGGGCCCTCGTCTGTGCGCACCGCCTTCGAATACAGCAGTTTCAAATGTCCACCTACACCCATGAACAAGTCGCCCAACTGGTAGCTGCATGCCAACATCTTCGTGCGCGACACCGAAGAGGCCATGACCGAGGTCTACCCCAAGCTCATGGCGCCCGACACCCAGTGGCAGGTTTATCGCGAGTACTACTGCCCCAGCTGCGGCACCCTGCACGATGTGGAGGCCCCGACGCCGTGGTACCCGGTGATTCACGACTTCGAGCCCGACATCGAAACCTTCTACCAGGACTGGATGAAGCTGCCGTTGCCTGAACGCGCCGACTGAGCACCAGCGCGCAGCATCCGACAAGCTTGCGCGACGGCCTGTAACGCGACCGGGGCCGTCGCGCAGCCAGGGTGAGGGTGGGGCACCCCCATCCTGCGCAGCGCTTGGTATGCACGGGTGTTGAGGTTGCCCGACGCGGTGCGCTGGCCATCACCGGCGGGCTTGCCGTGCGACTTCCTCCTCGACATCGCGCAGCCGATCCTTGCCGAAAAAGATCTCGTCGCCGACGAAGAAGGTGGGCGAGCCGAAGGCCCCACGGGCCTGTGCCTCCTGGGTGTTGCTCAGCAGGCGCTCTTTGACGGCAGGCTGCTGGCTTGCGGCGATGAGGGCCCCGGCATCGAGGCCGGCTGCCGTCAGCTCGGCGGCGATCACTTCCGGTTGGTCCATGGGCTTCTCGCGCTCCCACAGGCTGGCGAAGACCGCATCCACATAGCGTTCGAAGCAGCCGAGGCTCTGGGCTGCCACGGCCCCACGCATGATCTGCAGCGTGTTGACCGGGAAGTGCGGGTTCATCCGGAAGGCGTTCAGTCCATGGCGGTTGATGAAGCGGCGCATCTCGAGTTGTTCATAGGCGCGCTTGGAGGGGATGGCCGCATGGGCCTCGGCCGGGGAGCGGTTGTTGGTCAGCTTGAACAGGCCGCCCAGAAGGATGGGGACATATTCGAAGCGCGCCGGGCTGCGCGCCTCGATCTCGGGAATGACCTTGTGACTCAGGTAGGCGTTGGGGCTGCCGAAGTCAAACAGGAACTTGACGCTGATCTGGCTCATGCGGATGTCTTTCAAATCGGGTTGGCAACAGCAGGCTTCACCAGGCTTCCATCCAGGGGCGGATTTCCATCTCGTGGGTCCAGGCATCACGGGGTTGCTGGTGCAGTTGCCAGTAGGCCTCGGCGATGTGGTCGGGGTTGACGATGCCGTCCTGGGCCCGCGTGGCATAGCGTTCGGGGAAGTTGCTGCGGATGAATTCGGTGTCGATGGCGCCGTCGATCACCGGGTGCGCGACATGGATGCCCTTGGGCCACAGCTCTCGCGCCATGCTTTGGGCCAGGGCGCGCAGGGCATGCTTGGCGCCGGCGAAGGCTGCAAAGCCGTCACGCCCTCGCAGGCTCGCGGTGGCCCCGGTGAAGATGATGGTGCCCTGGCCGCGCGGCAGCATGACCTTGGCCGCCTCGCGGCCCATCAGGAAGCCTGCGAAGCAGGCCATTTCCCAGACCTTGAAATACACCCGCGCCGTGGTGTCGGTGATGCCGAATCGGACATTGGCGCCGATGTTGAAGACGGCCACCTCGATGGGCGCGATCTCGGCCTCGATCTTCTGGATCAGGGCCACCATCTCCTCTTCTTTGCGGGCATCGGAGCCGAAGCCGTGCGCCTCGCCCCCTTCGGCCTGGATTTGCTCTACCAGCGGCTGCAGCTTGTCGGCGTTGCGACGCGTCATGCAGGCGATGTAGCCTTCGCGGGCAAAGCGCCGTGCGATGGCACTGCCGGTGGCGTCACCGGCTCCGATGACCAGAATGGCCTTCTTCTCTTTCATGTCTATCTCCTTTGATGGGTCGTGAGGTTCAACGTTCAGGGCCGGGGGGAGGCTGGCCCCATGAGCTCGACCTGGTGCTTGAGCTGAGCGTGGCCTGGCAGTGGATCTCCCTGTGTGGGTGCAAGGCCAGAGGGGGGCTGTGCAGCCCACGGGTGAATGGGGTGCAACATCCGGGCTGGAAGATCAGCGCAGACATCCATGGTCTCCAAGGATTTCATGTTCTTCAAATTTGTCCGGTGGGTTCAATTTATGAACTGACTGAATCGTAAGTTTGAAAAATGAACTCGTCAAACTAAAATTGGCGCATGAAGTGGAACGACCTTGAGCAGGAGCATTGCTCCGTGGCGCGCACCGTCTCCGTGATCGGAGACCGCTGGACTTTGCTTGTGCTGAGGGATTGCTTTCTGGGGGTCCGCCGTTTCGATGAGTTCCAGGAGCGCTTGAAGATCTCCCGCCCCATGTTGGCCGACCGCCTGGGCAAACTGGTGGACGTCGGCGTGCTCAAGAAGGTGGCCTACCAGGAGGCCCCCGTCCGTTACGAGTATCGACTGACCTCCAAGGGCATGGATCTGCACCCGATCATCATGGCCATCGTCCATTGGGGCGACATTCACATGAGCGATCAGAGGGGGCGGCCACTGCTTCATCGCCATGCCACTTGTGGGCATCTCTTCGACCCGGTGCTGGTCTGCTCGGAATGTTCCGAGCCGCTGCACGCCAAGGACGTGCTGGTCGAGAAGTGAACGAGCGGCCGGTGAGCCAGGCGGTCCGCGGATATCTTGCTGACACGAAGTGGCCATTGGCCTGCGATGGGACCTAGGCTCGGTCGCTCGCGGCGACCGACATCATCCGCCGCGAAAGCGCCGACCCCCGTGCCTGCAAAAATCGGTGCAAGCGTTCAGGGTAGTCCGCATGCACCGCCCCGAGCACAGACGGCCTGGCGGCCAGCGCCTGGCGCCAGCGTTGAAGCTTCGGCAAGCCGGTCCAGAAGCCGAAGTCGGCGATCCGGTCCAAGACGTCGAAATACCGGAACACTGGTCCGAACACCGCGTCGACCAGACTGAAGTGGGGGCCGGCAAAAAACGGCCCATCGCCCAGGGCCGACTCGATCTGCGCGAACCGGGTGTGGATCTCGGCGGCCCGTGCGTTCAGGGCCTGCTCGTCGCCGGCGTTGTAGAAGGCGCCGATCAGGTTGAGCAAGGCCGATCCGAACTCGATCCACGAGCGGTGCCGGGCGCGCTGCAGCGCATCGGCCGGATGCAAGCGTGCAGGCGTGGTCTCGTCGAGGTATTCACAGATCACCGCCGATTCGAAAATGGCCTCGTCCCCGACCAGCAAGACCGGTGTCTTGCCCAGCGGCGAGATCTTCAGGAACCAGTCTGGCTTGGCCGCCAGGTCGATGTCACGTCGCTCAAAGGGCAGGCCTTTTTCAGCCAGCACGATGGCGGCGCGCTGCACATAGGGGCACAGCGCGTGGCTGACCAGTGTCAAAGGGGCGACGTTGGGCGTGGCGATCGACGGGGCAGATGAATCCATGACATGACTCCGGAAGCGTTGAAGAGGCCTGCAGTGTCTTGTTGCATGAATGAAATGAAAATAGACTCCTGTGCAGACCATGATTGCAACGACGCAATACAGAATTTCGCCCTCCGATCTGGAGGTCATGCTGGCGCTGGCCCGCGCCGGGACGCTGGCCAGCGCGGGCGAAAGGCTGGGTGTCGATGCCTCGACGGTGTTCCGCTCTTTGCAGCGCATCGAGCGCGGGCTGGGGCGCCCTTTGTTCGAGCGCAGTCGAACGGGCTACCTGGCCAACGAGCTCGCGACCGAGCTCATGGCCCATGCCGAGCAGATCGAATCGGCACTGGAGGCGGCTCGCTCGTCCGTCGACTCGGCCCCTTCAAGCATTGCGGGTTCGGTGCGCATCACGACCACCGACACCCTGCTGCACGGCGTGGTCGCCCCGGCCTTGCAAGGCCTGCGCCGGGCGCACCCGCAGCTGAACTTCGAGCTGCACACCGGTAACGAGCTGGCCAGCCTGACCCGACGCGACGCCGACATCGCGGTGCGCGCCACCCGACAACCCCCGCAGCACCTGGTCGGCAAGCGCATCGGGGCGATCCGCGTCGCTCTGTATGCCGCTCGCCGAGGTTCAGTGCGCAGTCTGGCCGAGGTCGAGGCCGGTCAGGCCGATTGGATCGCCCCTGACGACGCCTTGCCCGAGCATCCCTCGGTGCGCTGGCGCAAGCGCCACTTTCCCAAGGCGGCACCGCGGTATCGGGTCGACAGCATTCTGTCGGTGCTGGAGTTGGTCGCGCTTGGCCTGGGGGTGGGCATCGTGCCCCTGTTCCTCGCGGAAGGGCGCAAGGAGGTCGTGCGCCTGACAGAGCCGTTGGACGAAGGCGAAACCGAGTTGTGGCTGCTGACCCACCCCGAGGCTCGGCACCTGCGGCGCGTGGGGCTGGTCTATTCGCACCTGGCCCAGGCGATGAGCTTGCCTTGAAAAGGGCTCAGCCGGGCAGCGGCCACCGGGCCGGCTCCCCTTGGCGGCACGATTGCCCCAGATCAAGGGGCGGCGCTGAGGCGCTGGCTGGGTCTGACTCATCGACCTAGACTGGGTCTTGAAAAAGCATCGCGATGGATCGCCATGGCCAAGAAATTCCCGATCAAGCCCCAACACCCCGAGCGACTCTGCTGGGGCTGCGATCGATATTGCGCGGCCGATTCGATGCTGTGTGGCAATGGCTCGGAGCGCACGCAGCACCCGGTCGAGTTGTTTGGTGACGACTGGATGACGTTCGGTCAGCAGGCCCAGGCGCTCGACACAGCCGGGCCGGCGCCGCAAGAGTTGCCCCCGATGGGGCACTGAGCCTGGCGCCACGCGGACCGAGGTGGGCCCGAGCGTCCAACCGGTGTCGATCAATCCGGCATTGACAGGCTTGTTCAAGCAATCGAGCGGGTTTGCGAATACAGTCGCCCGCAGTATCCCGCAGCGGCTGCTGCCTGCCTTGTCTGCTATGAACCAACTCGATTCCATGCGTGCCCTGCTCAGTGTTGTCGACCAGGGCGGGTTTGCGCCTGCGGCGCTGGCCCTCAACACCTCGCGGGCCAAGATCACCCGGCTGATCCAGGAGCTGGAGGCCACGCTCAACATCCGGCTGTTGCAGCGCACCACCCGCACGTTGTCGCTGACCGAGGCGGGCGAGGTCTATGTGGCGCGCATCCGGCCGCTGATCGAGGGGCTGGATGCCGCCAACGATGAGGCCAGTACCAGCGGGCGCACACCGGGCGGGCTGTTGAAGGTGCAATCGTCGCTCGATTTTGCGGCGGCCCAGCTGATTCCCCGGGTGCCGCGCCTGCAGCGCGTCTATCCCCGGCTGGAGATCGAGCTCAACACCAGCGACCGGCATCTGGAGGCGCCCGATCTCAAAGCCGATGTGACGGTGCTGTTCAGCCGCCAGGGCTTGGCCGATGGCGATTACACCGCCGTGAAGCTGGGCACCACCCACGCCTTGCTCTGTGCGTCACCCCGCTACCTGGAGGCCCACCCGGCACCCACGCACCCTTCGGAGCTTGAGCAGCATGCCTGCCTGTTTCCCAAGGGCAAAGGCCTGCCCGAGGTGCTGCGCTTTCGCACGACCACCCCGGGGGCCGCGGCGGCCGTCGATGTGCGCCCGGGGCCGGCCCGGTTTCACTCGCACAGCCCTGAGGCCCTCTACATGGCCGCCCTGCAGGGCATGGGCATCATCGGCATGCTGTCCGCCCATGCCCAACCCTATCTGCAAAGCGGTGCCCTGGTGCGCGTGCTGCCTGGCTGGACGGGCGAGTCGTGGCAGGTCTGGCTGGCCTTCACCGGTCGCAAGCATGTGCCACGCAAGGTGCAGGCCTTTCTGGCCTTTCTCAAATCAGAGTTCGGCGATCCTGAGCAGGATCCGTGGCAGGGCGGGTGAACCCTGTCGCCGACCCCGCCGCACGGGCGGGTGCGGCTTCTTCAAGCCCGGCGCCGGGTTCAGGTCGGGCCGGGGGCCTCGGCGGGCTCTGGCAGCCGGGCGATCAGGATGCTCCCGGTGGCGGATTCCGTCATGACCACCTCATGGGTGCCCGGTCTGACGGCCACATTGGTCACGGTGGCCCCTGCTGCGCTGCGCAGGAACCCGGTCACTTCGCCCCGGGCGTTGAGCACGAACACACCACCCAGGCTCGCGTGGGCGACCAGCAGCCGATCGCGGTCCAGCCAGGCCAGGCCATCGGGGCCGCTGGTGCCGAAGAAGGTCTGGAAGGCGCCCATCTTCGACAGGCTTCCGTCGGGCAGCAGCGGTGCCCTCCAGACCTGATTGCCCCGTGTCACGGCCACGAACAGCACGCTCGAATCTTCGTTGACGGCCAGGCCGTTGGGGCTGGGGGCGTTGGCCAGCAGCAGGTCCAGTTGGCCATTGGAGCGCAGGCGGTACACCCGGCCCGTCGGGTCGTGCAGGCCGGTCTGGCCCTGGTCGGTGAAGTACAGATCGCCCTGGCGATCAAACACCAGGTCATTCACGCCCTTGAAGGATTCGCTGTTGCGGTGGGCCAGCACGGTGCTCAGCTGGCCCGTGCCCGGATCCAGGCGAAGAATGCCTCTTCTGTAGTCGGCGATCCACAGGCTGCCATCGGGGTGGATCGCCATGCCGTTGGGCCACCCGTCGTATTCGAGCACCAGATGCCAGCTCAGATCAGGTGCGATCCGGAAGATGCGGCCATAGGGGATGTCGGTCACATAGAGGTTGCCGTGCGCATCGAACACCGGGCCTTCGAGAAAGCTGTCCATCACATGGCCGGGCTTGTTGGCATCGACCCAGTCGGTGCGCCGGGCCTGGCGCAAGCCATCGGGCAGGCGGGTGAGCACCTCAGTGGGGAAGACGGTGGGCGGGGTGAAGCTCAGGTTCCACATGGCCGTGCTCACTCCGGTTTGACACCGGCGGACTGGGCGATGGCCGACCAGGCTGCGACCTCTTTCTTGACCAGCGCGGCGAACTCGGTGCTGGGCAGGCCACCAGGTTGGGCCCCTTGCTGAGAGAAGCGCTCTTGCAGGGCCGGGTCGGTCATCGCTTTGGCAACTTCCTGCTGCAGCTTTTGCACGACGCCGGTCGGCGTGCCCTTGGGCGCGGCCAGGCCGAACCAGTTGACCACGGTGAAGCCTGCCAGCCCGGCCTCCTTGAAGGTCGGCACGCCCGGCAGTCCAGCCAGGCGCTTGTCGCCGGTGGTGGCCAGGGCGCGCACCTTGCCGCCTTTCACGACCGGGATGGCCGTGGGGCTGGCCGTGATCAGGACATCGACCTGGTTGCCCATGAGGGCCAGCATGGCGTCACCCGCACCCTTGTAGGGAATGTGGGTCATGAAGACATGGGCCTCCTTCTTGAACACCTCGCCTGCCAGGTGGGTGGAGCTGCCCGCCCCACCCGAGCCGAAATTGAGTTGGCCCGGATGCGACTTGGCATGCGCGATCAGATCGGCCACGGTCTTGAACGGCGACTGCGCAGGCACCACCAGCACGACCGGGGTGATGGCCAGTGTGGTCACCGGGATCAGGTCGGACGCATGATCCCAGGGCAGCTTCTTGAAGATCGCGGGCAGCATCGCGTAAGTGGTGTCGTTGGTCAGCAGGGTGTTGCCGTCGGGGGCTGCCTTGGCCACGAAGTTGCTGCCGATGGTGCCCGAGGCGCCCGTCTTGTTCTCGACGAAAAACGACTGCCCGGTCTGCTCGGTCAGCTTCTGCGCGACCTGCCGGGCCGCGAAGTCGGTGGTGCCGCCAGCGGCGTAGGGCACCACGATGCGCACGGGTTTGTCGGGCCAGGTCGTCTGGGCCAGCAGGGGCGTGCAAAAAGACGTTGCCACTGCGATCGGCAACAGGGTCTGGAGGAACTTCATGCTTTGTCTCTTGATTCTTCGATGGAGAGGGGGTTGGGCGGATCAGTCGAACTTGATCGCGCTGGCCTTGATCAGCTCACGCCAGCGGGCTTGCTCGGTCTGAAGAAAGCGGGCCGCGGCCTCCAGGGAGCCCCCCAGGGGCAGGCTGCCCTCGGCGGCGAGGCGTTCGCGGGTGGCGCTTTGGGCCAAGGCCCGTTCCGCCGCCGCGTTCAGTGTCTGCAGCAGCTCTTTGGGCGTCTTGGCGGGCGCCACCAGCAGCTTCCAGTCGGTGGCCTGAAAGCCCGCAAAGCCTGATTCGGCCACGGTCGGGGTGTTGGGCAGGATGGCCAGGCGGGTGAGTGAGGTCACGGCCAAGGCCCGCAGCCGCCCCGCCTTCAGCATGCCGATCACGGCCTGGGGGGTGGCGAACATGCAGTCGGTCTGACCGCCCAGCAGATCGGTGATGGCGGGGGCGGCCCCTTTGTAGGGGATGTCCAGCACGTTGTTGAGCCCGGCCTTGCGGGCCAGCATCACGCCGGCCAGATGGCCCACGGTGCCTGTGCCGGCAAGCCCTTGTCTGAGCTGACCGCCGGAGGATCGACCCGCCTTGATCAGATCGGCCAGGCTGCCCCAGGGGGCGTCCTGGCGCACGACCAGAATGGTCGGCACTTCGGCCAACGCCGCCACCGCCACGAAGTCTTTTTGCTCGTTGAACGGCACGCGCTCCATCGCCACCGGGTTGATGGCCAGGTTGGATGTCTGGCCCAGCCCGAGGGTGTAGCCGTCGGCGGCGGCCTTGGCCACCAGGTCGAGTCCGATGTTGCCCGCGCCGCCGGGCTTGTTGTCCACGATGATCGGCCACTTCGTGTCCAGGGTGATGCGCTCGGCGATCAGCCGGGCCACGGCATCCGTGCCGCCGCCCGCCGCGTAGGGAACGATCAGTCGCACGGGCCGGGTCGGCCAGGCGGGCTGGGCCTGCACCCGGCCCGTCAACACCGGCAGTGCGGCGGCCAGCGCCAGCTGGATGAGGTCTCGGCGTTGCATCTCAGACATGGGCCTCTCCCTGGACCAGGCCTCGGGCCTGCATGGTTTCAATCTCAGCTGCGGTGTAGCCCAGCTCTCGGAGCAGGGCCACGCTGTGTTCGCCCAGACGGGGCGGGTTCATGCGGATGCCCGGTCGGCTGTCACCCAGCATCAGGGGCAGCAGCACGGTCTTGCAGGCTCGACCATCGGGCAGCGTGATGGGCGCCAGCGTGCCCGTTCCGTTCAGGTGGGGGTCGTCCAGCAGGTCTTGGGGCTTGGCGATCGGGGCAAAGGGCAGCCCGCGTTCTTCGAAGATCTGTGCGATCTCCTGGGCCGTGCGGTTCTCGAGGTGGGCGCGCAGCACGGGCAGCAGCCAGTCGCGGGCTTGCACGCGGTCGTTGTTGCTGCGCAGGCGCGGATTGGTCTTCAGTTGGCCCAGGTCGAACGCCTCGCAGAAAGCGGCCCAGGCGCTGTCGCTGACCACCGCCAGAAAGATCTGCTCGCCGTTCTTGACCGTGAACACGTCATAGATGGCCCACGCCGAGATGCGGTTGGGCATGGGGGCGGGTGGCTTGCCGGTGACGGCAAACTGCATCATGTGCTGCGCCACCAGAAACACATTGTTCTCGAACAGCGCTGATTGCACGAGCTGGCCTCGGCCGGTCTTTTCGCGCTGGGCGAGCGCGGCCATGGCGCCCATGGCCCCGAACATCCCACCCATGATGTCGTTCACGCTGGTGCCCGCCCGCAAGGGGTCGCCCTCGCGCCCGGTCATGTAGGCCAGGCCTCCCATCATTTGCACCACTTCATCCAGCGCGGTGCGCTTCTCGTAGGGGCCGGGCAAAAAGCCTTTGTGGCTGACGTAGATGAGACGAGGATCCAGCCGGGACAAGGTTTCGTAGCCCAGCCCCAGCCGGTCCATCGTGCCGGGGCGGAAGTTCTCGCTCACGATGTCGGCGCTCACGATCAGCTTGAGCGCGACCTCCATGCCTTGCGGCGATTTGAGATCCAGCGCGATGCTTTTCTTGTTGCGGTTGAACATCGGGAAGAAGCCCGCGCCCGAGCCCAGCAGGTTGCGGCTGCTGTCTCCCTCAATGGGCTCGACCTTGATCACTTCGGCGCCAAGGTCGGCCAGCACCATGCCGCAGGAGGGGCCCATGACCATGTGGGTGAACTCGATCACCCGCACGCCGGCGTAGGGCAGGGGCTGGGCTGCGGTCGGATCGCAAGAGGGGTCTGTGGCGCTCATGCCGGCTCCTTGGCTTGGGTGGGGCTGGCAACGGCCCAGCCTTTGGGCAGCCCCGCTTCGGGGGTCATGCCGTACAAGGGTTCGCCGGGCAGACCGGCGCTCAAGGGCTGGCGGGCCTCGAACAGGCGGGGCAGATCGATGCCGGTGGCGATGCCCATGGCCTCGAACATGAACACCAGGTCTTCGGTCACTACATTGCCACTGGCCCCCGGTGCGTAAGGGCAGCCGCCCAGGCCGCCAAGCGAGGCGTCGAAGGTCCGCACCCCGGCCTCGTAGGCCGCCAGGCAGTTCGCCAGTCCCAGCCCCCGGGTGTTGTGCATGTGGGCCGCACCGGCGCGCCCGCCCAGGGCGGCCCGCAGGCGGGTGAACAGCCGCTTGACCTGGGCGGGGTTGGCCATGCCGGTGGTGTCCGACAAGCCCGATTCATCGGCACCGGCCTGCACGCATTGCTCGGCCAGCCAGATCACATCGTCTTCGGGCACCAGGCCCTGGAGCGTGCAGCCGAAGGCCGTCGAGATCCCCGCCTCCAGCTTGACGTGGGGCGCCAGCTCATCACGCATCCGGGCGATCGCCCGCACCTCTTCCACCATCTGCTCGCGTGTCTTGCGCACATTGGCCAGCGAGTGCGCCTCGCTGGCCGAGACCGGCATCGTCAGCTTGTGCACGCCGGCACGCAGGGCCGCTTCCGCGCCCTTCTGGTTGGGCACCA
>RXJO01000522.1:0-7531 GCA_003987795.1 Curvibacter sp.
AAGCTCCAACAGCTAAAACGATAACAGGCGCGAATTTACTGCAAAACAGCGCCAAAATTCATCATCAGCAGACAAATTAATTACAACTTCATTCGAACACATCAAAAAAGGTGCCCGGGAAGTCTGCAGAAAGGCCCCTGAGCAAAAGGGGCCTGAAAGACACTCCGACGGTCAGCCGGAGCGGGTCCACGCCGCCAGTTCCTGGGGTGTGATCTGGCCCATTTTACGCTGTATTACCCGTCCATCGGCCGCGATCACCACCGAAAACGGCAAACCACCGCTCTCATTGCCCAGCGCACGACTGAGCTCGGTACCCCCCAACCCCGCCAGCCCGACCGGGAAACCCAGCGGCGTACGGGTCAGAAAACGAGCTACAGAACTGGGCTGATCGATGGCCAATCCCAGAACTTGCCAGCCATTGGCGGGCGTTTCGCGCTGAAACCGATCCAGCATCGGCAACTCCTCCACACAGGGGGGGCACCAGGTGGCCCAGAAGTTGATCAGCAGGGGCTTGCCCTTGAAATCGGCCAGCACCAGCTCGCCACCACCGGCCCGGTCAAACTTCAGCCCCCAGAGCTCGGACAAGGCCGCACCGGCCTGGGCCTCCGTGCCTTGAGGCTGGGTGCGCCACCAGGCCAGGCCCGCACCGGCTGTCGCAGCCAGCGCCGCCGCCGAGGCCCACAGCCATCGGCGCCGACCGGCGCCAGAAGAATCCACCTGGGGCGGATGACTCATGCTTCAGACTCCTTCAACAAGGCCTGGACCGCTGCCAGAGCCCCCCGGGGTGCACGCCCGCGGGCGTCGGGCACCAGGGCGCCACGCAGATCATCCAGGTCATGGATCAAGAAATGGACACCGACGACCTCGCCCAGCGCCTTGCAGGGTGATCCCAGCGACAAGGCCTCCACCGGCTCACCTCGAAAACCCTGCACGGTCTGCGGTTCGTAATCGACGTTGTGGTCGATCAGGCGGATCTCGGCAGATTTGGGGTCATCGCAGAACAACTGGATGCGGATGTCGGACAGGCGGGTTGCCGTGCCCAGCCAGACCGCGCCTGTCAGGTGCGGCCGGAATTCGGCCATGCGCTCCATCCAGACCAGCGCGAGTTCGCGCAACGCACGCAATTCGGCAGGCTGGGTGTCGGCGCAGAACAGCTCGATGTATTCCAGCACGGCGTCCTCGACCGCGAGGTTGTCGGGCAGGGCTGTGCGCGCCGGCAGACCCAGCTGTTTGACGGCCCGGCGTTTGGCTGCACCGTATTCAAGGCCTTCTTCGACCACCATGCGGGCGGCCGTCGCGGCAATTTCGGAGGCAAGACTTTCCATGGAGAGGGTCTGGTCAAGCCTGGCGCTCGCCGACCGCAGAGATTGCAAAGCGGGCATTTTGCGCCATTTCGCCGCCCTGCCCCGCCGCTACCAGATTGATAGCTCACCAGCCCGCGCCCGTGCCAGCCCCGGCCAGCCCCCCCCATGACCCCACGTAAAATCGGGTTCATGCACATTCACATCCTGGGTATTTGCGGCACTTTCATGGGCGGCCTGGCGGCCCTGGCCCGCGAGGCCGGTCACCGCGTCACTGGCTGCGACTCGGGGGTCTACCCCCCGATGAGCGACCAGCTGAGGGCCTTGGGCATCGATCTGATCGAGGGGTTCTCGGCCGACCAGATGGCCTTGAAGCCCGATGTCTTCGTGGTCGGCAATGTGGTCAGTCGAGCCCGGCTGCCCGATGGCAACCCCAAATTCCCCTTGATGGAAGCCATCCTCGACCAGGGCGCACGCTACACCAGCGGCCCGCAATGGCTGGCCGAAAACCTGCTCCAGGGCCGCCATGTGCTGGCAGTGGCAGGCACCCACGGCAAGACCACCACCACCTCCATGCTGGCCTGGGTGCTGGATCAAGCCGGCCTGCAGCCGGGGTTTCTGGTGGGCGGTGTGCCCCTGAATTTCGGCGTGTCTGCCCGACTGGGGCAAGGCAGCGCCTTCGTGATCGAGGCCGACGAATACGACACCGCTTTCTTCGACAAGCGCAGCAAGTTCGTGCACTACCGCCCGCGCACGGCCGTGCTGAACAACCTTGAGTTCGACCACGCCGACATCTTCGACAACCTGGCCGCCATCGAGCGCCAGTTCCATCACCTGGTCCGAACCGTGCCGAGCCAGGGCCGGGTGGTGGTCAACGGGCTCGAAGAAAGCCTGACCCGCGTGTTGACCCAGGGTTGCTGGAGCGAGGTGCGCAGCTTCGGCAGCACGGTGAGCGATTTCTCCGCCGAAGGCGAGGCCCATGACTTTGCCGTGCTGCGCCAGGGTCAGCCCGTGGCGCGGGTTCAGTGGGCGCTCAGTGGCGCCCACAACCAGCTCAATGCCCTGGCCACGGTGGCTGCCGCCGACCACCTGGGCGTGCCCGCCGAGGTGGCGGCCGAGGCCTTGTCAAGCTTCCAGAACGTGAAGCGTCGCATGGAGGTGCGCGGCCAGGCCGGCGGCGTCACCGTGTACGACGATTTTGCCCACCACCCCACCGCCATCCGAACCACGCTGGACGGCCTGCGCCGGCGTCTGGGCCCGGTGACCGAGGGCAGCGGCCGCATCCTGGCCGTCTTCGAACCGCGCAGCAACACCATGAAGCTGGGCACCATGAAGGCCCAGTTGCCCTGGTCGCTGTCCAGCGCCGATCTGGCTTTCTGCCACACCGGCGGTCTGGACTGGGACGCGGCCGAGGCCCTGGCGCCACTGGGTGAGCGCGCCCACACGGCCGCCGACATCGACACCCTGGTTCGACAGGTGGCCGCCGCGGCCCGCCCGGGTGACCAGGTGGTCTGCATGAGCAACGGCGGCTTCGGCGGTGTGCACCAGCGCCTGCTGCAAGCGCTGACAACACGCCCAGCCTGACGCGGCCCCTCAGCGCATCAAGGCACGGCGCGCCAGCAGGCTCAGCGCATCGACCGCCGCCACCATCAGCAGCATGGCCGCCAGGATGGTGGCAGTCTTGCCCATGTGGAACAACCCCATGTGGAAGGCCAGCAATTGGCCCAGACCTCCGGCGCCGACCACCCCCAGCACGGCGGCGGCGCGGATGTTGTTCTCCCAGCGGTAGAGGGTGTAGCTGAGCCATTGCGGCAGCACCTGGGGCAGGCTGGCATAGGCCAGCACCTGCACGCGCCCCACGCCCTGCTGGCGCAGCGCCTCGGCCGGGCCGGCCGGCGCGTTCTCCAGCGCCTCAGAGAACAGTCGCCCCAACACGCCCAAGGTATGGCAGGCCAGGGCCAAAGTGCCTGCAAACGGCCCCAGCCCGGCCGAAATCAACAGCAAGGTGGCCCAGACCAGCTCGGGGATGGAGCGCAAGGCATTGAGCAGCCAGCGCGTCGGGCTGCGCAGCCAGGCTCGCTCGCCGGCCTGCAGGCGGCTCGCCGGCAGCGCCAGCAGCAGCGCACCCAGCGCTGCCAGGCCGGTGCCCAGCAAGGACATGGCCAGTGTCTCCCAACTGGCCACCAGCACTTGGCGCAGCAGGCTTGGCGAGAGATCGGGTGGGTAGAACTCGCCCAAAAAGCGCCCCATGCTGTGCAGCGCCTGCAACGACAGGAACTGCTGCCATTGGAGATCCAGCGACGCCACACTGGCCGCCACCAGGACCAGCACGCCGGCCACGAACCACACACCCGACCGACGCCAGAGTGCAGGCGCGCGCAAATTGAGCACAGACGGATCGGCAGGCCTCATCCCAGCAGCTTTCGAAGACCGGCACTGACCCGATCGGCCAGCGCGACCAGGGCCATGAACACCAGCAGCATGCTGGCGACCTCCCCGCCATTGAACATCTTCATCGAGTTGTCGAGTTGCTGCCCCAGCCCCCCGGCACCGACAAAACCCAGCACCACCGAAGACCGGATGGCGCACTCCCAGCGGTAGACCGTGTACGAACTGAGTTCGGCCGCACAAGTGGGCAACAAGCCGTAAAAGAAAGACTGCAAGCGACCGGCGCCCTGTCGCAGCAGGGTCTGCGCCGCATGCTGTTCGCCACTTTCGAGGATTTCACCGTAGACCTTGCCCAACATGCCCGCATAGGTGAGCGCAATCGCCAGCACGCCTGCCGTTGGCCCGAGGCCGACCACCCGCACAAACACGAGGGCCCAGACCAGTTCGGGCACGCTGCGCAACACAATCAGCAGGCCGCGCACCAGTTGACGGACCCAGAACGGCCCACGGGCCATCCGGCCCGACAGGGCCGACACCGACAAGGCCTGGGTCGACAGCAAGGTGAGCGGCACCGCCATCAACCAGCCCAGCGCCACCCCAACCGTGGCCATGGCCACGGTGCGCCAGGACTCACGCGCCAGCAGCGCGAGGAACTCGGCACCGCCCGCCAGCGGCCAGAAGCTGGCCAGAAAGCGCCCGCTGAAGGCCAGTGCCTCGGGCTGCAGCAGGATCCAGGGCTTGAATTCGGTGGCCTGCAGCAGCGGCCACAGCAGGACCAGCACCAGCGCGCACAGCGTCAGGCGCGCCCGCCAAGCCGGGTCTCGGGTCGGGGCACGGCGCGGATCGGCCTCGGCTGGTGACGACGGGCTCAGCGGCATGACAAGGCCACAGGCTCCGCCAGTGAGGCGGGGGGCGCTTCCGAGGGTCGTGGCGCCTCGCCGCGCAACTCATGTTCATGCTGGGCATACAGCCGGGCCAGCCGCTCTGGGCTCACCTCGGCGGCCGGCAGGTCGAACTCCAGCGCTCCCTCGCGCAGGCCCAGGATGCGCCCAAAGCAGGCCAGTGCCACATCCACCTGATGCAGTGACGCCACCATCGTGATGCCCCGCTCACGGGCCACCCGCTGCAGGGTCGCCATGGCCTGGCGAGCCCGGGCAGGATCGAGGGCCGACAAGGGCTCATCCATCAGCCAGCAGGACGCTGGCGCCAGCAGGGCCCGAGCGAGACCGACGCGCTGGCGCTCGCCGCCCGACAGCCGATCCACCCGCTCAAACAGCTTGTCGCCCAGATCGAAGTGCTGCAGCGCCTCAAAGGCTGCCGGCAGGTCGCTGGGGTGGAACAGGGAGACGAGGCTGGCGAACAGGCTCATGGCCGGCAGGCGTCCGGCCAGGACCGATGTGACCACGCGCTGACGGGGTGGCAAGGGTGGCACCTGAGGGGCCAGGAACAGTTGCCCGCGCAAGCGCTGCAGACCTCGACTCGGCAATTGCCAGGGGTCGACGCCGTCCAGCTTCAGATGACCACCTGACGGTGGCAAGGCACAGGCCAGTACCTGCAACAAGCTGGTCTTGCCGGCCCCGGATGGGCCGATCACGGCGACCTGCTCACCGGGTTGGAGCCGCAGGCTCAGCCCGGCCAAGGCGGCACGCGCCCCGGCACGCGCCGCCGGGTGCCGGGCGTTGACCCGGTCGAGTTCAAGCATCCGTCCCAAACAGGCCTCCTCAGCCAGCCATCAAAGCAGGCCGGCGCTGCGCGCAGCGGCCTCGATGCTCTTGTAGTTCTCGACCTTGGTCGGCACAAAACGGGTGGCCCGCTGCAGGTCCAGCACTTCCTTGCCCTCAGGCGTGCTCTTGTTCAGAGCCAGGAAGGCCTGGGTGATCTTGTCGCGCAGGGCAGCCGGCATGTCCGCGTGCACTGACCAGTTGTAGTCGTAATAAGGGGGGGTGGTATAGAAGACCTGCACCTTGGCGGTGTCAACCTTCTTGTCGGCCACGAACTTGTCCCACACCGAGATGTTGAGCGCCCCGGCCTGGACCTTGCCCGAGGCCACGGCCGCGATGGTGGCGTCGTGGGCGCCACTGTAGGCCACGCGACGGAAATCATGTTCGGGGTTCAGGCCCGCCTGCAACAGGAAGCTGCGCGGCATCAGGTGGCCCGAGGTGCTGCTTTGCGAGCCGAAACTCACATCCTTGCCCTTGAGATCGGCCAGCGACTTGATGGCGGGGTCGGCGCTGATGAAGACCGACTTGAACTTCTCGTCCTCTTCGCGTTGAACCAGGGGAATGATCTTGCCGTTGGAGCGCACCTGGGCCTGCACAAATGTGAAGCCGCCGAACCAGGCCATGTCGACCTTTTTGTTGACCAGAGCCTCCACCGAAGCGGCATAGTCGGTGACGGGCGTGTATTCGACCTTCACGGCGAGCTTGCCCTCCAGGTATTTCATCAGCGGGGCCGCTTTGCGGGCGAGCTCGGTAGGCGATTCATCCGGGATGGCCGTCACGCGCAAGACCTGCTGGGCCTGGCCGAGGGGGGCCACCGCCAGCAAAGCGGTGGCCAGCAGCGTGCGAAGCACGGCATGGCGGGTGATGTTGCGGGTGAAAGGGTGAGCACTCGGGGGGGTGAGCGGAGACATTCAGAGATCCTTGCTGATCAGGAAAGCCGGCAGGTTACACCGAAAGACCGGCCCTGATTGCAGAGTCCAGCCCCTTGAAAGCCATTCTTCAGGCCTTGTGCGGTGGCGAAGCCGCCTGCGGGCTCTGACGCGCATCCGGCAGCCCCAGCACCAGAAAGCAGCTGTCGCAACGGGCATAGGCCACCGGATCGTTCAACGGCCAAGCCAGGTGCTTGTCCTTGGTACGGGCGCCGCAATACACCGCCTCGTCGATTTCGCTCAGCCCGACGCGTCCGCATCGCGGGCACGCGAGGCGGGACAGATCGATGTTGAAGGCGGCGGCTTTGTTGGGCATGGCAGTCTGGAATCCACGGACAGGCGACAGGTCACTGCTCAGGCGCTGCCAAGGTCCGCCCGAAGCGGCCTGTGCAGCACACCTGACTCGGATCTTGAAGCAAATGCTGCACCGCAGCAACCGAAGAACGAACCGGGGCGAGAAATAGTTGGCACCGCCACGCCATTTGCACCTTCACTGCTTCATTCCTGTCAGCTTTGTTCGCAATACGAAGCAAGACCTGGGACTTTGTTGCCAAGCGGTCAAATGGTGAACCCAAATGGATGCTGCACCGTATGATGAGGGCCAAGCACGACACCACCATGTCCGAAGTACCGGTCACATCCGCCGCCCGCCATCCCCTGTTGCCCGCCCCCTTCTTGATGCGGGGGTTCACGGGTTCACGCCTGAGCTGGATGGTGGCCCTGTCGGTCCTGATCCTGCTGGGCGTCGGCTGGGTGGCGGTGGTGCTGACGCTGGACCTGAAGGCCCGCGATGCCCTGGCCGCCGAGGTGCGGCAGAACACCAATCTGGCCCGGGTGCTGCAGGAGCAGACTGTTCGGGTCCTGGCATCGGTGGATCAGGCCACCCTGCGCATGCGCGACCTGGCAGCCAGCGGCGAACTGTCACAGGCTGACTACGTGCGGCTGGCCAACGAGACTGGCCTGGTGCCGCAGATTCTCACGCAACTGTCGCTGGTCGACGCGCAAGGGCGCTTCGTGGGCAGCAACATCGACCCCAACGGCGCCAAGACAGGTCATGTCGATCTCTCCTCGCGCGAGCACGTCCAGGTCCATCTTTCGCCAGAAAAGGTGCCCGAGGCGGCGCTGCAGATGAGCGCTGACGGTCTGTTCATCGGCAAACCGGTGCTGGGCAAGGTCTCGAACAAATGGACCA
>RXJO01000522.1:7609-13665 GCA_003987795.1 Curvibacter sp.
TCGAGCAGTCCTACAGCGACGTCAACCTGGGTGCCAAAGGCGGGGTCACCTTGCTGGGGGATGACCGCAGTGTCCGCGCCCGGGTGATCGGTGGGACACCGACCGGCATGGGCACCACCTTGTCGAGCAATTCGACCATGGCCCGCCTGCCCCGCGGCGAGCGAGCCGGCTGGTCGATCATCACCAGCAACATCGACAAGATCGAGCGGGTGGCCGCCTACCACCGCGTGGCCGACTACCCCTTGAGGGTGTATGTGCTGACCGCCACGGAAAGCGCGCTCAGCGACTGGCGCAGCCTGCGCAACGTGGCAGTGACCCTGATGGGCCTGCTGACGGTCGCATCGCTGGCTGGCGCCGCCGCCTTTCTGCGGGGCCTGCGCCAATTGGAAGACAAGAACCGCGCGCTGCAGATCAGCGAAGCCCAGGCCCAATCGGCCAGCCGTGCCAAGAGCGAGTTCCTGGCCGCCGTGTCCCATGAGTTGCGCACGCCCCTTACCAGCATCCGCGGCTTTGCCGAACTGATGGAGATGCGCCTGGAGCAACCCCGCTTCAAGGAACAGGCCGGCATGATCCGCAAGGCCGCCGAGCACCTCAATGAGTTGCTCACGGAGATCCTGGATCTCGCCAAGGTGGAAGCTGGTGCCATGCCGGTCACACCCGAGCCCGTGGCCTTGGGGGACTTGCTGCAGTCGACGCTGGATTTCTTCAGCGTGACGGCGCTCCAGAAATCGCTGGAACTCAAGTTGCAGCTGGCGCCGGACACCCCCCAGACCCTGCTGTGCGATGGACTGCGCCTGAAGCAGATCTTGAACAATCTTTTGTCCAATGCGCTCAAGTTCACCCAGGAGGGCCGCGTGACCGTGGAAGTGGACGCCAGCGACGACATGGTGAACTTCCACGTGGTGGACACCGGGCCCGGCATCGCCCCCGAGCTGCACGAAACCATCTTCGAACGATTCCGCCAAGGCAATGACCGGGTCAGCTACGAGCACGGCGGCACGGGCCTGGGCCTGTCGCTGTCACGCGCTCTGGCAGGGCTGATGGGGGGCACCTTGACGGTTCAATCGAGCCCCGGTCAAGGCGCCCGCTTCACCCTCAGCCTGCCCCGTCCAGCCCTGCCCCAGCCGAAGGCCTGAGACCGCCCACCCTCCCCTTGCGCCTCGTCATGGCGCCGTCATGCGCGGCCCGAAGAATGGCGCTCGTGATGGTCAACAGCAACTCCACGCCAGCCTTCGAACGGCAGCTCGCCAACCCTGCACTGCACGCCGATCTGCGGCCTGTACAGACCGGGCCCGGCCAGCGCAACAAACCTCCGGCCGAGCCCCAGGGCCGGGATGGCTTTGCCGCCTGCGCCCAGCACCCTGGCCTGCTGTTCTTCCATGCCGGCGGGTTCAACCTCGAGCTGGTGCAGGCTGCGGCGCATAGCGTGCGCCAGCGCCTGGACGAGCTGGAATCGCCCGAGCCCACGAAGGAGCGACTGCTGCGCGTCTTCAACGAACTCGTCCGACAATTGGCCAGGCCCGGCCACGATGCCGCCGAACCCCAAGGGCGCATCGCCGTGGGCAGCCTGGGTGAGCACTTCTGGATTCTCTGCAGCCGACGGGTGGCCCCCGACCAGTTGACCGGGCTGCGGGCCCAACTGGACGCGCTTCGCTTGATGAGCGCCGACGAGCTCGCCAACATCCACACCGGTCGCCAGGGCTTCGAAGCGGTTGCGGCGATGGCCGAGGCATTCAGGCCCTCGGCGCAGCACGAGCTCGACTCGGGCTGGCTGCAGGTGGCCTGCAACAGTTCCGCCCCGATCGAGTACGGCTTCTCCCGCCCCTTGCCGGACGGCGGTGCCCAGCTTCATGTGCGGGCCTGGATCTGAGAAGCCCGCAAGTCAAGCGCTGAGCGGCTCAGCGCCTCACGGGGTCCGGGCGCAGCCGCCATCGGCCAGCCGACTCACCTGCTGGTGCAGATCGGCTGCCCAGCTGCGTCGATCTCGCCCCTGGGCCTGCTGCAACTCGCCATAGTGAACCACCGCCACGATGGGCTCGCTGGTCAACGTACGCCACAGTGAACCGACCAGGGTGTCGTCCCCCACATAACAAGGTGCGAGGGAACGCTGACCGTCTGCCGCCGTGACGAACTTCAGGGCCACCGGTTGCACCGGCGCCGCGGCCGACACGGCGGCCTGAAGCAAATTGGCATGGAAGGGCAGCACCTGCAGGCCGTCACCCGTGGTGCCTTCGGGAAACACGGCCAGCACGTCGCCGCGCTGCAGGCTGTCACTCATGTCGTGCACCACCCGCATCGCATCACGACGCGAGGCCCGCTCGATGAACAGCGTGCCGGCGGCCGAGGCCATGGCCCCGATCAAGGGCCAGCGCCGCACCTCCGACTTGGACACGAAGCGGCAATGCCGACTGGCATGGAGCACCACGATGTCGAGCCAGGAGATGTGGTTGGACACCAGCAGCGCCGGCCCCAGGGGCACCGGCGTGCCGCGCACCTGCAGCGCGATGCCCAGCACCTGCAGCAGGCGACTGGCCCAGGCCTGCACCTGCATTTCGCGCTGCTCCGACCCCAGACGGGGGAAGCGCAGCGTCACCGTCATCAGGCCCGACAGCACATGCAGCAGCACACGCCCAAGACGCCACACAGCCTGCGGTGCCCGCCGCCAGCGAACGGGGGGAGCGGCCTGAGCTTGGGCAGGAGGGTTCATATCGCCACGACGCCCGGACCGACCGCGCTTCAGGTGCGCTCGAAGGCCACCTGACCGCCCACCACGGTGTAGCGGACCTGGCCTGGCATGGCTGTGCCGGTCAGCTCGTAGGCGAACGGCGTGTGCTTGCCCTGGCTGCGCAGCGCCTGCGGCTGGACCTGCCAGACCGCCTCGGGGTCGAACAGGCACAGATCGGCCACGCCGCCTTCGATCAACTGGCCCACGCTGGCCTGCAAGGTGCCCAGCGAAGACCCCAGCACCTGGGCCGGGTCGCGGGTCAGCACGGACAGCGCACGGGGCAGGCTCAGGCCCAGCTCCTGGCCCCACTTGAGGGCCAGGCTCAGCAGCAGTTCGAAGCCGGTGGCACCGGGCTCGCTCTCGGCGAACGGCAGGGTCTTGGCGTCTTCGTCCACCGGGTTGTGGTCGGACACCAGGGCATCGATGGTGCCGTCGGCCAGCGCCTCGCGCAGGGCGTCGCGGTCACGCTGCTGGCGCAGCGGTGGCGTGAGGCGGGCCCGGCTGTCGAAGAAGCCGATGTCGGCATCGATCAGGTGCAGCGAGTTGATGCTCACATCGCAACTCACGGGCAGACCTTCCGCCTTGGCCTGGCGCACCAGGGCCACACCGGCGGCACTGCTCAGGCGGCACAGGTGGACCCGGGCGCGGGTGCTGCGCTGCAACTCGAAAATGGTGTGCAGGGCGATGGTCTCGGCGGCCACCGGCACGCCGCTCAGGCCCAGGCGGGTCGCCAGCGGGCCGCTGGCGGCCACGCCCTTGCCCAGGTAAAGCTCTTGTGGACGCAGCCAGACGGTGTAGCCGAAGGTGCTGGCGTACTGCAGGGCCCGCTGCAGCACCTGGGTGCTGACCAGGGGAACCTCGGCCTGACCGAAGCCGACACAGCCGGCTTCGGTCAGCTCGGCCATCTCGGTCAGCACTTCGCCAGCCAGGTTGCGCGTCAGCGCGCCCAGCGGGAACAGACGCGACTGGTGCAGCTTCTCGGCGCGGAACTTCAGCATCTCGACCAGTCCGGGCTCATCGAGCACCGGATCGGTGTCGGGCAGGCAGACCACGCTGGTGACGCCGCCGGCCACCGCGGCCGCCATCTCGCTTTCGAGCATGCCTTCGTGCTCGTGGCCGGGCTCGCGCAGGCGCGCCGCCAGGTCGACCAGGCCCGGTGCCACCACCAGGCCGGAGGCGTCGATCACGCGCTGCGGTGCAAACTCGCCACGCAGGGCGCCGATGGACACGATGCGGCCCGCCGCCACGGCCACGTCGGCCACTTCGTCGCGGCCCGAGGCCGGGTCGATCACACGGCCGTTCTTGATCAGCAGATTCATGGTGCTCTTCTCCCTCAGGCCTCGTTGCCGGCCACGATGCTCATCACGGCCATGCGGACCGCGATGCCGAAGGTGACCTGAGGCAGGATCACCGATTGCTTGCCGTCGACCACGGCCGAGTCGATCTCGACGCCGCGGTTGATCGGTCCCGGGTGCATCACGATGGCGTCGGGTTTGGCCAGTTGCAGCTTTTCCTCGGTCAGGCCGAAGCTCTTGAAGAACTCCTGGCTGGACGGCAGCAGCGCGCCGCTCATGCGCTCGTTCTGCAGGCGCAGCATGATCACCACATCGCAGTCCTTGATGCCTTCTTCGAGGGTGTGGAACACCTTCACGCCCATCTGAGCCATGTCGCTGGGCACCAGGGTCTTGGGGCCCACCACACGCACCTCGGCACAGCCCAGGGTGGTGAGGCCGTGGATGTCGGAGCGCGCCACACGCGAATGCAGCACGTCCCCCACGATGGCCACCGTGAGGTTGGAGAAATCCTTCTTGTAGTGGCGGATGGTGAACATGTCGAGCAGGCCCTGGGTGGGGTGGGCATGACGACCATCGCCGGCATTGATCACGTGCACATGAGGTGCCACGTGCTGCGCGATCAGATAAGGCGCACCCGACTCGCTGTGCCGCACCACGAACAGGTCGGCTGCCATGGCCGAGAGGTTGGCGATGGTGTCGAGCAGCGACTCGCCCTTGGAGGCCGAGGAGCGCGCGATGTCGAGGTTGATCACGTCGGCCGACAGCCGCTTGGCCGCGATCTCGAAAGTGGTGCGGGTGCGGGTGCTGTTCTCGAAGAACAGGTTGAACACGCTCTTGCCGCGCAGCAGAGGCACCTTCTTGACCTCACGGTCGCTGACGCTGACGAAGTTGGCTGCCGTGTCCAGGATGTGGGTCACGATGTCCTTGGGCAGGCCTTCGATGGAGAGCAGGTGGATCAGCTCGCCGTTCTTGTTGAGTTGGGGGTTTCGTTTGTGGAGCATGGCGTTTCCCGGTAGGTCCTCAGGCCTGTTCGACATGGAAGCTGAAGCCGCCGGCCTCGCTGCGGGCCAGCGCCAGCGTGCTGGCCGAAGGCAGTGCCACACGGGCGGCAGCAAAGTCGGCCTGGATCGGCAGTTGGCGTCCGCCACGGTCGACCAGCACCGCCAGGCGCACGCTGGCAGGGCGACCGTAGTCGAACAACTCGTTGATCACCGCGCGCAGGGTGCGGCCGGTGTAGAGCACGTCGTCAAGCAACAGGACATCGGCGCCATTGACGTCGAAGGGCAGCAAGGTCTGGCCGGCCGAACTGAGGCCGCGCTGCGCGAAGTCGTCGCGGTGCAGGGCCGACGAGATCACGCCGGGCTGCCCGGGCAGGCCCAGGTCTTTCTGCAGGCGCTCGACCAGCCAGGCACCGCCCGAGGTGATGCCCACCAATCGGGTTTCAGGGCCCATCAGGGAACGGACACCGCGCACCAGCTCGCGGTATAGGGCTTCGGCATCCAGGACCAGGCTTCCGGTGGAACTCAAGGCAGACTCCTCAAAAACTGTTCAAGAATGATGCACGCTGACGCCGCATCGGCATCGGCGGCACCCAGGGAATGGGCTTCGGTGGTGCTGTAGCGCTCATCCACCTCGAACACCGGCAGACCATGGCGGCCCCGGAGCTGGCGCGCGAATCGCCTCGCTTTCACGGTGTTCTCGTGTTCGGCGCCGTCGGGATGGAAAGGCACCCCGACGACCAGGGCGTCGGGCTGCCATTCGGCCAGCACCTTGGCGATCGCCTCGAAGCGGCGATCACCCTCGGCGGCAATGGTCTTCTGCGGCGTGGCGGAACGCGTGAAGCGGTTGCCCACCGCCACCCCGGTGCGCTTGACGCCGAAGTCAAAAGCCAGAAAGGATTGGAACTGGGCAGGAACCGCTGGAGCGCCGGGGCGGTCAGCAGTGCTCATGCGTGCCCCGCCTCGGGCGACAGCATCCAGGCCTGCAGGCCCAGCAGGGCCAGGGCCTGGTCGTAACGCTGTTCGATGGGGGTGTCG
>RXJO01000326.1 GCA_003987795.1 Curvibacter sp.
TGTCGCCGCGCACGCTGGAAAAGCAGCGCGTGCTGGGTGGCGGCCCCAAGTTCCGCAAGTTCGGCCGGCGCGTCATGTACGCCGTGGCCGACCTCGATGCCTGGGCCGCCGAGCGCAGCTTCGAGAGCACATCCGATCCCGAATACGCCGAGCAGCATTCGGCGGACAGCCGTGCGCGCTGATCGCTTGCACGCGGATGGCCTTCGCCATGTCCAGCCCTGCGCTGCCATCCCGGCAGCGGCCGTTGCAGGAGCGCGAACAGCTCGACCTGTTCCGCGCCTTGCCGGGCGACATGGCGCCGCGCGACAACCAGGACTTGATGGCCTATCCGTTCTTCTCGCTCGGCAAGTCCAAGCGGGTCAAGCCCATCGACTTCCGAGCGGGCAACGTGACGATCCGCGTGGAAGGCACGCAGGAGCATGGCATCGCCACGATTTGGGATGCGGACGTGCTGATATGGGCGGCCTCGCAGATCGTGGAAGCGAAGGACGCGGGCCTGCGGCCGTCGCGGCTGATGCACGCCACGCCTTACGAGATCCTGCGCTTCATCGGGCGCGGCAAGTCGCTGCGCGACTACCAGCGCCTCAAGGCCGCGCTCGACCGGCTGCAATCGACCACGGTGGCCACGTCCATCCGCGAGACGACCGGGCGGCGCCTGCACCGTTTCTCGTGGATCAACGAATGGAAGGAGCTGGCCGATGCCAGCGGTACGCCGCTGGGCATCGAGCTGATCCTGCCGGACTGGTTCTACGCGGGCGTGCTCGACGCGGCCCTGGTGCTGACCATCGACCCGGCATATTTCCGGCTGACTGGCGGCATCGAGCGCTGGCTGTACCGGCTGGTGCGCAAGCACGGCGGCAAGCAGGCATACGGCTGGCAGTTCGACTTTCGCTACCTGCACCAGAAATCGGGCAGCACCGCCAAGCCCTACGACTTCGCTTGCGACCTGCGCGCGCTGGTCGCGCGGCAGTCGCTGCCCGGCTACGTCCTGGGCATCGAGCGGATGCCGGACAACGGCATGGAGCTGCTGACCTTCCGGCCCGTGCCACAGACGGCACGGGGATAACTTCGGAAAAGCCTGTGGATGGTGTCGTGCTATCAGGCGTGCGGGGTATCGTGCTATCAGGCGTGAGACTATCGTGCTATCAGGCGTGCCGATCGGCCGCAAACCCGCGCCAGCACTGGGTTTGCGCGTCCTCTAACTTCCCTAACTTAATTTCTCTAACTTTTAGTAGAGAAACGCCGCTGCGGTGGACAACCACCACGCGGCCACCAACGCAGCAGCAACAGCCTGGCTTTCCAGCATGGAGGGCCAGGCCATGATCGTCGCTCTGCTCAACCAGAAAGGCGGCGTGGGCAAGACCACGCTCGCCACGCACATCGCCGGCGAACTGGCGATGCGGGGGCAATCGGTCATCCTGCTGGACGCCGACCCGCAGGGTTCATCGCTGGACTGGACGCAGCGCAGAAGCCAGCAAGGCTTGCCACGGCTGTTTAGCGCCGTGGGCCTCGCACGCGAAACGCTGCATCAGGAGGCGCCAGAACTCGCCAGGCGGGCCGATCACATCGTCATCGACGGGCCGCCGCGCATCGCGGCGCTGGCGCGCTCCGCGCTGCTGGCGGCCGAGCGCGTGCTGATCCCCGTGCAGCCCAGCCCTTACGACCTGTGGGCCAGCGCCGAGATGGTGGCGCTGATCCGCGAGGCGCAGGTGTTTCGGCCTGTGCTGCGCGCGGCCTTTGTCATCAACCGGCGCGTGGGCACCACGGTGATCGGGCGCGAAGCGCGCCAGGCGCTCGCCGACCAGCCGCTTCCTGCGCTGCGCGCGGAAGTGCATCAGCGCATCGTGTTCGCCGATAGCGTGGCCGCTGGCCGGCTTGCACGCGAGACGGCACCCGACAGCGCCGCCGCGCGTGAGATCACTGCGCTGGTCGATGAACTGCTGCGGTGGCCGTCATGACAGCGAAGTCGCCACCGGACAGCAAACGCGCGGCAAAGCGCGTCGGCATCGGCGCGCGCCCACCCGCGAATCCGCACGCAGAAGCGTGGATTCGCCAGGGCGACGCCGATGCGCTGGGCAAGGGCGACCTCTACACGGCCCGCCTGACCCTCGACGTCACGCCCGCGATGCGCTCGCGCATCAAGGTATCGGCCTTCACGCAAGGCGTGACCGTCGCCGACCTGCTGCGCGGCTTGCTGGAGCGCGAGTTTCCAGAACACCGCAGGGAGAACACCCCATGACCGCATCCGCTTCGCCTGCCTCCACACCTGTTGCCGTCGCGGCCACGGCCGCGCTCGCAGCGCCTTCCGGCCAACTTGCCAGCGCGCCGCTGACGCGCGTGGCGCTGGCCTACATCGAACCGCGCTTCAAGCTCTACCTGCGCTTCGGCGAACCTGCGCGCATGCACCAGCTCGACCGCTGGCGGCGCTGCGCGGTATTCCTGCCGGGCGCCATGTTCTGCCGCATCCGCTGGCAGGCCAACGACTACGGCACGATCCGCTGGCAGCTCATGGTGATGCAGGCTTGCACGCCGCTGGACGTGGTGCAGCGCATTCCCGGCGTGCAGCCGGGCGCGCGCCTGCTGCTGCACGCGGAGGGCGAGAACCAGGTGCGCGCCGTGTTGGAGCGCATCGACGCCATCGAGGCGCTGGGCATCGCGGCCGTCGCCGTCTCGCCCGCGTACTGGCGCACGCTCGCCAACCGGCTCGCTGCGCGCCTGCCGCTGCCCGAATACACCGCCGAGCGGCTCGCCGCTTGGCTCATCGGGAGGGGGTTGCCATGACCGCCGTTTCGACTGCCGGCACCGCGCCGCGTCCTCGCTCGCCCCGCGCACGTTTGCGCGCTCGCCTCGTGCTGGCGGGCCTGTCCGCCTGCGGCCTCGCTGCGCTGGCCTGGGCGTCCTTCGTGCAACCGATGCCGCGCCTGATCTACAACCCATCCGACAGCGTGGCGGTCGGCTGGTATCACGTGGAGCTGCTCCACCAGCACACCGGCTCGCTGCTCCGGCCTTTGTCCGTTGGCAGCATCGTCCTGACCACGTTGCCGGCGGACACCGCCGCGCTGGCTGCGCAGCGCCGCTACCTGCCTGCGCGCGTGCCGTTGCTCAAGCGCGTGGGCGCGGTCGCGCCGCAATCGGTGTGCGTGTTCGATGCGCTGGTCTGGATCGACGGCGTGCCGGTGGCCGCCGTCCTACCCACCGACCGGCTGGGCCGTCCGCTGCCCTCATGGAGGCAGTGCCGCCAGCTTCGGCCTGGCGAACTGTTCCTCTTGAGCGTGACCAACCCGGCGTCGTTCGATAGCCGGTATTTCGGGCCGGTCAGCGCATCCGCCGTGATCGGCGTTGCGCGCCCGGTCTGGCTGGAGTCGCGCCCATGATGGCCGCCGATTCGCTGCACGTTGACGTGCATCTCACCGTGCTATCGGGCGTGTCGTTCCGGCTGTTGTCGCCGTGTCGCCTCGCGCGCCGTGCGGGTGCCGATCCTGCGTATCCGGCACAGCACTTCGCGCTGCCTCCGGCGCAGCCGTCCAACGTGCAGGCGTCTTGCCTCGAACGCGCCCGGCCTGTGGCCGTGTCTGCGTTTGCCGGCGCGCTGGCTGCTCGCGCAGCAGCGCCGCCGGGCCGCCGCTGCCCGGAGCGCCAGCGAGGGGCAAAGGCGGAAGGCAAGATAAAAGGTCGCGGCACTGGGCCGCTTGAAAACCCTGTCTGCACGTGGGGGTGGCGCGGCACGCGCCAAGAGGCGGCAGCGTGCCGCGAAGGTGCGCAATGCCGCTTCGGCATTGGCGAAAGCGCGTGCTTCGCACGCCGGAGTGCGATGGTCTTGGATGGAGCCGCCCCATGAGCAGCCGCGACGATGACCGTTTCCGCGTCCGCCCCGGCGCGCCGAAGCAGCGTGGCGACGCCTTCATCAACAAGGTGCTGCGCCAGGCAAACAAGGCCGGTGCCAAGCTCGGCAAAGCGGCCGGCAAGGTCGGCCAGCGGCCCGGCTCTCGGCTGGGCCGCGGCCATGTCGCGGCGCGCTTCGCTGGGCGCTCGCTGACGGCCAACGCGCGGCGCGTGACGATCAAGGCGCGGCTGGTCAATCTGGCGCAGGCCGGGCCGCGCTCGACCGTCGCGCATCTGCGCTACATCGAGCGCGAAGGCGTCGATCGCCAGGGCGGGCCGGGCCACGCCTACGGCCCGACGACCGACGCGGCGGATACCGCCGCCTTCGAGGAACGCGGGCGAGAGGATCGGCACCAGTTCCGTTTCATCGTCTCGCCGGAGGATGCCGAACAGCTTGAAGACCTGCGCACCTACACCCGGCATCTGATGGCGCGCATGGAGGCCGATCTGGGCACGCGCCTGGAGTGGGTAGCGGTCGATCACTGGAACACGGACAACCCGCATACGCACGTCGTCCTGCGCGGCAAGGACGACACCGGCAAGGACCTCATCATTTCCCGCGACTACATCGCCGAGGGAATGCGTCATCGGGCATCGGAACTGGCGACCGAATGGTTGGGGCCGCGCACCGAGTTAGAAATGCAGCGCGCCATGCTGCGCGAAGTCGATCAGGAGCGATGGACAGGTCTGGATCGCACCTTGCAGCGCGAGGCCGGCAATGATGGCCTGGTGCGCACCGAACGCTTCGCCGAACCCCGGCTGCAACGGCAGCGGCAAATGCTGATGGGCCGGCTGCAACGCTTGCAGCGCATGGGGTTGACGACCGAGCAGCAGCCCGGCGCGTGGGCCGTCCATGCCGAAGCCGAGCCGACGTTGCGGGCGATGGGCGAGCGCGGCGACATCATCCGCACGATGCAGCGGGCCATGAGCGGCAAGCTGCGCGAGCTTGCCGTGTTCCAACCCGGCGAGGATGGCCGCGCAATTGTCGGCCGCGTCGCCGGTAAGGGGCTGGCCGACGAGCTATACGACAAGGGCTATCTGATTGTCGACGGCATGGACGGCAAGGCGCACTACGTCGCGCTGCCGCCTCGGTCGGAGCTGGAGCAGTACCCGACTGGCGCCGTGGTGGAAGTGAAAGGCTCGGCCGACATGCGCCCCGCCGACCGCAACATCGCCGCGTTGGCCGTCGATGGCGTGTATCGCACCGATCATCACTTGGCCGTCGCCCAAGGTCAGGCAACGCCCGACCGCGACCCGCGCGAAGTGGTCGCTGCACACGTGCGCCGGCTCGAAGCCCTGCGCCGCGCCGGCATCGTGGAGCGGGAGGCCGAAGGCGTCTGGCGCGTCCCCGATGACTTGACCGAGCGTGGTCGCCAATACGACGCGCAGCGCCTGGGAGGTGGCGTAGCGGTGGAACTGAAATCGCATCTGCCGATCGAGCGGCAGGCCCGCATGATCGGCGCCACCTGGCTCGACCAGCAGTTGATCGGTGGCGGCAAGGGACTGGGCGACCTGGGCTTTGGGGCAGAGGTCAAGGACGCCCTACGCGAGCGCGCCGATTTTCTGGCCGAACAGGGGTTGGCCGAGCATCGCGGGCAGCGCGTCGTCCTCGCGCGCAACCTGCTGGCAACGCTGCGAGGTCGAGAGCTGGCACAGGCCGCGAAGGACATTGCCGCCGAAACCAGGCTGGAGCATCGGCCAGTGGCTGATGGCCAGCGCGTGGCCGGCATCTACCGGCGTAGCGTCATGCTTGCCAGCGGGCGCTATGCGATGCTCGATGACGGCATGGGATTCTCGCTGGTGCCCTGGAAGCCAGTGATCGAACAGCGGTTGGGACAACAGCTCGCCGCGACGATCCGCGGCGGAGGAGCGTCTTGGGACATCGGACGACAACGAGGGCATGACAACAACCGGTGAACCCTAGCGCTCCAGTGCTAGGCTCTTAGCCCTAGCGTCAGTGCGCATTAGCACACGTGACGCGGCGCCTGCTTTGTGCCCGGCGGCGGCAAGCCAACTGTCAGCGTCAACTGAAAGCAGACATTACGCGGAGGCACAGGCTTGCTTGACTGTTTCAAGGACTTGATCCGAGAGGGACGAGTCGTTGATGAAGTGAGCGACCGTAAGAGCGCCGATAAGTGTGGTGGCGATGACGACAGCTTTACTGCGTGCCTTTTCGGAGTCCTCCGAATCGATCTGGGAGAAAATGATATCTACCAGCTTGGAAAAACTATCTGTTGCAGCAGAGCGTGTCGCGCTATCACATCTAGCAAGCTCGCTCCCAAGCATCGCGAGCGGGCAACTGATGGTCGGATCATCTCGGCGAGATTGATCCAGGTAGAAGTTGGCGACACTACGCAGGCCAGATGAGCGGCGCTTTCCTCGCAGTGCCAGCGAGATGCCGTCAATTTGCCGCTGCGCAGCGACCGAACACGCTTCGGCGACGAGTTGGTTCTTCGACTCGAAATGCCGATAGAAGCCGCCCCGGGTCAACCCCGCTGCAGCCATCAGATCGTCTAGTCCGGTTCCATCAATGCCATTGCGGCGAAATTCACTGGAAGCGGCTTCAACGATCCGTGCGCGGGTAGCAACAGTTTCTTCTCTCGACTTTCTCATCGTGCAGCAATGCCCTCAAGGTAAACAGTGTTCAACAGGATCGAATCCGTTCATGCCGCTCCTGCCTGCCCATAGCAAGGTTCGACCGCACTAGAAGACGGTTGTGACAGCCCCGCTGCTGCGCGAACGTCACAGCATGCGTAGCGCCTCTCGCATGGAATAGTTTGCGCTCTTAGATGTTACATGGCATCATTGCACGTGTAAAGATGTTGAGTAACATCTAATTTTGCAGGAAGCCATGCTCACTGATGAGCTGTGGATTCATAGGGCGCCGTCAATGGCGCCGATCTTGAGAGCACTTCATATGCGTAGAGTTGTGATCACAGGGATGGGCTTGGTTACGCCTTTGGGGGTTGGATTGGAATCCGTCTGGACTCGCCTCCTCGCGGCAAAGTCAGGATTGAGTTGGCTGCCTACAGCTCTGTCCAATAACCTATCAGTCAAGGTAGCCGGACAAGTACCGGGTGTTGATGACGACCCGGCGGCTGGGTTCGACCCTGTCCTTTTCGTTATGGAACGGGATTTGCGCAGAATGGACCGTTTCATCGTGTTCGCGTTAGCCGCGGCGGAAGAGGCTATTGGCCAAGCCGGGTGGCGTCCCACCTCAGAGCGCGACCGCGCTCGAACCGCCACTATCGTCGCCTCCGCAATCGGAGGGTTTCATGCGATTACGAGCGCTGTGGATACGGTTCGCCAGCGGGGCCCGGGGAAACTCTCTCCTTTCACCATTCCCTCGTTTCTGATCAACCTGGCGGCGGGCCAAGTCTCAATCAAGTACGGCTTTACCGGACCGTCAGGGGCCCCGGTCACAGCATGCGCGGCCAGCGTCCAAGCTATCGGTGACGCCGCCAGGCTCATCCGCGCCAACGAGGCCGACATTGCGCTTTGCGGCGGCGCGGAAGCCTGTATCAATGAGGTCAGCCTGGGCGGATTTGCGGCCGCGCGAGCTTTATCCACCGCTAACTATGATCAACCGTCGAAGTCCTCAAGGCCGTTTGACTCCGCACGGGATGGATTCGTCATGGGCGAAGGAGCTGGCATGCTCGTGATCGAGGATCTGGATCACGCGCGTGCACGGGGCGCCCGCCCAATCGCGGAGGTCGTCGGCTATGGGACGACCTCCGATGCCTATCACATAACCTCAGGGCCTGAGGATGGTCGTGGGGCGAGACGAGCGATGGAGATCGCCCTAGAACAAGCCAACATACCGCCAGACGAAGTTCGCCATCTCAACGCTCATGCGACTTCAACTCAGGTTGGTGACAGGGGCGAGATCTCGGCCATTAAGGCAGTCTTTGGCGATCATTACCGCACCGCGATCAGCGCAACGAAATCGTCCACGGGCCATCTTCTCGGAGCAGCCGGCGCGACGGAAGCGATCTTCACGGCATTGGCCTTACGAGATCAGATCGCTCCGCCCACACTTAATCTGGAAAACCGGGACATCGCAGCCGAAGGGCTCGACATCATTGGTGGTTCCGCTCACCCCATTGCGTCCGAGTACGCCATATCTAATGGCTTCGGATTCGGTGGCGTGAATGCGTCCATTCTTCTGCGGAAGCTGAGCTAAGGAAAACAATGTCTCAATGGATAACCAGGGCGAAGGCCATCCTAGCCGCGGAAGCGGCGGCCATAACAGCCGTCAATCTAAATGTTTCTTTCGATAATTCCATTGACACCCTGTTCGAATGTCAGGGAAAGATCGTCACGACTGGAATGGGGAAAGCCGGGTTCGTGGCCAAGAAATTTGCCGCTACGCTTTGTTCCACCGGCACGCCGGCGACCTACCTTCATCCAGGCGAGGCTGCGCATGGCGATCTAGGCCTAATCTCTCCGAACGACTGCATCGTGGCCTTCTCGACTAGCGGCAAGACGCGGGAAGTTCTGGAGTTGATCGAGCTTGCCCGCCACCTGGATTGTGGTCCGATCATTGGCATCACATCCCATCCCGAGTCCGAAATGCGCCGCCTGAGCGATAACGTCATCGATATGGGACTCATTGAAGAGCCTTGCCTATTGGGCCTCACACCGACCGCAAGCATCGCAGTGATGTCCGCGATCGGGGATGCGATCGCACTCATTCTCATGGAGAGAAAAGGCTTCTCTCGCCACGACTATGGGCTTCGTCATCACGGGGGATACCTTGGGGCCAAAGCTCGCGAAGACAACGTGGCAGGAGTCTCCAAGAATGCACACAAATAACACCGCCCACGCCGAATCCTCGGATCCTCCAGAGCGAGGCCGCAAATCACGCAAGAAGAAGACACTTATCATTGCATGCGGAGCCGTAGCCCGAGAGCTGCTGGAAGTGACACGCATGAATCAATTGACGGATATCGATGTCACCTGTCTCCCGGCGTCGTGGCATATGACCCCGCAAAAAATACCGGAAGGTATGAGGCAGAAGATCAAAGAGAACCGATCTTCCTATGACGAAATCCTATGTCTGTATGGAGACTGCGGAACGGGTGGGAAACTGGACGAAGTTCTTGAAGAGGAAGGGGTCGCACGTATTGAAGGCGACCACTGTTATGCGTTCTTCGCTGGTGTTGAGCAGTTCAAAGCATTGCACGAGGCAGAAGGTGGAACCTTCTATCTGACTGATTTCCTGGTGCGTCATTTTGATCAGTTCATTATCCGCAATCTGGGCCTGGATCTGTATCCAGAATTACTCCCCGACTACTTCGGGAACTTCACCCGGGCACTGTATCTCGCTCAGATTCCTGATCCCGTGCTGGAGAAAAAGGCGCGTTTGGCTGCCGAAAGGCTGGGATTGCGATTTGAAATGCGGACTACCGGCCTTCAGGGTATTGATAGCTTTCTAACCCGCCGCATCCCCATCGCCAGCGCGAGCTAACACGACGAGATGAAATTGTCGCCGCAGAACGTATCCGAGCTTCTCATATAGCTTAATGGCACCCGTGTTGTCGCTGAAGACATGAAGGAACGGCGTCTCGCCACGAGCAACTACTCTCTTCCCGACGAGGTTCACTAATGTTTCCGCATGCCGATGACCACGATAGTCAGGATGCACACACACAGCGCTGACTTCGGTGTAGTCGGGCAGACGCATTCGTTCGCCCGCCATGGCAACCAGTTTGCCGCCAACACGAATGCCGTAGTACTCGCCCATCTCATGGGTACGAGTTCCGAACGGGCCGGGACGCGTCATTGCTACCAACTCGAGCATGTCGGGCACATCGGCGACACCGAGGCGCGATGCTTTCGCCACTGAGCTGTCGGAAGGTGCTGTCGATAGCACCATCTGATTGATAAGACCACGTTGAATTACATTCAATCCGGATGGGGGCTCAAGTTCCTGAAGCGTGACGAGCGCGGCGTGATCACCTGCCAGCACTAGATCTGCAAACGCTTTCCAATTCGCGGGAGAGTTGCCGCCAAGCACGGCGAAGGGGCCTATCGGCGCAGGGTAACGTAGCGCGAGCGCGTCCCCCGCGGCTAGATGCTGATGGCAGCTCGTCAGTGACTTCCAGATGAAGTCGTCGAGGGGGTGTGAGTTCTGCATAACTGACTTCCTTTTTGTTATCGCGTTCCGAAGGCAGCGAATCCTCGAATGACGGAGGGCCGTGCCATGAGGGCTTGATACCACCGCCGCAATTGCGGAAGCTCGCTCCAATCGATGTGACGCTCAACAGCGAAGGCGATGGTGACCGCTGCAATGTCGGCCAACGTAAATGTCTCCCCAGCGATAAACTCGGATGTCTTTACGAATCGCTCTGCAACGGAGAGGGCTTTCATCGCACGGAGGTCGAGTGCTTGCGGCGAACTGTCCTTCACGCCACTTGCCCGGAGTTGGAATGCGGCGTGGCTGGGGGCGATCACATCCGTCAGAAAATAAAAGAACCGCTCATAAGCGACGACACGTCGACGCGTGCCACCGACAGGAAGCAAGGTTTCTGAAGCAGCCTCGGCGACATAGAACAGGATGGCGTTGGACTGCGTAAGTACAAGGACTTCGTCGCCATCAACGCGGTCGACAATCACCGGCACTTTGCCATCTGGGTTGAGCGCCAGGAACTCAGCTGTCCGATGCTCTCCTCGCCGCAGGTCCAGTCGGACAGGGCGATAGGGTAATCCCGCCTCCTCAAGAGCTATAGCTACACGTAGGCAGTTCCCTGTTCGAGCGCCGTACAGGTCAATGGGGGCAAGACGTTCACCGAGCATGTGTGGTCGCTTTTCTACTTGACGGTTTAGATGTTATACGACATCATAAAAAGATGTCAATCAACATCATTAGTCTGAGAGGACTAAACCGTCATGCCTAGGACAGAAATCCACCATGGGAGCAAATCCAAGACGCTGCTCCTGTTGACTGCGTCTCTGATTTCGTCATTGATCATGCTCGACTCGAACATCGTGGCCGTAGCACTCCCAACGATCGCTCGATCACTCAATGCGACCTTCACTGACATCGAATGGGTGGTCAGCGCATATATCCTGACCTTTGCCGCGCTATTGCTCGCCGCAGGCTCTTACGCAGATCGTCACGGCAGAAAGCGGGCAATGTTGATTGGCTTGGGGATATTCATCATTGCCTCTGCGTTATGCGGGTTTGCTACATCAGCGCACGTCTTAAACTGGGCCCGCGCGCTGCAAGGCATCGGAGGAAGTTTGCTCTTGACCTCTGCCCTCGCCGTTATCAATCACGCCTTCGTCGGTGCGGATCGTGCCAAAGCCTACGCGTTCTGGGGAACGTGCCTTGGAATCGCCATCACAAGCGGTCCCATCGTGGGAGGCGTCATCACGGACTGGTTAGGATGGAGGTGGGCGTTTCTTATCAATCTTCCGGTCGGTGTCATCCTATTCATTGCCGCCGCCAAAATAATCGATGAATCTCGTGATCCAGATGCGAAGAGCCTCGATATTGCAGGAATTCTCACTTTCAGTTGCGCGCTCTTTCTACTGATTTGGGCGCTCATCGATGGCAACAACGTTGGCTGGGCAACGACTGTAATCATCTGGCGCCTGGTGGGCGCCGCCTTGCTCTTCATAGCGTTTGCGGTCGTCGAAGTTCGGCAAAAGCGGCCTATGGTTGACTTTTCTCTCTTCCGAAACCGGACATTCCTGGGGGCGACCTTTCCGATGCTGGGATATGCCGCCGGTGCGCAGGTGCTGGTCTTCTTCCTACCGCTATTCCTTCAGATTGCCTACGGACTGGCCCCCTCGTCCGCCGGCTTTGCAATGTTGCCGTTTGCGCTGCCCATGTTCCTCACGCCGCTGCTTGGAGCTCGCCTCGCAGGGCGCTATTCCGGGCGAACGCTGCTAACTTTAGGTTTGGTCGTGAGCGTATTCGGCGACGTTCTCCTGTCGACATTGGCAGCGTCCGAAGCATCCTACGCCTTTCTCGTTATCGGCATGCTCGTCGCCGGAGCAGGTGCTGGTTTGCTCAATGGCGAGACCGCAAAGGTGATGCAAGGAGCAGTGCCGGCGCAGCGCGCAGGAATGGGGTCCGGCCTGACTGCTACGGTTCGATTCGTTGGCCTTCTATTGGGCGTTGTGAGTCTAGGGGCTCTGCTATCGAAGGAGGTCTCTCGTCACTTCATTGCTTCGAGCATGTCGTTGGGATTGGACCCAAATCTCGCGGCCTCCTTCGCAAAGCGCGTTGCGGCAGGCGACTTTGGTAGCTTGATGATTCAACTCCCGACGTCACTGCATGAGCCGGTGCAAGCGGCTGCCACCAAGTCGTTCGTTAGCGGCTTTGCTGCAGCGAGCGCCCTAGCTGCAATTACTGCGGCGACGGCCGGAATTTTGACGTATGTACTCGTGCGTAGAGCAGACACCGCGCCTGCGGTGGGCGGGCACGAATCGGCGGTTGCCGCGATGGAGTAGATAGCGATCGCCCGCGGAACAAGACTTGATGGCAGGTATCTAGAGTGATGATGGTCTTGCTGCGGTTGTGCGAATGGACAAAGAGTCTTCCATGGAACTTCGACACCTACGATGTTTTATAGCCGTTGCCGAAGAACTCCATTTTGCTCGCGCGGCTGAACGGCTACACATTGAACAGTCGCCTCTGTCAAGGGCAATCAAAGAACTGGAAGAAGAACTGGGCGTTCAGCTTTTCGTGCGAACTACCCGCAGTACCCGGTTGACTCGCGCCGGACAGCTGTTTATGGATCACGTTCCGCGTGTCTTCACCGCGTTGCAGCAGGCACGCGACAGCGTGAAGGCTGCCGCTAACGGCTTTCACAGCCAGTTGCGGGTTGCCCTTTCCGACGGCATACCGCCATCGCGCTTCTCGACCTTCCTGGCATTGTGCCGCGAAGAAGAGCCGGATATCGAAATACGTCTATTCGAGATTCCGTTGGCGCAGCAGATCAAAGGGCTGCGCGACGACCTGTACGACTTGGGTTTTGCTCGATCGAATGATGTTGGCGATGGCCTCATTGCCGAGGCCGTCCTGGAAGATCCGTTCATGGTGGCAGTGCCTGCTCGACATCCTCTGTTGGCATACAAGCGCGTCCCACTAGAGGAAGTGCTGCGCCATCCGCTGGTACTTGTGGATCCTCAAGCGTGCGAAGGCTATGCGCGGCAGATTGAACGGGTGCTGCGGCGAATCGATCAAGAGCCGCTGATTGCCGAACGAGTAGCATCTTGTGATCTGATGATGTCAATGGTGGCGGCTGGCCTCGCCTTGGGTCTGGCCGGTGGTTCGCAGATCGTCAACAGCCGCGAGCAGGGCGTGGTCGCGCGGCCCCTGGCTGGCCGCACATCAATGCTCACGACTTATCTGCTGCGCCGGGATAACGAGCCTTCGGATGTACTGGCTCGTTTCATCGAGAGGACAAGTTCCCTCAAACCCCCAGCGGCGAAGACATCTACCGCAGTGTCCGCTCTCGATTCTTCTGAGGAACGCGAACCATGAACAAGACCATGCTGTTTCTTCTCGTTGCCACGCTAACTGCCTGCGGAAAGTCTGGGCCGACCGAAACGGTGGAGTCGCTGGCGGCCAATCCCGAGCGGCTGAAGGAGCTGCGCGAGCAGTGCAAAACAGATCGCGCCAAGCTGGGCGACGAACTCTGCAATCGTGTGGCCGAGGCGACGAATCGGCGCTTCCTTGGGGATGGTAAGACGCCCTACAACCCGCCGAAAGAAACACCGAAGTTCTGATCGTTGCCCATT
>RXJO01000066.1 GCA_003987795.1 Curvibacter sp.
CCGCCACAACTACGCCTACCAGACCGTGCCCCAGGCCGGCCTGGGCGGACGCACTGGCTACGTGCCACGCGGGCGCGGGCTGGGCGGCTCCAGCCTGATCAACGCCATGATCTATGTGCGCGGCCAGGCCGAAGACTATGACGGCTGGGCCGCGCTGGGCTGCCCGGGCTGGGCCTGGTCCGATGTGCTGCCCTTCTTCCGTCGCAGCGAAGGCAATCTGCGCGCGGGCCCGCTCGATGAAGCCCTGCACGGCCGCCAGGGCCCGCTGGCCGTGAGCGACCTGGCCTCACCCAGCCCTGTGAGCCAGGCCTTTGTGGCGGCGGCCCAGGCCTGCGGTCTGCCGGCCAACGCCGACTTCAACGGGCCTCGGCAAGAAGGCGTGGGCCTGTACCAGGTGTTTCAGAAGAACGGCCGCCGGCTCGATGCCTCGCGCGCCTACCGGGGCCAGGTGCCACGGCCCAACCTGCAGGTGCTGGCCGGGGTGCGGGTGAACCGGGTCTGCTTCGAGGGACGTCGCACCACTGGCGTGGAAGTGGCTGACCGCCATGGCGTGCGCTTGCTGACCTCCCGGCGCGAGGTGATTCTGAGCGCCGGCGCCATCGCCTCGCCCCAGTTGCTGTGCCTGTCGGGCATCGGGCCGGCCGATGAGCTGGCCCGCCTCGGCATCCCCCTGGTGGCCGATTCGCCCCAGGTGGGACAGAACCTGCAGGACCACCTCGACTACTCGCTGAACCTGCGCCTCAACGGCCCCGGCCTGTTCGGCTGGGGGCCGCGCGGCACCTTGCGCTCGCTGACCTCGCTGCCGGCCTACCTGCAGGGCCGCGGCTTTCTGACCACCAATGGCGCGGAGGCCGGCGGCTTTGTGCGCAGCTCGCCCGGGCTGGTCCGGCCCGATCTGCAGCTGCATTTCTGCGTGTCCAATGTGGACGACCACGGACGGCGCCGACACCTGCCGACCGGGGTGGCGCTGCATGTGTGTGCGTTGCGCCCGAACAGCCGGGGCTCGGTGCGCCTGGCCAGCGCCGATCCGGCCGCCATGCCCCTGATCGATCCGGCTTTCCTCTCGCACCCCGATGACCTGCCGCTGCTGGTGCAGGGGGTTCGCCTGGCGCGGCGCATCCTGCGCAGCCCGCCCTTCGCCGCGCTGGGTGGGCAGCCGATCTACGGCACGCTGGACGACGAGAGCGACGAAGCCCTGGCGGCCCTGATCCGTGCCCAGTCCGACACGATCTACCACCCGGTAGGCACCTGCCGAATGGGCAGCGACACCGGATCGGTGCTGGACCCGGCCCTTCGGGTCAGAGGTGTGAACGGATTGCGCGTGGCCGACGCTTCCATCATGCCCACCCTGGTGAGTGGCAACACCCAGGCCCCGAGCGCGATGATCGGCGAGCGCGCTGCCGACCTGATCCTGAAAGGCCAGGCATGAGCCTCGACACCCTGTTCATGCGCCAGCACGAAGCCTCGCGACGCCACCCGGCGCCTGACCCGCAGGCGCGACGGGCCTCGCTGCGGCGGCTGGAGCAACTGGTCAGCCGCAACGCAGAGGCCCTGATCACGGCCATCGACCGGGATTTCGGTGGCCGCTCGCGCACCGAGACCGAATTGCTCGAGATGCTGCCCACGCTGCGAGCGCTGCGCCATGCGCGGGCCCAGGTGGGCCGTTGGATGCGCCCCCGGCGCCAGCCGGTGGAGTGGCTGTTCCGACCGGGCCGCAACCAGCTGCGCCACGAGCCGCTGGGCGTGATCGGCATCATGGCGCCCTGGAACTACCCGCTGCTGCTGACACTGGGGCCCTTGTGCGACGCACTGGCGGCGGGTAACCGGGCCTTGCTCAAGCCCTCCGAACTGACACCCGCGTTCTCGGAACTGTTGCAGCGTCTGATCGCCGAAGCCTTCGATCCGGCCGAAGTAGCGGTGGTCACCGGTGGGGTGGAGGTGGGCCAAGCCTTTGCCAGCCTGCCGTTCGACCACCTGGTGTTCACCGGCTCGACCGCCGTGGGGCGCAAGGTGATGCAGGCCGCAGCGGCCAACCTGACGCCGGTGACGCTGGAGCTCGGCGGCAAGTCGCCCGCGATCGTGGCGCCCGACCACGCGATCGAGGCCGCCGCGCGCTCGATCGCCTTCGGCAAGTTCGTCAATGCGGGCCAGACCTGCATCGCCCCCGACTACGCCCTGGTACCGGCCCAGCATCTGGAGGCTTTTGCCGAGGCTGTGCTGCGTCATGTGCGCCGCACCCTGCCCGAGCCGGGCCGCAACCCCGATTACAGCGCCATCATCAGCCCGGCCCATCGGGACCGGCTGCACGCCTTGCTGGACGAAGCCCGGGCCAGCGGTGCCCGGGTGCTCAGCAGCGCCGAACTGCCGCGCGACGACCGGCACGTGGCCCCCACGGTGGTGCTGGCACCTGGGCGCCACCTGCGACTGATGCAAGAGGAGATCTTCGGCCCCATCCTCCCCATCGTGCCCTACCAAAGCCTGGACGAGGCCCTGGCCCTGGTGGCCCGCCACGAACGCCCGCTGGCCTTGTACCTGTTCACCCATCAGCGCAGCACCCGCGAGCGGGTGCTGGCGGCCGCACCTTCGGGCGGCGTGACACTCAATGGCACCCTGCTGCACATCGCACAGCACAGCCTGCCCTTCGGCGGCATCGGCCCCAGCGGCATCGGGGCCTACCACGGACATGCCGGTTTCCTGCGCTTCAGCCATGCCCGGGGGGTGCATCAGGTGGGTCCGATCAACCCCTTCGAAACCCTGGGGCCACCCTGGGGTGCGCTCGCCCGGTGGATGGTGCGCTGGCAGCGCGGCGGGTGATTCACGCCCGCCAACGGCGCGATTTCGTCTCTTTCCATCCACAAATCCTGCGAAAAATCAGCCTATCTCCAAAAAAAGCGGCTGTACGGGCCAGCCTGGATGATTTTTTGGGGCGATATGCGCGTTTAATGAACGAGCGCGGATATTTTTTCCGGGCGATTTGCGGTGATTGGCCAGGTTTTCGTCAGATGTGTGCGTTTTTCGGGACTCCATCGCTTTCTCAATGTGTTTTTCAGGAGTCCCAAAATGGGCAACAAACTGTACGTGGGCAACCTGCCCTACCAAGTTCGTGACAACGACCTCGAACAAGCCTTCAGCGAATTCGGTGTGGTCACCAGCGCCAAGGTCATGATGGAACGCGACACCGGTCGCTCCAAGGGTTTCGGCTTTGTCGAAATGGGCAGCGATGCCGAAGCGCAAGCCGCCATCAACGGCATGAACCAACAATCCATGGGTGGCCGTAGCATCACGGTGAACGAAGCCCGTCCGATGGAACCCCGCCCGCCCCGTAGCGGTGGCGGCTTTGGCGGCGGCGGTGGTGGCGGCTACGGCGGTGGCCGCAGCGGTGGTGGCTACGGCGGTGGCCGTGGTGACGGCGGCGGCTACGGCGGCGGCCGTGGTGATGGCGGTGGTTACGGCGGTGGCCGTAGCGGCGGCGGCTACGGCGGCGGCAACAGCTACTGATTCTCAACAGGGCTCGGCCCTGTGAACTGAAAAGATACCCCTCGTGCAGGGGTATTTTTTCGTCTGGACTTTTCAGAGGCCTGTCGCCAGCACCCGCGCCACCAGGCCCTGCACCGAGCCGTCGTGACGGAAGCCGGCCGCCTCGGCGCGCGGCGTGTGCAACAGCGGCTGGCTGCCGAACAGGCTCTCGATGCGCGGATCCGGTCGATGTCGGATCAGCGTGCCAGCCGGACGCCCCAGATGCTGGGCAATGGCCTCGATGACCTGGGACACCGGCAGGCACAGCACCGGCAGTTGCCAGCAACGCGAGGCCGGAAGGGCCGGCCCGCGCAGGCTGGCTGCGTGCAGCAGGTTGTCGAGGCAACATGGCAAGGACATCCACCAGGCCGTGGCCTCGGGTGATACCGGGCATTCATAGGATCGGCCTTCGCGCAGGGCGTGGAAGATCTGGCTCATGAAGGCCGATCCATGCCCGCTTTCGGTGGCCGGGCGCGCCACGATCCCAGGCAGGCGCAGGCTGCAACCGTCGAGCTCGCCGCGGCGGGCATAGTCGGCCAGCAGCAGCTCGCTCATCCACTTGTGGGTGCCGTAGCTGAGCTGGGGCTGAGGCAGCAGGTCTTCGTCGACCGGCCCGGCCCCCAGAGCACCATGGACGGCCACCGAGCTGGCCAGCACCACGCGGGGCGGTGGCATGCGACCCTGACGTGCCAGCTTCGCCAGGTGCTCGAACAACTGCACGGTATCGAGCAGGTTCGCCTGCAGGCCAGCCTCCGGTTCACGCTCGGCGAGCGCGCCGGGCATGCTGGCCAGATGGAACACCTGTTGCGGCGGATCCTCGGACAGGCTCTGCAACAAAACCGGATCGGCGAAGCTGCCAATGTAATGGCGGTGGCCGCGGGACGGTGGGACGGTCCGGAAATGGCGGTCAACCAGCGTGAAGCGCCAGCCACCCTGCCCGGCCCCGTCCCGGGGTGCCTGCACGAGCCGCTGCACCAGCGCCGCGCCGACAAAACCGTCCGCCCCGGTGATCAACACGTGCATCAGACGGCTCCTGCGATCTGACGGGTGCGAGCGTCCAGTCGATCGCCGATACCGGGCTCGTACTGCCCGTCGATCAGCACAAACAGCATGCGGCAGGGCCGCCCCGAGCGGTTGGCCCAGGCGTGGTTGGTGCCGCGCTGCACCACCACGCTGCCCGGGCGCAGCAGCACCTCGGAGTCGTCCAGCACCAAGGTCATTTCTCCTTCGATGACCACGCCGTAGTCGACCGACTCGGTCCGGTGCATCAGCGGGTGGGGCGAATCGGCCGCCACGGTCGAGGCTGCGACGTCACCGATCTGGGTGAAGGCTTCCTTCATGCGGCCCGCGCCATGCGCCAGGTAGTCGGCGGTGTCGGGCGGGATGTCGACGAAGCGAAGCCGCGTGCCCCGTGCCGGGGGCGGCAGGCGCAGCGGACCCAGGGTGGGGTCGGGGCCGTTGTCCACCTGGGCGGGGGTGGACTCGGTGCTCCAGACCTCGTGGAAGACGGTGCCGGGGATGGCCTCGATGGCCACCACCGTGGGCAACGGGCCCTGGCTGCTGATGATGGCCTGGCCACGGTCGTCATGGCCGGTCACCACACGATGGATGGGAGGAAAGGAGCTGCTATCGGATGGGGTGTTCATGGTTTTCAGGGCAGAGGCCGCCAGCGGCCGGTTCATTCAGGATCGAAGATGGCCACGGCCCGGGTCCAGCCGGCGGAGGCGCCGCGGATCTTGTGCGGGAAGCAGCTGATGGTGAAGCCATGGGGTGGCAGGGCCTCCAGCTGGTGCAACTTTTCCAGGTGGCAGTAGCCGATGTCGCGCCCGGCCTTGTGGCCCTCCCAGATCAGGGCCTTGTTGCCGGTTTCGGCGATGCGCTGGGCGGTGTAGGAGAAGGGCGCGTCCCAGCTCCAGGCGTCGGTGCCGGTCAGGCGCACACCGCGCTCCAGCAAGTACATGGTGGCCTCATAGCCCATGCCGCAGCCGGCGTTCAGGTAGTCGCTGTGGCCATAGCGCTCGCCGGCCCGGGTGTTGACGAGGACGATGTCCAGCGGCTGCAGGCTGTACCCGATTCGGGCCAGCTCGGCCTCGACATCGGCGGCGGTGGCCACATAGCCATCCGGAAAATGCCGGAAGTCGAGTTTGACGCCGGGCTGGAAGCACCACTCCAGTGGCACCTGATCGATGGTGATGGCGGGCCGGGCCTCGCCCAGGCGGGCGTCCATGGTGGCGTGGAAGTGGTAGGGCGCATCCAGGTGGGTGCCGTTGTGGGTGGTCAGGGTGACCCACTCGGCAGCCGCAGCCTGGCCGTCGGGGTAGTCGGCCGGGACAGTGCCCGGCAGCATGTGCATGAACTCGGGCAAGGTGTCGGCATGGCTCTGGTAGGTGATGCGAGGGGCCAGCGGTGGCGGGTCGGACAGCACATCGTTTTCGAGGTAGATCGACAGGTCGACCAGGCGGCGTCTGGGCTTTGTACTCATGGGTAGCTTGGAGGGTTCGTGAAGGTCGATGAGATCGTGAACAGCCAGATCAGGCGGGTTGTGGCGGCGTGGCCGCTGCGCTCGGGCGGGCCTGCGAGAAGCAGGCCACGGCACAGGCGGCCACCAGCACGGCGGCCACGGCCAGGCTCTCGTAGCCGGACCACTTGACCAGGGTGCCGCCCAGCACGGGCCCCAGGGCGGCACCGGCCATCATCATGGCCGGCGTGGCGGCCAGGGCCCGCCCGCTGGGGTCGAGCCGGGCCAGCAGGCCGAAGGCAAAGGTGTGGGTGAAGATCATCACCGCGGCAAACACCGAGGCCGCCGCGGCATAAGGCGCAAACTGCTGGCTTTGGGTGATCACCAGCACCAGCACCGCCTGGGCCAGCGGACCGCACAGCACCACGCGCTCGGCAGGCCAGCGCCGTTGCAGCAGCGCCGCCAGACCTGCGGGCAACAGGTTGACCAGGCCCAGCGCCACCAGCACCGCATTGACGGCCTGCAGGCCGAAACCCCGATCCATGCCGATGCGCTCAAGAAAGCTGAACATCATGGCCTGCACGACCGCCATGCAACTCACCCCCAAGGCGCCGAGCCAGACCCCACGGCCCAAGCCCACACGGGGGCCTGGGGCTGCAGCGCCCTGCCCTGCCAGCGCAGCGGTGCGGGGGTAGGCCAGGCCGGTGGCCACGCAGGCCACGGCCATGACCACCGCAAACACCTTGAACAGCAGGGCCCCGCCCAGACTGGCCAGCAGGGGCGGCACGGCCGCAAAGAACAGCACGGCGAACACCCCCAGGGCAATGCCGACGAAGGCAAACAGACGGTGTGGGTTGGCGCTGCGGGCAATGGTGCCGTGGGTGCAGCTGAGCGCAGCGGCAGAGCTCACGCCGGCGAGGGCGTGCAAAACCGCCATGGTGGCGTAGTCGGTGGTCTGGGACACACCGGCAAAGGCCAGCGCGGCCAGGCCGAAGCCCAGCGCGACCGGCAGGCGCCCAGGCAGGCGGTGCAGACGTGGCGCCACCGCCAGACTGCTGAACACCGCCCCCACGAGGAACAAGGTGGCCAGGCCCCCGGCCTGTTGGGGATCGAGGTGGTAGGCCGAGACCAGGGTGCCCACCCAGACGGGCAGGGCCACCAGATCGAGCATGCCGGCGCAGTGCGCCAGCATCAGGGCGAGCCGGGCCGGCCAGGCCTCGGTCCCGGCGCGCAGCGGGAGGGATGAGGACAGCTGCTGGCTCATACCGGCTCCGCCAGGCGCATCATGGACTCGCGCATGATGCGCGCATGCTCGGCCTTGTCGCCGCCGGTGATCTCGATCTCGCCGAGACGGCCCGAGTTCTCGACCACCATGCGGCAACGCTCCCACCGCCGGTGTTCGAAGCGCTGCAGGGCTGCGTCCAGCCCATCGCCAGGCTCCAGCTCCTGGGCCAACACCAGGGCGTCTTCGATGCCGATGCAGGCGCCGGAGGCCAGGTGGGGGGTGGTGGCATGCACCGTGTCGCCGATCAGCACCACCCGGCCCTGATGCCAGGGGCGGGGCATGAGCAGGCCTTCGAGCGGGCGGAACACGATCTGCGACTCGGGCGTCAACAGGCTGCGCAGTTGCTGCACCAGCGGGGCGCTGAAGGGGGCGAGCAAGGCGTCGAGCAGGCGATGGAAGTCCGCCGGTGGCACGTGGGTGTTGTGCTCGCGGTCTTCAGTCACGAACAGGTACATCTCGGTCTGGGAAACCGGGTTGACTCCGACCTTGATCTTGGGGCCCACCCACATGATGGCGCCGCCCACGCTGTCGGGCCGGGGCAGCACGGCTCGCCACACGGCCTGGCCGCTGTAGCGCGGGACCGGGGCCTGCGGGAACACAGCCTGGCGCACCTTGGAGTACAGGCCGTCGGCACCGATGACCAGGTCGTAGCGGCGCTGACTGCCATCGGTGAAGCGCACGTCGACGCCCTCGGCGTCCTGACGGATTTCGGTGAAGGTGCAGCCCAGGAACACCTGCGCGCCGGAGGCCCGGGTGGCCTCGGCCAACAGACGCGCCAGTACCGGGCGCATGATGGCGCCGCCGCCGGGCACGTCGGCCCCGGCAATGCGAGGCGTGGGCAGGTGGGCCAGGGTGCTGCCGTTGGGGGCCTGCAGCTCGACGCCGTCCGAAGCATGGCCCACCTGCAGAAAGGCGTCGAGGATGCCCATCTGACGGAAGGCCCGCAAGGTGGCCCCGCCGAGGCTGATGCCTGCGCCGTACGAGCGCCAGCCGGGGTCGATCTCGACCAGGTCGACCTGATGGCCGCGCTTGCGCAGCTCGATGGCGGCCGACATGCCGGAAAAGCCGCCGCCGATGATGAGGATCTTGTGTGTTTGTGGATGGGTCATGGGTTGTCTCCGTTCTTTGAAATCAGGGGATGGCACGGCACGCACAGCTCGCCCTGCGGGCTCTGCTCGATGGGTAGCCGCGTCAGGGCCTGGCCCAGACAGGGGCCCAGGGTGCATTGCCCGGTGGCGATGTCAAACTGTGCGCCGTGGGCGTGGCAGACGATGCGGTCGCCGACGGCATTGAGGTAGGCATCCTTGCGCCAGGCCATGGGCGTGCCGCCATGGTGGGGGCAGGCGTCGAGGTAGGCGTGGAACCGGCCCTGCCAACGCACCAGCAGCACCGAGTCCTGCCCCTGCTGCAGGGGGTCGAAGCCGCGCGAACAGCCCTCGGGCAATTCGTCGACATGGCACAGGCGGAAGGTGTCGGACACGGTGGACTGGCCTCAGTGTGGGGTTGCCGCCGGGGCACCGGGCGGCGGACCGGACGGGGCCCATTTCTCGCGGTGCTGGAACAGGAAGAGCTGCGAAGCGTCGGCGCCCATGGGGGTTTCGCGGGCCTGCCAGTGGTCATCGTGCAAATCCATGTCGGCGTCGTACTCGACATGGCAGCCCAGGGGGCTGTTGAAATACCAGAACCAGTTGGATCCGAAGCGGTGCCGGCCCGGGCCCCAGAAGGACTGGTAACCCTGGTTGACGAAGCGGGTGCCAGCCTGCATCAGCTCTGAAGGGCCACCGAGGTGGAAGGTGAAGTGCTCCACGCCTTTCATGAAGGGCGGGGTCTGGATCATGAACAGGGTGTGGTGATCCAGGGTGCCGGCAGGACGCAGAAATGGCCCCACGCCGGTGAAGCGGTCGGTGCAGCGAAAGCCCAGGCGTTCCACGTAAAAGGCCTCGGCGCGGGCCACATCGGGCACGAAATAGACCACATGCGACAGGGTGCGGGGGCGGATCGGGGTGTCGTCGCTGGCGGCCACCTGGTTGGCCGGGCGTTGTGTCGAAGCGCCGGGGGCGTTGACGGTCTCGGCCGCCAAGGCGATGGGGCGGCGCACGCTGAGCTGGAAGCCCAGGGCAAAGCCCATGTCGTCCTGGGTCTCGAGCGAGCCGTCGGGCAGACGCCGCACCTCGCGGTCGCGGCCGAGTTCGGCGGCAATCGCCTCCAGGGCGGCCGTGTCCGCCACGCCATAGACGGTCTTGCGCAGTTGGCTGGCGGTGCCCAGGCTGGGCGGCAGGGCCGGGTCGTCACGGCGGGCCAGCACGATGGCCGTGCCGTCCAGCGCCTCGAAGCGGCCGCCATCGCCCGTCACGTTGACCGGCTGAAGGCCGTAGTCGATGAGGTAGCGGCTGCAGGCGGCCAGGTCGTCGACGCCAAAAACCAGGGCGTCGGGTCCGATGATGTTCATGCGATGTCTCCAGAGAAGAAGGGGGTCGGTGGGATCAGCGGGTGGCGGCCAAGGCGGTGCGTCCGCCCAGGGTCTCGGCCACCCAGTCGGCGATGTAGGCACCGGCATTGGCGGAGTTGTCGAAGCTCGAGTGCTGCACACCGCCCTCGCGGTCAGTGAAGATCTTGAGTTCGCGCTTGGGGCTGTTGACCAGTTGCTCGTAGGTGCGATGGGCCCAGTGCACGGGGATCTGAGAATCCTTCTCGCCATGGGTGACCAGGAAGGGCACGCGGATGCGGTCGAGCACGCCGTCGAGGTGGACGTTCTCGGCGATGCGCATGAAGTCGTCCTGGTCCTTGGCGCCCCAGACCCAGCGCACATGCTCCCAGTAGTGAGGCACAGGGAAGCTGCCCTCGCGGGCCAGGCGCTTCTTCTGCACGTCGCGCCAGTCGTGGTTGGCGCCCCAGACCACGCCGCAGGCAAAGCGGGGCTCGAAAGCCACCGCGCGCGGGCAGTAGTAGCCGCCCAGGGACACGCCCTCGAGTCCGATGCGGCGGGGATCGACGTCAGCCCGTGTCTCCAGCCAGTCGACCACGCGGCTGGCCCAGTGCTCGGTGTCGTGGCGGGCAGTGAGGCCCTGCAGGCGCAAGGCCTCGCCGGTGCCGGGCTGGTCGATGATCAACGACGACACGCCACGCTGCGCCAGCCAGGCCGGCAGGCCGACGCGGTATTTCATCTCCTTGGTCGAGTCCAGGCCGTTGAGTTGGACCAGGATCGGGGCCGGCCCGCTGACCCCTTCGGCACGCACGAACAGGCCCGACAGATGCTGGCCTTCGTAGGGGATGCGCACGAACTCGCAGTTCTCACCGGTGAGCTCGATGCTGCGGCGGAAAGTCTGCAGGAATTGCTGGTACAGCGCCAGGCGCCCTTCGCTGCCATGGGCCAGCAGGCGCTCGGCGGTGATCTGGTAGGTGGCGGCGCGGTTGAGCTTGTCACCGGCCGAGATCAAGCGGCCCCGGGCCTCGTCTTCGGCGGCCAGTTCGATGAGCTGGTCGGCCATGCGCACCCAGGTCTCGCGAAAGGCCGAGGTGCCGGCAGCGTCGGGCTGCTTGGCGGCCTCGGCCAGTGGCGCGCACATGGCCTGGATCTCGCCCATGCGGGCGCCCATCTCGATGGCCAGGTTGACTGACAAGTCCCAGACGTAATTGGTGGGAAAGAAACGAAACATGCAAGGTCCTCTTCAAAAATACGATGTGCTGCCCATCGGGCTCAATGCGCGCCGGGCCCGATGCCCAGGCTGCCAAAGAAGCGGCGGGTGGGCTCGTCGGCGAAGTCGGGTACGAAGCGGAAGGCAGCGATGCGGCCCTGGCGCACGCGCACCTCGTCGGTGCCCCTTGCGCGCTCCACGCCGGCACGACGGGTCAACTCGCTGCGCAGCTCCAGCGTGGCGTGCACGGTGTCGCCCTGGACCTGGGTGCGCAGCACCCTGATCTCGCCCGCCTGGCTGAGCACGGTGGCGTCGATGTACAGCGACAGGCATTGCTTGTTGCTCATTTCGGGGCGGCAGGCGGGGAAGTCGGAGCGCTCGACGTCCTCGGCGATCAAGGCCTCGACGGCGGCCTTGTCGTGCGCCTTGACGGCTGCCAGGTACTGCTGGAAGACCTGCTCGGGAGGGGTTTGCGCAGCAGCCGGCAGGCTCAGGCCGGCAGTCAGTGCCATAAGGCCGGCGATGAAGGCCGCGCGCAGCGGGCGGCGGCCAGACGAAGGGTGGTTCAGTTTCACGGGATTCCTTCTTAGGTGTCAGAGGGCGGGTGACGGGGTCAATGCGGGACCCTGGACCGGCTTGGCGGGGCGCAGCAGAAAGTGCGCGAGGGCTGGCAGCAACACCAGGGCGCCGAGCATGTTCCAGAGGAACATGAAGGCCAGCAGCAGCCCCATGTCGGCCTGGAACTTGATGGGACTGAAGACCCAGGTGACCACCCCAATGGCCAGGGTGACGCCGGTCAACATGACCACCTTGCCGGTGAAGAGCAGTGCCTGGTAATAGGCCTGCGAGAGCGAGGCACCGGCACGCAATTGCGCCAGGGTGATGCTGAGGATGTAGAGCGCGTAGTCCACCCCGATGCCCACGCCCAGCGCGATCACCGGCAGGGTGGCCACCTTCACGCCCATGCCCAGGCCCACCATCAGGGCTTCGGCCAGCACCGAGGTCAGCATCAGGGGCAGCACGGCCACCAGCACGGCCCGCCACGAGCGGAAGGTGACGAAGCACAGCAGCACCACGGCGGCGTAGACCATGAGCAGCATGTCGTGCCAGGCGCTCTTGACCACGATGTTGGTAGCGGCCTCGATGCCGGCCGAGCCGGCTGCCAGCAGGAACTTTCCCTCGGGGCCGTCGTTGTCGCGGGCAAAGGCCTCGATCTGGGCCACCACGCGGTTCAGGGTGTCGGCCTTGTGGTCACGCAGGTACACATACACCGTGAGCAGGCTGCAGGCATCGTTGTAGAGCCCGCGCGGCGCGCCTGCGGTGACGGTGTTGAGCATGGCCTGGTTGGGCAGGAACTCATACCACCGCGGGTTGCCTTCGTTGAGGCCGGTGAGCACACGCCGGTTCAGCAGCGACAGGGTGTTGGTGGCCTCCACGCCGTCGATCTGGCGCAGTTGCCACTCCAGAGCGTCCACCCGGTTGAGCACCGCGTAGTTGGCGCACTGCCCCTCGGGGGTCTTGACCATGACGGCCAGCACGTCGCTGGAGGCACCGTAGGCGGCGTTGACGTAGGCCACGTCGCGGTTGTAGCGGCTGTCAGCGCGCAGTTCAGGGGCGCCTGGGTCGAGGTCGCCGATCTGCAGCCGGGTGCTGCCCTGGTAACCGGCCACAGCCAGGACCGCCGCCACCAGCAGGGCGGCCAGGGCCCATCGGCGCTGGGTGAAGCGGTCCAACAGGGCCCAGGCCGGATGGCGGGTGGCGCCCGCCGCATCGGCCAGTTCGCTGCGCAGACTGCGCTCGGCTGCAGCGGGGCTGACACCGGTGTAGCTGAGCAGGATGGGCAGCAGGATCAGGTTAGTGAAGATCAGCATGGCCACGCCCAGCGAGGCGGCAATGGCCAGCTCACGGATCACCTGGATGTCGATGACCAGCAGCACGGCGAAGCCCACCGCATCGGCCAGCAGGGCGGTCAGGCCCGCCAGGAACAGCCGTCGGAAGGTGTAGCGGGCCGCCACCAGCGGGGGGACGCCGCGACCGATGTCCTGCATGATGCCGTTCATCTTCTGCGCCCCATGGCTCATGCCGATGGCAAAGACCAGGAAGGGCACGAGGATGGAGTACGGGTCCAGCGCATAGCCCAAGGTGGGCAACAGGCCCAGCTGCCACACCACGGCCACCAACGAGGCCAGCACCACCAGGGCGGTGGAGCGCACGCAGCGGGTGAAGCCCCACACCATGGCCGCGGCGATGAGCACGGCGAGGCCGAAGAAGACCAGCACCGTGCGCACGCCGGCGATGAGGTCGCCGACGATCTTGGCAAAGCCCGTGATGTGCAGCGAGACGCCTCGGCCTTCGTACTTGGTGCGCAGCGCCTCCAGGCGCTCTGAGAGCGCGGTGTAGTCGAGGCGATGGCCGTCGGGGTCGCGCTCGAGCAAGGGCACATACAGGGCGGTGGATCGGCCGTCCAGGGCCACCACCTGGCCCTGCTCACCCGAGCGGGCGATGTTGGCCGCCAGTTGCTGCAGGCTGGCCGGCGAGCCGTCATAGCCGTCGGGGATCACGGGACCGCCCTCCAGCCCGTCTTCGGTGACACCGACCCAGCGGGTGCTGGGGGTCCAGAGCGA
>RXJO01000281.1 GCA_003987795.1 Curvibacter sp.
CTTGTGCTCGATCGAGGTGCAGGCCAGGTCGTTGCGTTCGCCCAGGGAGCCGTCGTCATTGACCAGGAACTTCGGGCACAGAAACAGCGAGATGCCTTTCACGCCCGGCGGCGCATCGGGCAGCCGGGCAAGCACCAAGTGCACGATGTTCTCGGTCATGTCGTGCTCGCCCCAGGTGATGAAGATCTTGTTGCCGCTGATGCGGTAGTGATCCCCCTCGGGCACGGCGCGGCTGCGCAGCGCGGCCAGATCGGATCCGGCCTGCGGCTCGGTGAGATTCATGGTGCCGGTCCAGCGGCCGGCGACCATGGGCTCCAGAAAGCGCTGCTTGAGCGCCTCGCTGCCGTGGTGGGCAATCGCCTCCACGGCACCGAGCGTGAGCATCTGGCACAGGCTGAAGGCCAGGTTGGACGATTTCCACATCTCCAGCACGGCGGTGGACACCAGCGTGGGCAGTCCTTGACCGCCCCACTCTGTGGAGGCCGGCATTCCAATCCAGCCGTTCTCGCAGAAGCTGGACCAGGCCTCGCGAAAGCCATCGGCGGGCGTGACCTCGCCATCGTGCCAGCGCGCGCCCTGCACATCGCCCGTACGGTTGAGTGAATCCAGCACGCCGGCGGCATAGTGGGCTGCCTCCTGCAGGATGGCCTCGACCAGGTCGGGTGTGGTCTCTTCATGGCCGGGCTGGGCGCAGATCGCTTCCAGGCCTCCGACTTCCTTCATCGTGAACAGCATGTCGCGCAAGGGCGCGGTATAGACAGACATGGCGGACTCCTTTGATGGTAGCGATCAAGCGTTTTGCGGTGTCGGCTGCAACGGGCGCAGTTCTGGCACGGCCTCTTGCGGAGTCGCCGACGTCGGGCCGCCGTACTTGATAAACGCCAGGGCGATTGCGCCGAGGACTCCGAAACCGCCGATCACCAGGAAGTTCTGTTCCAGCGGTAGTTCCAGTGCGACGATCTGGCCGATCAGCAGAGGCGCCGCAATAGCACCCAGGCGCCCTACGCCGGAGGCCATGCCGATACCGGTCGAGCGGATGGACATCGGGTAGAACTGCCCGCAGAAGGCATAGGCCACCAGTTGCGCACCAGTGGTGCAGGCGCCGACCGCGCCAATGATCAGATAGCGCACCTCGGTCAAGGTCTGGAACGTCATCAGGTACAGCAGCACGCCGCCCAGCGCATACATCGCCACCAGCACCCACTTGATGTTGAACTTGTCGGCGAGCCACCCGCCGCACACGGCACCGATGATCGCGCCAACATTCAGCGCGATCACGAAGCTGAGGGCAGACCCCAGGCTGTAGCCAGCCATCGCCATCAGCTTGGTCAGCCAGCTACTGAGCGCATAGACCATGAACAGACCCGAGAAGAAGGCGACCCAGAACAGCGCCGTGCTCAGGCCCCGCCCGTCCTGGAAAAGGCGGGTAACCGGTGCACCTGCCATGCGGTCAGCTGCCGGCACGAAGAACTGGGCGTCCGCCGGGTGCTTGCCGCCCGGCTGGAGATGGCGTGCCACTTCGGCTAGCTCACCATTGCGACGCTGAGCGATCAGGTAGGTCATGGACTCCGGCACCAACTTCAGGATGAACGGAACTAGCAGCACGGGCACCCCCGCCGCGATGAACACGGCCTGCCAGCCATACTCGCCGATCAGTTGCTTGCCCAGCACCGCAGCCAGGATGCCGCCCAGTGCGTAGCCCGAAGTCATCAGTGCCGTCATCAGGCTGCGGATCTTCTTGGGCGAATACTCGACCATCTGTGCCACGATGACCGGGAGCACGCCACCAATCCCCAAGCCAGCAATGAAGCGCACCACGCTGAAGCTGATGGGGTCCTTGGTGAATCCGGCGGCCGCAGTGAACACACTGAACAGCATGACACCAATGGAGAGGGCCCAGCGACGACCAATCCGGTCGGACAGCGTGCCCAGAACCATAGCACCGAACATCATGCCAAACAGCGCCGAACTGGCCATGAAACCGGCAGTCGATGCGTTCACGCCCATCTGCTGCATGATGGACGGCAGGGCGATGCCCACCACGGCGATGTCATAGCCGTCAATGATGAGAATCAACAGGCACCATAGAAGCACCTTGGCATGAAAGCGGTTGAAGCGAGCGTCGTCGGCGAGCTTCTGCATGTCGATTTGGCACACGTGTTTGTCTCCTTTGAACTTGGCTCCGGATCGTGGGGACGGCGGTCATCGCCGCACCGCTACATATCGTCCAGCGCACGCAAGGAATCGTAGGTGCCGGTGCAGCAATCCGCGATGACGAAGCGCCCCGATCGAATGACAAACGGCCCCTTTCTGAGGGCCCCGTCAAGTGCGCCAAGAGGTCAAGCGTCAAGCAAAATTGAGATGAACCCTGTCGAGCATCTGTGAAAGGTGCCACTTCAAGACCAGTTCGCAAACAAGGTGTTCAAAGGACCGAAGGCCATACACGGCGCGCTGGTGCAAATACCCATTGCTCTCGAAACACCCCCCCACAAAGAACCCAGTCAATGACTGGGCTTGATTGGGTTGCTTCTACATCCTTGAGGGCAAATTAGCGCATCAGGCGAGCCGATAGCGCATGGCGCCGTCTTCATCCTCTGCAGACACGATTTCCCCACGCTGGTCGAGATAGTTCAGGTGGGCGAGTGTCTCTCCGGTCGCGAGGTTGAGGTGCATTTGCTCCGCAACAGTGGACGAACGGTACAAGACGCGAACTAGGTCGATGACCCTTAAAGGCTGCGCAAGTTGTTGCCTGACACGGTCTGTGCCTTTCACGGCGCTCGCACGTAGTTGCTCCAACCGTAGGTGCAGGCCATAGAAAGGTTCGTTGTGGGCAGGCAGAACCAAGACGCTCCCAGGTACGCGTTGCAGCAATCGGTCGATGGAGTCGAGCCAGCCCTGCAAAGGATTAGCATGCGGCTCGGTGGCGTACACGGAGGTATTGGAACTGATCCTGGGAAGAACCTGATCTCCCGATATCAGCAAATCCAGTTCGCGCGAGTAAAAGCACGCGTGCTCGGGAGAATGTCCTGTGCCAACAATGACCTCCCATTCCTGATTCCCGATCCGCAACATCTGACCATCCGTGAGCCGTACAAAGCTGTCAGGCAAAGGATGAATCATTTTGCCGAAGTCACCAAACCGAGTGCGATACTCATCGACCTCGGTGTCGCTCCATCCGGCTCTCCGGTAGAAGCGAACACCATCGACTGGCGCTTCCCGCCCTGAATCGGCAAGCATCACCCGACAGCTTAAATACTCGTCTCGTGTCATCCACAGCGCGCATTCGAAGCGACGTGTCAACCATCCCGCCATGCCCACGTGATCCGGGTGCATGTGCGTCGCCATTACACGGGAGACAGGACGGCCTGCTAGCGGCCCCTGAGGAGCGAACAAGGCGAACCATGCGTTCATTACGTCCACGCTACGAATTCCGGTGTCCACGACCGCCCAACCAGAACCATCGCTCAATACCCAGAGGTTGATGTGATCCAGGGAAAACGGCAGCGGCATGCGTAGCCACAGCACACCTGGCTTGATTTCAATGGCTTGACCAGGCAGCGGGAGATGAGAGAACGGATACGAGAGTGCCGGGGCTGCGTCGGTCATGATGCTTGGTTTACATTCTGGCAATGCCGCTTCAATGGTGCACAGCCATCACTCTTATGCTGTGCGAGTTCATTTTTAGCTTAAGGTCAGCACTGACAAGTGACAATGACGAATGACCTCGATAGGCTGACGGGAAACGTCTGCGTCCTGGCGCAGCCAGTCACTGCGCTGCCGTCGGTGCAACCCCCAACGGCGGTCAACAGTCTCTTGAGCGCACAAGAGCCTCGCCCGAAGCAGGCCACGGCCCCGGTAGCCATGAAGGCGCCGATCTCCTCGGCGGCCAAGCTGAAATTGGTCGGATACCTCTATGTAAGGTACTGCTTGGTGCGCGAGCGGGCACGGTAGGCTCCCGGCGCGCTGCCGGTCCAGACCTTGAAGGCGCGTTGGAAGGCGGTGCTGTCGGTGAAGCCCAGGTCAGCGGCGATGGCGGCGAGCGAGGCTTCGCTGCTGGTCAGGCGTACGATCGCCATGTCGCGCCGCAGTTGGTCCTTTAGCGCCTGGAAAGAAGTGCCCTCGGAGGCCAAGTGCCTCTGCAACGCACTCACCGACATGTGCAGGCGCTGCGCAGTGACGGCCAGATCAGGCCATTCGGGACTGGCCCGCTGCAGCACCATGCGGACCCGCGCGCTGGCGCTGCGCTCGTTCAGGTACGGCCCCACCACGTTGCCTGGCGTGGCGCGCAGGAAGGACTGCAGCGCGTCCCGATCGCGCCGCACCGGCTGTTTGAAGGCATCGGCGTCGAACCAGGCGGCCGTGCGCGGCTGCCCAAAGCACAACGTGCCGGAAAAGATGCGTTGGTAGTTCTGCGCGTGAGGTGGCGGCGCAAAGTTGAAGTCGAAGCGCTGCGGCACCAGTCGGCCGCCGTGCAGCCATACCAGCAGTCGCCAGAACACGCGCAGCAGATGTGCGTGCAGGAAGTCGGCATGCGCGCCCGGGCCGCCACGCATATCGAGCGCGACACCCGTCAGCCTGCCCTCAGTCACGGGGACTAGCGCCACATCGTCCTGCAGCAAAGCAAAGGATTCACCCAGGCGGCGCAGGGCGAACGACAATGAGTGGGCAGTGAACGCACTGCGCACCATCAGTGCGAAGCTGCCCGGGCGCATCGGCCGCCCATGCAGGTAGCCCAGGCACTCGTCGTTCAGGCTGTCCTTGACGGCGATGAACAGCGCGTTGAACTGCTCCACGGTCACGCGCGACTCCTCCAACTCCAGCAGCGATTCACTGATGCCCGCGCGCCCCAGCACACCTACCAGCCATTCTGGCGTGGCCAGCCCCTTGCCGCGCGCACCGTCCAGCAGGCCATGCACGGCAAAGATGGGAGCGGTTAAGACGGGTTCCAGCATGGCGTGTGATCTAAGGGGCCAACGCCGGTCGCATAGGCCGAAAGAAGTTAATTGTCAGTTGATTGAGGTAATCCGCCATCGCCCTTGCAAGGGCCAATTACTACGATTGTGTCATCCCCAAAACATTTCGGCAGTGGCACTGCGCGGAACGTCCGATGCGGGGACAGAAGCCAACATATAAGGAGACGCTCTCATGTTGCCACAGCTTTATCGCCACGCCTGGATGGACGGCGAGATCGACGCATTTCGCGAGCAGGTGCGCCGCTACGTTGCCGCCGAATTCACGCCCCGGCTCGATGAATGGCGCCGTCAGGGCTACATCCCGCGCGAGGTCTGGCGTCCATTCGGCGAGATGAGCTTTCTGCTGCCCGAGATGCCCGAGACCTATGGAGGCGCCGGCGCCAGCCTTGCCTACCAGTTGGTGGTGCAGGACGAGCTAGCCAAGGCCGAGATGCCAGTCAATATCGCGGTGCACACCATCGCTTCGCACTACATCCTGGACTTCGGCACGGAAGCGCAAAAGCAGCGCTGGCTGCCCAAGGTGACGAACGGCGAGATGCTGGCCGCCATCGCGATGACCGAGCCGGGTTGCGGCTCGGATCTAAAGGCCATTTCCACCCGGGCCCGCCGTGACGGAGACCACTACGTGATCGACGGCGCCAAAACCTTCATCACCAACGGCTTCACTGGCAACCTGCTGATCGTCGCGGCGCGCACCAGCGGCGCGGGCAGCAAGGGGGTGTCGCTGTTTGTGCTGGAAACCGAGAATCTGCCCGGCTTTCGCGTTGGCCGACTACTGGAGAAGATCGGCATGCAGGCATCGGACACGGCGGAGTTGTTCTTCGACGGCGTGCGCGTGCCAGCCGACCAACTGCTGGGCGAGGTCGAAGGCAAGGGCTTCGGGCAGTTGATGGGCGCGTTGCCCTACGAGCGCATGCTCATTGCCGTGCCGGCGGCCGCCACTATCGAGCAGGCACTGGCCGTCACGGTGGAGTACACGAAGCAGCGCAAGGCCTTCGGTGCGCCCCTCTTCGATATGCAGCTCACGCGCCAGAAACTGGCTGAGGTGGCCACTACCGCGCATGTGGTGCGCAGCTTCGTCAACGACTGCACCCAGCGCCTGTTGGACGGCACGCTGGATAACGAGGCCGCCTATATGGCCAAGTGGTGGTGCACCGAGCAGCAGTGCCGCGTGGTGGACGAATGCCTCCAATTGTTCGGCGGCTACGGCTACATGGCCGAGTACCCGATCGCGCGGATGTATGCCGCTTCGCGAGTGCAGAAGATCTATGGCGGCGCCAACGAGGTCCTGAAAGACCTGGTTTCGAGGAAGCTGTGAACATGTCGCACACGTTGCATACGCTGCAGATGCCGCTGCACGGCGTCCGCGTGGTGGAGTTCGAGGGCATAGGGCCAGGCCCGCTGGCCGCCAGGATGCTAGCTGACATGGGCGCCGAGGTGATTACGCTGACACGCGCCGAGCAGGCCGCTGCGGCGCGGCGGCTGGGCGGGGCGGTGGAGAACCCGCTGCGCCGCGGCAAGACGGTCGAGGTCATCGACCTGAAGTCGCCCGAAGGCAAGGCGCGTGCCCTGGACCTGATCGCTCAGGCAGACGCCTTGATCGAAGGCTTTCGCCCCGGTGTGATGGAACGGTTGGGCTTCGGCCCCGCCGAGTGTGCGGCGCGCAACCCCAGGCTGGTCTACGGCCGCATGACGGGCTGGGGCCAGGACGGCCCGCTCGCCCAGGCCGCCGGACACGACATGAACTACGTCGCGCTGACCGGCCTGCTGTCGCTGTCGGCACACAAAGGGCAAGCGCCCATCGTTCCGCCCACGGTACTCGGGGACGCGGCCGGGGCGCTGGGCATGGCTTTCGGCGTCGCCTGCGCGCTGGTCGATGCGCGCGCCACCGGCCGCGGCCGGGTCGTGGACGCCGCCATCGTTGACATCGTGGCAATGCTGGGCACCCTGGTGCACTGGATTCGCGCCAATGGGCAGATCGATGGCGCGCAGCCGAGTCCGTTTCACGATTCGCCGTTTTATGACGTGTACGCCTGCGCCGACGGCGGCTTCATCAGCCTCGGCGCGATCGAGCCGCCTTTCTACGCCTTGCTGCTGTCGAAGCTGGGCCTGGCGGACGTGGAGCCTGCCGACCAGTACGACACGGCAACGTGGCCGGCGCTGAAAGAGCGCATCGCAGCCCTCATCCGCAGCCAGCCCCGAGCGCACTGGTGCGCGCTGCTCGAAGGCAGCGACGCTTGCTTTGCACCCGTGCTCAGCCTCGCCGAGTCGGTGCAGCATCCGCATAACGCGGCACGGGGCATCTACCAGATCACCCCCTCCGGCGCCATCGAAGCGGCCCCGGCCCCACGGTTCCAGGCACTCGACACAACTACCTAGGAGACAAGCACATGACCGAAACCGTCCAGCCCACCAAGCCTGTCCGCGGCTGCCCGTCCACCACGGGCAACGAGCGCCAACTGAACACCACGACGCTGATCCGCCACGCTGCACGCACCCATGGGGATCAGGAGATCGTGTATCGCACACCCGGCGGCGGCTGGGACCGCTACACCTATGCCGACTGCTACGCACGCGTCTGCCGCAGCGCCAATGCGCTGCGCGCGCTCGGCGTCGAGCCGGGCGACCGGGTCGGCGTCCTGGACTGGAACAGCCGGCGCCACTTCGAGCTGTACTGGTCCATCCCCGGCCTGGGCGCGGTCATGCTGCAGATGAACCTGCGCCTGGGCCCCGAGGACCTGGGCTACGTTGTCGGCCATAGCGACGTGTCCTACGTTTGCGTGGACGAATCATTGCTGCCTATTGCCGAATCCGTCGCAGCGAACTCGCCCCAGATCAAGGGCTGGATCGTTATGACCGAAAAGCCGCTGGACCAGGTCAAGACCACGCTGGCGCCGCTGCTGCACTACGAAGACCTGCTGGCCGCCGCCGACGCCAAGATCGACTGGCCCGAGATCGACGAAACCTCGGCTTACAGCGCCTGCTACACCACCGGCACCACGGGCAAGCCCAAGGGCGTGTACTACTCGCACCGCGGCATCTACCTGCATTCCACGGGCATGGCCACCAACATGGGCATGACGCTGGACGACTGCGTCATGCTCATCACGCCCATGTTCCACGGGCAGTGCTGGGGCCTGCCGCAGGCGGCCACGCTGCTGGGCGACAAGATCGTGCTGCCGGGCCGCTACGCCGCCGAGGACACCAAGCCATTGGTCGACACCATGATCGCCGAGGGCGTGACCATCACCAACGGCGCACCGGCCATCTTCCAGCCTATGCTGCAGTACATCGAGACGTTGCCGGTCAAGCCGGACTTCAGCCGCATGCGCATGCTGTCCGGCGCCACCGAGCCACCTCTGTCGATGATGATCGGCTTTTACGAACTGACGGGTGCCGAGGTGGTGCACGGCTACGGCGCCACCGAAGCCACGACGCTGGTGGCGGTCAACCGCCTCAAGTCCACGCTCAAGAAGCGCCTGACCCAGGACGAGCAGTGGAACCTCAAGCGCAAGCAGGGCCTGATCCTTACCGGGGTGGACATCCGCATTCTCGATGCAGACGACCAGGACCTCCCGCACGACGGACAGTCGGCTGGCGAGATCTGCCTGCGCGGCCCCTGGATCACGACCAGCTATCACGACATGCCGGATTCAGGCGACCGCTTCCTGGAGGGCGGCTGGTGGCGCTCGGGCGATGTCGGCACGGTGGACGAGAACGGCTACCTCAAGGTTACCGACCGCATCAAGGACGTGATCAAGAGCGGCGGTGAATGGATCTCATCCATTGACATGGAGAACCTGCTCATGGGCCATCCGGCTGTGCGTGACGCCGCAGTGGTCGGCATTCCGCATGCTAAGTGGCAGGAACGGCCGCTGGCCCTGGTGGTGCTGAAGCCCGGTCAGCAGGCGACCCAGGAACAACTGCAGGAACACCTGAGCAGCGCGTTCGCCAAGTGGCAGTTGCCGGACCAGGTTCTGTTCGTCGAAGCCATCCCCAAGACCAGCGTCGGCAAGCTCGACAAGAAGCGCATACGCGTTGAGCATGCGGACCGCTACGCCGAGTGAGCCAACCTTTTGCTACAGGAAAACAACATGAATGACCATGAACCCGTCATCGTCGGTGCGCTGCGCACCCCCGTGGGCAAGCGCGGCGGGCGCTTGCAGAAATGGCACCCCGTTGATCTGCTGGGTGAGACGCTGCGTCAGCTGGTCGAGCGCTCCGGCATCAACCCCGCCGATCTGGACGATGTGATCGTCGGTTGCGTGCTGCAGTGGGACCAGCAGCACGGCAATCTGGGCCGGCATGCCGTGCTGGCGGCGGGGCTGCCAGAATCCGTCCCGGCGGTGACGGTCGACCGGCAATGCGGCTCCGGCCAGCAGGCGGTGAGCTTTGTCGTGCACGGTATTCAAGCGGGCGCCTACCAACTGGCCATCGGCGCCGGGGTAGAGTCGATGTCGCAGGCGCCCATGCCGCCGTCATTCAAGCCCGGCGCGCCGCTCGGCGCGCAATACAGCCCGCGTGAGCTGGCGCGCTACCAGGGCAACCCGCTGATACCGCAAGGCGCTTCGTCGGAGTTGATGAACAAGCGCTTCGGCCTCACGCGCGAGGCGCTGGACGCCTTCGCCGTGCGCAGCCATCGGCGCGCCATTGAGGCTTCGCGGGCTGGTCGTGTCCAAGACCAACTCGTGCGGCTGCATGAGGATCCGACCGACCCAGACAGCCCGCTCGTCACCGCCGACGAGGGCATGCGCGCCGACCCCAACCCCGAGAAGATGGCTACGCTTAAGCCCGTGTTTGCCGCAGACGGCGCTACAACGGCTGCTAACTCCTCGCAGATCAGCGACGGCGCCGCCGCGCTGCTGATCGCCAGCCGCGCCTACGCCCAGCAGCACGGCCTGAAGCCGCGTGCGCGCTTCGTCAGCACCGCAGTGGCGGCAGCCGACCCTGTCATCCAGTTCACTGCTGTGCTCGATGCCACCCGCAAGGCGTTGAAGGAATCGGGGCTGACCCCGGCCGACATCGACCTGTTTGAAGTCAATGAGGCATTCGGCGGCGTGCCGCTGATGTTCCAGCAGGAATTCGGCATTCCGGACGACCGCCTCAACGTCAATGGCGGCTCGGTGGCCATCGGCCATCCGCTGGGCTCCACTGGCGCGCGCATGCTCACCGACCTGCTGTGCGAGCTGGAGCGCCGAGGCGGCCGCTATGGCTTGCAGACCATCTGCGAGGCTTCGGGCACGGCCAACACCACCATCATCGAGCGCCTGGCATGAACGAGGCCACCATGAGCGAAGCCAGCGAAGTGCTCGTCAGCCGCGAAGGCGCCATCGTCACCTTGATCATCAACCGCCCGCGCGCGAAGAACAGCTTGAACCGCGCAGTATTCGATGGCCTGCGTGCACAGCTCGTGCAACTGCGCGACGACGATGCCGTACGCGCGGTCATCATCACCGGCGCCGAGGGCGTGTTTTGTGCAGGGGCCGACATCACGGCCTTCGACTCTCTGCGCGCCGAACCGCTGCTGGGCGACCGTGCGGCGGCAGGTGGCCACTTCTGGGCGGAACTGGAGCGCTTCCCTAAGCCCGTCATCGCAGCCGTGGAAAAGCTCGCGCTGGGCGGCGGCACGGAACTGGCGTTGGCCTGTGACATTGCTATCGCTGGCGAGTCCACCAAGTTCGGCGTGCCTGAAGTCAAGCTGGGCGCCATTCCCGGGGCCGGGGGCACCCAGCGTCTGATCCATGCCATCGGCAAGTCCAAGGCTATGGCCCTGCTGCTGACCGGCGATTTCATCGACGCCCGCAAAGCCTGCGATGCGGGCATGGTCGCCGAGGTGACGGCTGACGGCCAGGCCCTGCCGACGGCGTTGGCGATGGCCAACCGGATTGCATCCAATTCGCCGCTGGCCGTGGCACTGGCGAAAGATGCGGCACTGGCCAGCTTTGAAACTCCGCTCGCGCAAGGCCTGGAGCATGAGAAGCGTAATTTCCTCGTCGCTTTGCATTCGGCCGACAACCTGGAGGGGCAAGCCGCATTCCTCGGCAAGCGCCTCCCCCACTTCACGGGCCAATAGCGCCTGTCTCTCATCCATCGAGCAAAAATCATGCAACTCAATTCCGACATCTCCGCCGTCATCACCGGGGGCGCTTCCGGCCTAGGAGCTGCCACGGCCAGGCGCTTGGCCAGCCATGGTGTCAAAGTCGCCATCTTTGACATGAACGAAGCCATCGGCCAGGCGTTGGCCAGCGAACTTGACGGTGTTTACTGCAACGTGGACGTGACGTCCGAGGAGCAAGTGGACGCCGCCTTCGCCAAGGCCCGCGCGGCCATTGGACAGGAACGCATTCTGGTCAACTGCGCCGGTACTGCCGATGCCGTCAAGACGGTCAGCCGCGACAAGAAAACCGGCGAAATCCGCCCATGCCCAACAGATCGTTTCAATCGCATCATTCAGATCAACCTAGTGGGCACCTTCCGCTGCATCGCCAAGTCAGCCGCGGGCATGTTGACGCTCGCGCCGCTGGCCGATGGCGACCGCGGCGCCATCGTCAACACTGCGTCGGCCGCCGCACAGGATGGCCAGGTTGGCCAGGCCAGCTATGCTGCCAGTAAGGCTGCCATCGTGGGCATGGCCTTGCCGATTGCGCGCGACATGATGGACGAAGGGATCCGGGTCAACACCATCATGCCGGGGATCTTCGGAACACCATTGCTGCTGGGCCTGCCGGACAACGTCAAGCAGGCGCTGGCGGCCAGCGTGCCCTTTCCCAAGCGTTTGGGCGATCCCGATGAATTCGCGCAGGCCGTCGAGTTTCTCGTCACCTGCGGCTACATGAACGCCGAGTCCATTCGGGTGGATGGCGCTATTCGCATGGCGCCGCGCTGACGCCTGAAATCTTGGCCCATCAGGAAGCGTCATGTCCGAAAATTCTGTCATTCTCGAAAAGCATGGTGCTGTTGCGACCATCACACTCAATGCGCCTCAGAAAAAGAATGCGCTGAGCACGTCTGTCGTCAACGTGCTAGCTGGCGTCATTGCAGACGTCGAACGTGACGGCTCGATTCGCGCTTTGCTGCTGCGCGGCGAGGGCCGGATGTTCAGTTGCGGCGGCGACATCGACGAAATGGCGGCAGCAGGCGAAGCGTTGTCTACCTTGGTCGATGACGAATTGAGGGTGGTCGAACGCATGATTCCTCAATTCGCCAGCCTGCCATTCCCGGTGGTCTGCGCCGTACAAGGCGCGGTCGCTGGAGGCGGCCTCGGACTAGCATTGGCCTCTGACTACCTGATTGCCGCAAGTGGGACGAAATTCGTGGCGGCCCACACCGGCCTTGGATACGCGGGGGATTTCGGCATCAGCTGGCTCCTGCCGCGCGCAGTGGGCGGACGACGCGCACGCGACATGATCCTGACCAACCGCGTGGTCGGTTCGGATGAAGCCTTGGCCTGGGGATTGGTCGAGAAAGTAGTTCCGGGCGAGAGCCTGCTGGACGAAGCGCAGCGCATGACGGTGCAATTCTCGACCGGTCCTACGCATGGTTATGCGGGCGCCAAGCGCCTGCAACTTGCTGCCTTCGAGAGCGGTCTGGTGACCTCATTGAGGTTAGAGGCGGCCGAAATGAATCGGGCCTCGAAAACCACGGATTCGCTGGAAGCGGTCCACGCGTTCGTCGCAAAGCGAGTGCCTCAGTTTACCGGACGCTGAACGGTTGTAGACGCATCCAGTTGGTGGAGTTCAATTGCCGTTGGCGTCAGGTAATGGATAAACCCAACTGGCGTCGGATTTGCCAGGATACAGTGCCACCATGTATCTGTGCAGAAATCAGCATGCCGAGTCGTTGTTCGATGACCGGCTTCCACGGCACCAGGCTGAACCCCATACCGTCATCCAGCATCGCGTAGCGCCCGCTGGCCAGCATGAGGCTGCGGCGGTAGATACCCGCCACGCGCTGCCCCTCAGCTACCGGACGATGCTCCAAGCCCGTATCAGCGGCAATGTCCTTCGCGGCCTGCGCCACTTCCCGATTGCGCAACGCGCCCAGCAGATTGCGCGCCAGGATCACGCGCTGGCCGCGCCGCTCGGCCAGTCCCTGTTCGGCCAGGAAATCGGCGCGCTGCTGTAGCGCCTGCTTGGCCTCGCCGCCAAAGCCCAGGTCACCCAGACCGGAGCCGCCGCCGATCAACTGCTGATCCAGCCAGGTGGCACCGATCACGCGGGCCTGCCGCTCGATGGGCAGGTGCGATTTCAGCTCCACGGCCACGCCGCCCAGGCGCTGCGCGTCGTACTGGCGGCCACGCTCAGGCAAGTCACCGGGCACCTTCCATAGTCCCTCAGCGACGCGCTCCACGATGCCCGCTCGGCGCAGGGCTTCAAGGCGGCGGACATGGGCCGCAACCACTTCATGCGGGTCGCGGCCATCCTTGGCCTGGCCTTGTGCAATGGCCAAGTGATGGTCGGTGCGGTACAGCCCATTGGTCGCCAGCGCGGTGATGGTCTTGTCCGCTGCGCGCACCTCGGCGGAGCCTTTCACCTCGACCACTGCGCTCATGGGGTACTGCTCCAGTTCCGTCCT
>RXJO01000252.1:0-1185 GCA_003987795.1 Curvibacter sp.
CCACGGCCGGCCGCCGCCCGCCGCACCACCGCCACGGCCGACAAGGCCACCGCCCCCTCCGCCAAGGCCACCCCGACCAGCCGCAGTGCCCGCCCGGCCGCCAAGCGCAGCAGCCCGGAGGATTCGGCCACGCAGGCAGCGCCAGGCACAGCCCCGACCAAACGACCTGCCCGGCCCCGCAGCCGCACCGCAGCCGCCGCCAAGGCCGCGCCGACCACGGCCACCACAAGCCCGGGCGCCAACCAGGCCGGCGCTGACAGCGGCGCCACCTCGACAGCGACCACAGCCTCGACAGGCGCTGCAGCCGCCACAGCGTGAAGCTGACACCGTGAGCTGAGTCCGCGGGCGCCCCATGTGGCCAGCTTGCCGCCCGCTGGCCAGCCACTTGTCACCCGCCCTCCCCTCAGGCCCCCTGCCAGTCCGCTGACCGGGGGCATTTTCTTCACGCATTGCTGAAAGAAACTTCATGGCCTGCCCGGGCTGTTTGGGCTTAAATTACCGGCTCCTGCCGCCGGCCCTGGCCGACCGGCAGGCCGCCCTCCAGAAACCGTCCGGATTCACGCCATGAACGCCACCTTGTCCGCGCCGACCACCGACCACCGCCACCGCGCCGAGCGCCAGGCCCAGGTGGTGGCGGCCCTGCAGGCCGTGCTGCCCGCCCATGCCCTGCTGTGGCACAACGAAGACACCGTGCCCTACGAGTGCGACGGCCTGACGGCCTACCGCGAGCGCCCGCTGGTGGTGGCCCTGCCCGAGACCGAAGACGAAGTGCAGGCCGTGCTGCAGGCCTGTCACGAACTTCAGGTGCCCGTGGTGGCCCGCGGGGCCGGCACCGGCCTGTCGGGCGGCGCCATGCCCCACAAGATGGGGGTCACGATGTCGCTGGCCAAGTTCAACCAGATCGTGCGCATCGACCCGGCCAGCCGCACGGCCGTGGTCCAGGGCGGTGTGCGCAACCTGGCCATCAGCGAAGCCGCTGCCCCCTTCGGCCTTTACTACGCACCCGACCCCAGCAGCCAGATCGCCTGCACCATCGGCGGCAATGTGGCCGAGAATTCGGGCGGCGTGCACTGCCTGAAATACGGCCTGACCGTGCACAACGTGCTCAAGGTGCGCGGCTTCACCATGGCCGGCGAAGCGGTCGAGTTCGGCAGCGAGGCCCTGGACTGCCCGGGCCTGGACCTG
>RXJO01000252.1:1235-49155 GCA_003987795.1 Curvibacter sp.
ATCGGCAGCGAAGGCATGTTGGCCGTGACCACCGAGGTGACGGTGAAGCTGGTGCCCAAACCGCAACTCGCGCGCTGCATCATGGCCAGCTTTGACGACATGCGCAAAGCCGGTGACGCGGTGGCCGAAGTGATCGCCGCCGGCATCATCCCGGCCGGCCTGGAGATGATGGACAAGCCCATGACCGCCGCAGTGGAAGACTTCGTGCACGCGGGCTACGACCTCGATGCCGAAGCCATCCTGCTGTGTGAGAGCGACGGCACCCCCGAAGAGGTCGAGGAAGAGATCGGCCGCATGAGCGAGGTGCTGCGCCGCTGCGGCGCCACGGCCATCGCGGTGAGCCGCGACGAGGGCGAGCGCCTGCGCTTCTGGAGCGGTCGCAAGAACGCCTTCCCGGCCAGCGGCCGCATCAGCCCCGACTACATGTGCATGGACTCGACCATCCCGCGCAAGCGACTGGCCGACATCCTGCTGGCCATCAGCGAGATGGAAAAGAAGTACCAGCTGCGCTGCGCGAACGTGTTCCACGCCGGCGATGGCAACCTGCACCCGCTGATCCTGTTCGATGCCAACGACCCCGATCAACTGCACCGCTGCGAGCTGTTCGGTGCCGAGATCCTGGAGACCAGCGTCGCCATGGGTGGCACCGTGACCGGCGAGCACGGTGTGGGGGTGGAGAAACTCAACAGCATGTGCGTGCAGTTCAGCGCCGAAGAGCGCGAGCAGATGCTGGGCGTGAAGCGCGCCTTCGACCCGCGTGGCCTGCTCAACCCGGGCAAGGTGATCCCGAGCAAGCACCGCTGTGCCGAATACGGCAAGGAGCTGGTGCGGGGCGGGAAGATCAAGCACCCGGAACTAGAGAGATTTTGACCCCCCCTGAGTCGCCTTCGGCGCCATCGTGCGGCCGCGAGACGCGGACGCTCTTCGCCCTGTCCAGCCCTGCGCAGGCAGGCCTGGAGCCGCAGGGCTCAGCCCCCAGGGGGACGACACCAGCGGCCTGGCAAAGCCAGCTCCGCGGTGTCTGCTGGCGTGGCTTGCTCCGCAGCCTCTTGAACGGTGAGGCACCGCTTCTTCAGATGCAGCGCTCAGTGGCAGATGGCTGGGTAAGGCCCTGGTTTGAAGCCATCGAGCCCCTGAGAGGGTCTATACCTGCGGCCCGGCAACGCCAGGATCACAATCGCCACGGGCCTCAGGCGGCGACGGGTTCGCGGGCGGGGTAGCCCACCTGGTCGAGGGCGGCGGCCAGGTGGCCGACGGTGCGCTCGATGTTCTGCCACTTCTCGAGGCCGAACAGGCCGATGCGGAAGGTGCGGAAGTCGGTGCCCTCATCGCATTGCAGTGGCACGCCGGCGGCGGTCTGCAGGCCAGCGCCAGCGAACTTCTTGCTCGACTGGATGTCGGGGTCTTCGGTGTAGCTGACCACCACGCCCGGGGCCTGGAAACCCGGTGCGGCCACGCTGGGGATGCCGCGCGACTCGAACAGGGTGCGCACCGCGCGGCCCAGCGCCCATTGCGCTTCGCGCATGCGGGCAAAGCCCAGGGCCTGGGTCTCCTTCATGGTGTCGCGCAGACGCACCAGGGCATCGGTGGGCATGGTGGTGTGGTAGGCATGGCTGCCGTTTTCGTAGCTCTCGGTGATCTGCAGCCACTTTTTCAGGTCGCAGGCAAAGCTGCTGCTGGTGGTGCCGTCGATGGCCTGGCGGGCGCGCTCGGACATCATCACCATGGCGCAGGCCGGCGAGCTGCTCCAGCCCTTTTGCGGTGCCGAGATCAGCACGTCCACACCGGTGTCGCGCATGTTGACCCAGACCGCGCCCGAGGCGATGCAGTCGAGCACGAAGAGGCCGCCCACCTCGTGCACGGCCTCGGCCACGCTGCGCAGGTAGTCGTCGGGCAAGATCATGCCCGAGGCGGTCTCGACGTGCGGGGCGAACACCACCGCCGGCTTTTCGGCGCGGATGGTGGCGAGCACCTCGTCGATGGGGGCCGGGGCCCAGGGTGCCTGGGAGCCGGGGCCCACGCGACGGGCCTTGAGCACCGTGACATTTGGCGTGATGGCGCCCATCTCGAGGATCTGGGACCAGCGGAAGCTGAACCAGCCATTGCGCAGGATCAGTACCTTCTGACCACCGGCGAACTGACGGGCCACCGACTCCATGCCGAAGGTGCCGCTGCCGGGCACCAGGACGGCACTGTGGGCACCATAGACATCCTTGAGCATGTCGCCGATGTCGAGCATGACGCGACGGAAGCGCGCCGACATGTGGTTGAGCGCGCGGTCGGTGTAGACCACCGAGAATTCGAGCAGACCATCGGGGTCCACCTGGGGCAAGAGTCCGGGCATGTTGTGTCTCCGTCAGACGCCGGGGGGTGAGGCGCGCCATCCGCACCGGGTGCCCCCCCGGGAGCGGATCACTTTAGCACGGCCCCCACTGGCCTGCAGCCCCGACCCGGCTCAGCACCCATCAGTCCGTCCGCAGTGCTTTTGATGCAGCGCAAACACCGGCGACGACCTGCCCAAAAACCCCGTCAAAGGCATGGAATTTGCCCCGGAAGTGCTCAGCCCCCGCGAAGTGTCACCAAGTGTCACAGCCCTGGCACACCGAGCCTCGCGGGGTGTCCCGCACCGATCAACGACCAGGAGATGGACCATGTCTTTCAAAACCACCGTGCTGCTCAGCAGCCTGCTGCTGGGCGCCCAGGCCGCGCAGGCCGACGCCACCCTTGATGCCCAGATGAGGGCCTTGGCCCTGGGCAGCGGCTGCCTGACCTGCCACCACATCGAATCCGGCGCCAAGGCCGCCGACGGCAGCAAGCCCATCGGCCCGAACTGGCAGGACGTGGCTCGCAAGTACCAGGGTCAGGCCCAGGCCAAAGAGGCTTTGGTGCAGACCGTGATGCAGGGATCCAACCCCTACAACAGCCATTGGAAAGGTCAGGCCAGCGGCCTGGCCATGCCACCCAATGCCGTGGCCATCAGCCAGGCCGATGCGCAGAAGCTGGTCGGCTGGATCCTGAACCTGCCCTGATCAGGCGCCGAAAGCGCCCGCCGCCCCGGGACAAACCCGGAGCGGCGCAGGACTGTCACTTTTTGGAACGCTACAGACGGAAGCGAGTGACACCCGGTCTCAGGGCGCCTGCCAGGGCACCTGGGCTGCGGCAAAGGCCTTGGCCAGCCGCCCGTCGGCGACCACCGCATTGAGCGACGCCTGCAATGCCTGCGCCAGTTCCACCGACTGCTTCTTGACCGCCATGCCCACCGCCCAGCCGTCACGCGGCGCCCGGGGCATGGGCAGGGCCTCGATGAAGAAGCGCTTGTCGTCGCCCAGCACCGAGTACAGCTCCGAGGCCTGGCCGGCTGCCGCATCCACCTCGCCGGACTGCAGCAGGCGAGCCGCTGCCACGCCATCAGGGAGATGGGTGGTCAGTTGCTCGCGGTAGGCCCCCTGATCGGCACCGATCAACAGCCAGCCGGCCAGCGATTGCCCGGCCACGGCCACTTTGTGCCCCTTGAGGGCGGCCAGGCTTTCAAGGTCGGGCAGCCGGTCCAGTCGCCGCGCCATCACCACCCGCTCGCGGTAGTAGGGCCCGAAGATCAGCACCTGACGCTCGGAGTCCATCAAGGGCTTGTCCACCGGCACATGCAGCATCACATCGGCCGGGCCATAACCCAGGTAATGTCCTTTCCAGACCATGTTGCGCAGGTCGTCGCCCATCTTCTCGTCGGCGTCGAACGGCAGCAGGTTCAGCTTGAGCCCCAGCTGGGTGGCCAGCAAACGCGCCAACTCGACATCGATTCCGCGCCCCTTGACGTTGAAGGGCGGGTTGTCGTTGTAGATCGCCACCGACAGCACCCCGCGCGCCTGGATGCGCGCCCAGGCGGACTCCTCCTGCGCCCGGGCCGGCCAAGCCAGTGGGGCGGCCGCCAAGGCGGTCGAAGCCTTCAGCAGGCTGCGGCGGGCAATCACTTGGCCTCCGCCAGCGGCTTGACGCGCAGCGACTCGAGGTAGGTCTTGATGGCCCAGGCCGCCTCTTGCGACAAGATGCCTTCAAAGCCCGGCATGTAGACCGCGCCATTGCGCGTCACCCCATGGCGGAAGTGGCCGATGAACCAATCGTTCACATCACGCACGCAGGCAGCCTGCTTCTTGGCGTCGCGCAGGCCGGCACAGTCGTCGTCGAGATGGCGCAGATCGGGCGCGATGCCGCCAGAGATCGCCTCCAGACCATGGCAGCGGGCGCAGTTCTGGTTGAAGCCCGAGGATCCGATGCGGATCGCCTCAGGGTTCTTGCTGTAAGGGTTGTCGACCCGCCACTCGTCGCCCAATTTGGGCAGATTGCCGGTATCGATCGCCTGCGGCGTCACATCGCCATGGGCATGCGCCAGACTGCTCAGGGACAGCAGCAGGGCCCCGGCCCACAACAAAGGGCGGCGGAAGAAGGAAGTCGGTGTCATGGTGTCTCCGGTTTTTGTTGAAAAGCAATGTGCGCTTGTCAGCAAAGCGCATGCCAAGACCCGTACCCTCCCCCGGTCCCTGGGGCAACTCCGCATGACAGCCTGCCGGCTGCGCTATAGCGTGGCAGGCCGTTGCTCCAATCTGTGACGCTGGACCAGGACTTGCTAGCCGACCCTCTCGAGCGAGTTGAAATACGAGAAATGACAGCCCCCAGGGCTGCAGGAGACAAACGCGATGAAACCCCTTGTGCCTCACGAGCTGCGCAGCTTCGCACCTGTGCGCGCCACGATGAACAGCGAGCTGGCCACCCTGGCCGAGCCTCATGAGAACGTCATCCGCGATTCGCACGACCGCTGCCTGGAGCTGGGGCTCAATCCGCGCGACCACATCGACTACACGATGGAAACCCTGGCCGACTTCAAGCTGGCCCAGGAGCGCTGCGCCCGGCTGCAGGCCCAGGCCTTGCCGGTGATGGAGATGCTGCTGGAGCAAGTCAGCGGCACCGGCAACATCGTCTGCCTGGCCGACGACAAGGGCACCATCCTGATGTCGGCGGGCCACAGCGGCTCGGTCGATTTCGCCGAACGGGTGGCACTGCGCCCCGGGGTCAGTTGGTCCGAGGCGGCCAAAGGCACGAATGCCGTGGGGACAGCGCTGGTCACCGAACGCGACATCTTCGTCCACGCCAACGAGCACTACATCCAGTCCAACCACGTGCTCACCTGCTCGGCATCACCCATCATGGACCACTCCGGCAGCGTGATCGGCGTGCTCGACGTGACCGGCGAGCACAACAGCTTCCACCCCCACACCATGGCGCTGGTGCGGGTGGCGGCTCGAACGATCGAGAACTACTGGTTCTGCGACAACTTCAGCCGCAACCTGCGCCTGCACTTCCATTTCCGCCCCGAGCTCATCGGCACCATGGTCGAGGGCGTGCTTGCGCTGGGCCCTGACGGCAAGATCCTCGGCATCAACCGCGCCGGTCTGCAGTTGCTGGGCACCAGCAGCGCGGCCGCCCGCATCCAAGGTGTGCGCGTGGTCTTCGGCATGGATTTCGGTGCCCTCATGGACCGATTGCGCAGCCACACCATGGCCCCCCTGCAGATGCGCCTGCCCGATGGCCGCACGCTGTATGCCCGGGCCCAATGCAACGATGCCTCGCTGGGCCAGCAATTCCATTTTGGCCAGACCCGCGCGAGCGAGGCCCGCGTCCACACGGCCTCCGCCAGTCCCGCACCGGAGGCGACGCCCGTGGCCCCACGCGCGACCACCAGTGCGCGCCATGCCCCCGATCTGAGCGAACTGGCCCGAGGCGACGCCCGGCTGGCCCAGGTGGTCGACCAGGTTCGGCGGGTGCTCGATCGCGACATCCCGATCCTGATCCTCGGCGAGACCGGCACCGGCAAAGAGGTGTTGGCCTCGGCCCTGCACGGCGCCAGCCAGCGCAAGGAACAGGCCTTCGTGGCCGTGAACTGCGCCTCCATTCCTGAGACCTTGATCGAATCCGAGCTGTTCGGCTACGAGGAAGGCGCCTTCACCGGCGCCAAGCGCCGCGGCTCGGCTGGCAAGCTGTTGCAGGCCCATGGCGGCACCTTGTTCCTGGACGAGATCGGCGACATGCCGCTGTCGCTGCAGGCCCGCCTGCTGCGCGTGCTGCAGGAGCGCAAGGTGGTGCCGCTGGGTGGGCAGAAGGCCCATGATGTGGACATCAACCTGGTCTGCGCCACCCACCGCAACCTGCGCGAGATGATCGAACGCGGCGAGTTCCGCGAAGACCTGTACTACCGCATCAACGGCCTGGCGGTGCGCCTGCCCCGTCTGAGCGAACGCACCGACCTGCGCGCAGTCTGCCGACGCCTGATCAGCCAACTCTCGCCGCAGCACACGCTGAGCATCAGCGAAGAACTGCTGAGCGAGTTTGAGGCCTACGCCTGGCCCGGCAACCTGCGTCAATTGCACAATGTGCTGCGCACCGCCTGCGTGATGGCCGGCACCGACCGCGAGATCACCCGGGTGCACCTGCCCATGGACTTCCTGGAAGACCTGGTCGGTGCCCGTCACCCAGGCCAGCCAAACCAGACCGGTCGAAGCGCTGCAGCCGCACCCTGCACGCCCACCCCTGCCGGCAGCCACGACACCACCTCGCTCGGTGAGGTGCTGCACGAACTCAAGCTCAGCACCATCCGCCAGACCCTGGCTGCCTGCAACGGCAATGTCACCGAGGCCGCCAAGCGCCTCAATATCAGCCGAAACACCATCTACCGCAAGCTCAAGGCCGTAGGCGACCGCCCGAGCTGAAACCGGCAGCCCTGGGGTAAACCAGGGCCTGATGTGACACCGATGGCGCACCGGTGTCCAAGCCTGGCGCTGTGCCACCCGCGCGGAACACCCGCCAAACCGCCGGTCTCCTGCCTCGGCCCCCCCGACGCAGCATGCCACTGCGCCAGAGCACACTGAACCTCCTTGAAAACCCCTAGAAGCCCGCCTCAGCGGGCGTTTCGGCACGGGCTTTGCAGAACTGTGGGCGACTGCGCCCACCATTCCAACCACCCACCATGCTCTCTGTTCGCCACCTCAGCAAAAGCTACGGCCCCCGCCCGGCTGTCCAGCAACTGGGGCTGGCGCTGGGCCGTGGCCAGTTCTGCGTGCTGCTGGGGCCCAACGGGGCGGGCAAGTCGACCCTGTTTCAACTGCTCACAGGTCTGTTCACGCCCGACCAAGGCGAGATCGTGGTGGACGGCCTGGACCTGCGTCATGCCGCACCACGCGCCCTGGCCCGCATCGGCGTGGTGTTCCAGCAGCAATCGCTCGACCTGGACCTGACGGTGCGCCAGAACCTGCTGTTCCACGGCGATCTGCATGGCCTGCCGCGCACCGAATGCCGTGAACGCATCGCGAACGACGCGCCCGGCATCGGCCTGGACAAAGACCTGGACCGCCCGGTGCGCGAGCTCTCGGGCGGCACCCGGCGCAAGGTCGAGCTCGTGCGCGCCCTGCTGCACCGCCCGGGCCTGCTGCTGATGGACGAGGCCACTGTGGGCCTGGACCCACCTTCGCGCCATGACCTGCTGCGCACCGTGCGCCAGGATGTGGCCCAGCGCGGTACCTGCGTGCTGTGGGCCACCCACTGGGTCGAGGAAGCCGCCCAGGCCGACCGCGTGCTGGTGCTGCACCAGGGCCGCCTGGTGGCCGACGGCAGCCCGGCCGAGGTCACCCTGGCCCTGGGCGCCGACACCCTGGAGGCCGGCTTCATCCGGCGCACCGCCGCCCGCGGCTGAACGCCGCTACGCCCCTGCCACACAGACGCCATGCCCCTCCCCATGACTTCCTCTCTCCGATGTCTTGCCGCCCTGGCCTTGACCGGGCTGCTGCACGGCGCGGCCTTCGCACAGACCCTGGCCCTGGTGTCCAGCGAAAAGGACAACGCCATCACCGTCATCCGCCTGGCCGACCTGCAATTGCAGGCGCCGATCCCGACCTGCAAGCGCCCGCGCCACATGCAGCTCAGCGCCAACCGGCAGCAACTGCTGGTCGCCTGCAGCGACAGTGCGGCGGCCGACGTGATCGACCTGCACAGCCTCAAGTCGGTCGAGCATGTGCCACTGAGCGAAGACCCCGAGATCTTCGACCTCTCGCCCGACGGTCGTACCTTGTATGTCTCCAACGAAGATGACGCGGCCCTCAGCATCGTCGACCTGGCCAGCCGCAGGAGGGTGGCCAGCGTCCCGGTCGGCCGCGAGCCCGAAGGCGTGAAGCTCTCGGCCGATGGCAAGACCGTCTATGTCACCTCCGAGGTGGCCAACAGCGTTCACGTGATCGACACCGCCAGCCGGAAGCTGGTCAAGACCATCGCCGTGGGCTCGCGCCCGCGCCGCATGGCCCTGACCCCGGACGGCAAAGAGCTCTGGGTCAGCAACGAGTTGGGCGCGAGCATCAGCATCATCTCGACCGCCGAGCAAAAGCTCATCCACACCCTGACGCTGGATCTGAAAGGCGCACGCCCCAGCGACATCACCCCGGTGGGTCTGCTGATCAGCAGCGACGGCCAGCATGCCTACGTGGCCATGGGGCGGGCCAACCACGTGGCCTTCATCGACGTGGCGCGGCGGCAGATCACCGAGCGGGTGCTGGTGGGCCGGCGCGCCTGGGGCCTGGCACTGAGCCAGGATGAATCGCGCCTGTATGTGGTCAATGGCCTGTCGGACGATCTCACCGTGGTCGACGTGAAGGCCGCCCGGGCCCTGAAGAGCGTGCCCGTCGGGCGCGTGCCCCACACCGTGGTGCTGTACTGATGCGCGCCGCACTGCACACCGCCTTGCTCGCCAGCGCACTCGCCCTGGCGGCCACCGGCACCCACGCTGCAGCCTGGAAGCTCACCCTGATCGAACAAGCCGATCCGCCGGCCTGGCAGCGCCAGCCACTCGAGCGTGCCTACCCCGGCCACAGCGGCGGCTCGCTGAAGGCAGCCATTGCCCTCGGCCTGGAAGACGCCCAGTTCGAAACCCAGGCAGCCCAGACCACACTCCAGCTGCAGACCGAATCCAGCCCCAGCCTGGACGCCGCCCGCGAAGCCGCCCGCCGAGCCGAGAAGGCCGGTGCCCACGCCCTGCTGCTCGACCTGCCCGCCGACTGGGTGAGCGCTGTGACGGGCTCGGTCAAACTGCCGGTGCTCAACCTGGGTGCACGCGAACAGGCCCTGCGCGAACGCGGCTGCCAACCCCATCTGTTCCACCTGATCGCCAGCGAACGCATGCGCGCCGACGCCCTGGCCCAGGCCCTGGCCAGCCGCAAATGGAGCCAGGTGCTGCTGCTCAGTGGCAATGCCCCGGACGACGCCGCGCGCAGCCAGGTGGCTCAACAGGCGATCCTGCGCTATGGCCTCAAACTGGTGGCGCAACGGCCCTTCAAACTGTCCACCGATCCGCGCGAGCGACAACTCGCCAACCCCCTGCTGCTGACCGGTGGCCTGGGCTATGACGTGGTCTGGGTGGTGGACAGCGAAGGCGAGTTCGCCCGCAGCCTGCCCTTCAGCACCGCCAGCCCGCGCCCGGTGGTGGGCGATGGCGGCGTGGTGGCCCTGGAATGGCAGGCCCAGTACGAACGCTATGGCGCGCCGCAACTGTCGCGCCGCTTTCAAAAAGCCACCGGGCGGGCCATGCAGGCCACCGACTGGGCCGGCTGGGTGGCAGGCCGCGCCCTGGCCAATGCGGCGCTCACACTGCGCCAGGCCGACCCCCAGGCCCTGCGCCAGGCCCTGGGCACCGTCCATGTGGACGGCGCCAAGGGCGTGGCCCTGCAGTTCCGCCCTTGGGACCGGCAACTGCGCCAGCCGCTGCTGCTCAGCGACGGCCAGGGCGTGCAGGCCCAGGCCCCGGCCGAGGGCGTGCTGCACCCGCGCAATGTGCTCGACACCCTCGGTGCCGACGAGCCCGAGAAGCTCTGCAAGGTGCAGCCATGAACCTGTCGCTGCGCCATCTGTGGCAGGCCATGCGCGCCATCGTCTGGCGTGAGCTGCTGAAGTTCTCGCGCCAGCGCGGGCGCCTGGCCTCGGCCCTGGTGCGACCATTGCTGTGGCTGGCGGTGTTTGCCGCGGGCTTCCGAAATGTGTTCGGGGTCTCCATTGTCGAGCCCTACTCCACCTACATCCCCTACGACGTCTACATCGCCCCCGGCCTGATCGGGATGGTGATGCTGTTCAACGGCATGCAGTCGTCGCTGGCCATGGTGTATGACCGCGAAATGGGCCTGATGCGTCTGCTGCTGGTGGCCCCGCTGCCCAGGGCCTGGGTGCTGGCCTGCAAGCTGACCGCCACCGCAGCGCTGTCGCTGCTGCAGGCCCTGTGCTTCGTGCTGATCGCCTGGGCCCTGGGCACACCGCTGCCCTTGTGGGGCACGCAATTGCCGGCCGTGCTGCTGGCCGGCTGCAGTGCCGCCCTGATGCTCGGGGCCTTGGGGCTGCTGCTGAGCGTGCACATCAAACAGCTCGAGAACTTTGCCGGCACCATGAACTTCGTCATCTTCCCGATGTACTTCATGTCCACCGCCCTCTACCCGATGTGGAAGCTGCAGGAGTCGGGGGCCGAATGGGTCTACCAGGTGGCGCGCTTCAATCCCTTCACCCATGCCGTCGAGTGGATCCGCTTTGCCTTCTACGGCCAGGACGCGGGCGCCTCGCCCTGGGTGGTGCTGGGTACCGGGGCGCTGTGCTTCGCGCTGGCCTGCTGGGGCTACGACCCGCAGCGCGGTTTCGGCGCGCTCAGCAAGCGCGGGGGGGGCGCATGAGCCAGCGCCGCGCCGCCCTCTCCCGTCGCCAGGCCCTGCTGACCGCGCTGGTCCCGCTGCTGGGCAGCCGAAGCGCCCAGGCCCAGCCCGGCAACTCTGGCGTGATCACGCTCGTCGTGCCTTGGCCCGCCGGCGGCGCCACCGACGTCACCCTGCGCATGCTGGCTGAGCTGGCCGGCCAGCAAATGGGCCAGAAGATCATCATCGAAAACCGGCCCGGCGCCGGGGGCAGCCTGGCCATGCCCCTGCTGCAACAGGCCCCGGCCGATGGCAGCGTGCTGGCCCAGATGCCGCAGCCGGTCTTTCGCATCCCGTTCTTGCAGAAGGTGGCCTGGGACCCGGTCCGCGACACCACGCCGCTGCTGCAGATCAGCGGCGTCACCTTCGGCATCCTGGTGGCCAGCGACAGCCCTCTGCGCCATCTGGGTGACCTGCTCGACTTCGCACGCAAGCACCCGGGCGAGCTCTCGGTGGCCACGAATGGCAACGGCACCACCCCGCACGTCGTGATGGAGGAACTGCTGACCGACCAGGGCCTGCGCTACATCCACGTGCCCTACAAGGGGACGGCCGAGCAGATGCTGGCCGTGGCCTCGGGCCAGGTGATGGTGGGCGTCAATTCGAACGGCTTCGCGCCCTATGTGGACAGCGGCCGCCTGCGCCTGCTGGTCACCTTCGGTGACACCCGCACCCGACGCTGGCCCCAAGTGCCCACACTCAAGGAACTGGGCTACCCCATCGTGGCCACCTCACCGTACGGCCTGGTGGGCCCGCGCGGCCTGGCGCCCGAGCTGGTGCAACGCCTGCATGCGGCCTTCAAGGCAGCGCTGTTCCACCCCCGCCACCTCGCCGAGCTGGCCAAGTACGACCAGGAGCCTGCCTACCTGGGGCCGGCCGACTACGGCCGGGCCATGGCCCAGGCTTATGCCCTCGAGCGCCGGCAGGCCGAGCGCCAGGGCCTGGTCGCCCCCAACGCCTGAAGGAGCCGCTGCATGCCAGGCCAAGGTCCCTCCCCCCATCTGCACCCAAGCTGGCAAGGCGACCTGCTGGGCATGGGTGCGTGCGTGCTGCTGGGCTGGGCCGTCTCGGTGCACGGCAACTGGTTCGAGCACTTTTCTCGCTTTGCCGAACGCCACGAGCGATGGCAGCTGGACGAATGGCCGATGGGCCTGCTGCTGCTGTCGCTGGGCCTGGTGTGGTTTGCCGGACGGCGACTGCGTGAGCTGCGCGCCATGCTGGCCGAGCGTCAAGCGGCCGAGCAGCGCATTGCCGAGCTGCTGACCCAGAACCAGCACCTGGCACGCCAATTGATCCGCGTGCAGGAGGCAGAGCGACGCAGCCTGGCCCGAGAATTGCACGATGAATTCGGCCAGGGCTGCACCGCCATCCGCATCGAAGCCCGGCTGATGAACCGGCCCGAGGCCCCCGAGGCCGTGCGCCAGGGCGCGCAGCGCATTGCCCGCAACGCCGAACACCTGTACGGCCTGGTGCGTGGGCTGCTGGTGCGCCTGCGCCCGCACAGCCTGGACAGCCTGGGCCTGGAGGATGCCTTGCATGAGCTGTGTGAAGGCTGGGAGGCGCAGACCGGCGTGACCTGCCGGCTGCACACCCAACTGCCCGAGCAGCCGCTCGACGATGCCGTGGCCGTGACCCTGTTCCGCCTGGTGCAGGAGGGCCTGACCAACATCGCCCGCCATGCCGGGGCCGACGAAGCCTGCGTGAACCTGCAGGCAGCCCAATGGCCCGGCCAGCCCTTGCAGCTGCAGATCGAAGACAACGGCTGCGGCCTGCCCGGCGCGGCCAACGATGAAGCCTCGGCCCCACCTCGCACAGGCTTCGGCCTGGCTGGCATGCGCGAGCGCGTGGCCGCTCTGCAAGGCCAGTTGAAATTCGACAGCGCGGCCACGGGCGGGCTGCGCATCCAGGTCACATTGCCCGCGGAGCGCGCCGCATGATCCGCATCCTGCTCATCGACGACCACCCCGTGGTGCGCGCCGGCTACCGCCGCCTGCTGGAGCAGGAAAGCGACTTGCGCGTGGTGGCCGAATGCGCCGATGCCGACAGCGGCTATGCCGCCTTTGTGCGCGAGCAGCCCGACCTCTGCATCACCGACCTCTCGCTGCCCGGTGCCAGCGGCCTGGATGCACTGCGCCACATGCGCGCCCGCCAGCCCGATGCCGATGTGCTGGTGTTCAGCATGCACGACTCGCCCCATGTGGTGCGACGCGCCCTGCAAGAAGGCGCTCGCGGCTTTGTCAGCAAGAACGCCGAGCCCGAAAGCCTGATCGCGGCGGTGCGAGCGCTGCGCCAGGGCCAGCGCTACCTGAGCCCCGACCTGCCACCCCACCTGCTGCGCGAAGCTGCGCCCTGCGACGACCAGCTCGCCAGCCTGAGCCCGCGCGAGTTCAGCGTGTTCCGACTGCTGGCCGAAGGGCGCAGCGCTGCGCAATGCGCCGAGCTGCTCAAGCTCAGCCCCAAGACGGTGGCCAATGTGCAGACCCTGGTGAAGGAAAAGCTGCAGGTCAGCACCTCCGCCGGCCTGGTGCACCTGGCGCTGCAGCAAGGTCTGATTTCCAACGCCGTGATGCGCGGCGCCGTCTGAGCCCGGCCCGCGAGCAGCGAGGGAATTTTTCCCTGGGCCGCAACAGCCCAAGAGGCTAACTTTCAGCCCTGGAGACAACCCGCCTGGCGCTCACGGCCTCTCAAGCTTCGAGCGCACCAGGCCCCCAACAAGAGATCCGTCGTGAACACCTTGCGCCCGCCCCCAACCCCTCATCAAGCCGACCGCCCGCGGCGCCTGAACGTCCTGGCTTCAGCCCTGTGCGCCCTGGGATTTCAATCTCTGGCCTGGGCCACCGACACGGTGGAGGTGGCCCAGCTGAGCACCGTCGATGTGGTGAGCAGCACGCCGATTGACGGCATCGGCGTGCCCCTGACGCAGTTTCCTGCCAACGCCCAGAAGATCACCGGCCCAGAGGCCGCGACCCTGGATGCAAGCAACCTGGCCGACCTGCTCAACCACAGCCTGGGCTCGGTCAGCGTGAGCAATGGCAGCGGCAGCCCCTACCAGAGCGATGTGAACTACCGTGGCTTCCAGGCCTCGTCCCTGCTGGGGGCGCCTGTGGGCCTGTCGGTCTACTTCGATGGCGTGCGCGTGAACGAGCCCTTCGGCTCGATCGTCAACTGGGACCTGATCCCCATGAACGCCATCGCAGGGGTGGACGTGCTGCCGGGCTCCAACCCGCTGTTCGGGCTCAACACCCTGGGTGGGGCTCTGGTGGTCAACACCAAGAACGGCAAGGACAACGCGGGCAGTTCGATCACCGCGCAGGGTGGCTCGTTCCAGCGCAAGGCGCTGCGCTTCGAGACCGGCTGGGCCGATGAAACGCTGGGCACCGACCACTTCATCGCGGGCAACTGGGACAGGCAGGCGGGCTTTCGCAGTCACTCGAGCTCGGAGGTGCGCCAGCTGTTCGGCAAGACCAGCTGGCAGGGCAACGGCGGCAAGACCCGGCTGGCGCTGTCGCTCACCGCGGCCGATACCGTGCTCAACGGCACCCAGGCCCTGCCCATGGACATGATGGCCAACCCGGCAGCGGCCTACACCTGGCCCGACAGCACCGCCAACCAACTGTTCATGGCGAACCTCAAAGGCAGCCACTGGCTCAGCGATGAGCAGCAGCTCAGCGGCCAGTTCTATCTGCGCCAGGGACGCAGCCGCAATGTGAACAGCAATGCCGAACTCGACGACGGCTGCCTCAACGACGACGGCAGCCTGGCCCAGTCAGGGGGCAGCCCCAAGTGCAGCAACAAGGCCCCCAGCGGCACGGCCACCAATGCCGTCACCTCGGCGGCAGCCCAGGCACTGGGCTTTGCCCGCTGGACCAGCAGCATCAACACCAGCGTGGTCGACTCGCAGACCCGGCAGCGCGCCTGGGGCGGCAGCGTGCAATGGACCGACTTCCAGCAACGCCTGGGCCGTGACAACACGCTGCAGATCGGCGCCAGCTGGGACAGCGCCCGCATCACCTACGACCAGACCCGCACCCTGGCCCGCCTGCTCGACTACCAGACCGTGCCAACGCCCAACCAGACCTACGGCTTCACCGCCGACGGCAAGGCGCCGTCGGCCAGCAACCCGTTGAGCTTCACGGGCAGCAACGTGCTGGGTTCAGTGAACCTGGCCTCCACCACCCACCAGCTCAGCACTTACCTGAGCAACACCTGGCAGGCCAGCGAGCGACTGAGCCTGTCGGCTGCCGGCAGTTTCAATGCCACCGTTCTCAACCAGAACGGCGTCAGCAACCAGTACCTCAACGACGATGGCGGCTACAGCTGGACCGACCCGGTCAGCGGCATCAGCTACTACAACCCGGCCTACCTCGGGGCCTACCAGTATTCGAACAGCACCGCCAGCGGGGTCAAGGGCTCGGCCAATGGCATCCCGGCCGGGGCCGTGGCCGGGCCTGAGTCGCACAGCCTGTTTGGCAAACACCACTACCAGCGCTTCAACCCCTCGTTCGGCTTCAACTACCAACTGGACCGCAGCACCGGACTGTTCGGCCAGTACAGCGAAGCGATGCGAGCCCCCACCTCGATCGAACTCTCGTGCGCCGACCCGAAGAGCCCCTGTGCGCTGCCCACCGGCTTCAATGGCGATCCTGACCTGCAGCCCGTGGTGGCCAAGACGGTCGAACTGGGCGCACGTGGCAGTTTCGGCCCCCAGGGGCACTGGACTGCGGCGGTCTATGACACCCGGCTGAGCAACGACATCCAGTTCATCGCCACCTCCTCGTCGCTGGGCTATTTCGCCAACGTGGGCAACACCGAGCGCCGCGGGCTGGAGCTGGGCGCGCAGACCCGCCTCAAAGACCTGTCACTGGCCGCCAACTATGGCTGGGTCGATGCCAGCTACCGATCGGCCTTCACCACGGCCAGCGGCCAGCACGTGACCAGCGGCAACCGGATCCCGGGCATCGCCCGCCAGACCCTGAAGCTGCGCGCCGCCTGGCAGGCCAGCCCCAGCCTGCTGCTGGGCAGCCAGCTGATCCTGGCCGGCTCGCAGGTCGCGCACGGCAATGAAAGCAACCAGACCCCGGGCGGCACCGTCCCTGGCTACGGCGTGCTCCACCTCGATGCCCACTGGCGCCTGAGCCCGGAGCTGCAACTCAACGCCCAACTCAGCAACGCCCTGAACAAACCCTACGCCACCTACGGCATGTCGGGCCTGCGCAGCGTCTACACCCTGGCCAGCCAGCAATTCGTCACCCCGGCCGCACCGCGCGCCCTGTGGGTCAGCCTGACGTATACCTTTGGGGGTGACGCCAAGCGGTGAAGTTCGGGAACGATGCCGCACTGAAAGCAGCCCCGCCAGCTGCAACAGCAGCTGAATCACACCTGCACCAGCCCCGGCGTGGCCTGCCAACGGCCGGCCTTGTCGACCACCAGCACATCCACCGCCCACTGCGGCGCCAGTTGCAGGGCGCCTTCGAAGCCGGCCACGAACATCACCTTGGTCAGGGCGTCGGCCAGCGCACACGATGGGGCCGCCACGGTGACGGCGGCCAGCCCGGTGGGCGAGTAACCCGTGTGGGGGTCGAAGATGTGGTGGTGCCGACGGTCTGCACTGAAGGGGGTCTGGTTGTCGGCCGAGGTGGCGATGCAACGGCCCCCCAGGGCCAGCCGGGTCAGCAGGGCCGATTCGTCGCGCGGGTTGGCAATGCCCAGCACCCAGCCACGCTGGGCATTGGGCCGACCCATGGCCGCCCACTCGCCGGTGTTGATCAACGCATGCTCGATGCCGTGCTCGCGCAAGGTGGCGCGCACCCGGTCAGCGGCGTAGCCCTGGGCAATGCCGTTGAGCGTGACGGCCATGCCCGGCACGCCCAGGGTGATCTGTTGGGGCGCGATCTGCAACTGGCGCCAGTCGACCTTGGCACGCGCCTCCGACACCGCCTCGGTGCTGGGCAGCTGGCCCTCGCGGCCGGCCGCCTCGAAGGCCTCCCACAGGGGCTGCACCGTCACGTCGAAACTGCCCTGGCTGCGTGCCGACACCTGCTGGGCCAGTTGCAACACCTGCAGCAGGTCGGGGTCGGGCTGGCGCAAACGCCCGCTGCGGTTCAGCCGGCGCAGCGCGCTGTCGGGCTGGAACAGGCTCATCTGCGATTCGATGTGGCGCAGCGTGGCCACCGCCGCGTCCAGGGCGGCTTCGGCCATGACGGCCTCGCGGTGCGCCACCCGCAGCGAGAGCACCGTGCCCAGCGCCACCATCGAGCGGTCGCGCCAGACCAGGCCCTCCAGGGCCAGGTCGCTGGCAAAGCGGCGCGGCGCCCGCCGCTCGGTGCCAAAGGCACGCCCCAGCATGCCGGATGCCCCCAGCCCCAGGCTGGTCTGCAAGAAAACGCGCTTGTTCATGGGGTCTCCTCCTGAATCGGGGCCGGCTGCAGCGGGATCACGCGCGCGCTGCCCGGCTGGCGTTGTTGCTGGATGCGCGGCACACACAGGCTGTCGCTCTCGTAGATCACCACACAGTCCAGGCACTGAAAGCACTCGTCGTAGTCCACCCGGCCGCTGCGTTCGATGGCCTGGTAGGCGCAATCGCTGCGGCAGCGCTGGCAGGGCTGGCCACATTCGCTGCGTCGGGCGATCCAGTCGAGGCGACGCAGCCGCCCCAGCCAGACCATGCCGGCCCCCAGCGGACACAGGTAGCGGCAGTAGCCCTTGTAGAAGAAAGCGCTGAAGCCCACCAGCGCCAGCGCCCACAGCACATAGGGCCAGGCGCGCACAAAATTGAGCGTGATGCTGGTCTTGAAAGGCTCCACTTCGACCAGACGGTCGGTCCAGGTAACCGACAGGCAGGCACTGATCAGGATGACGATCAGCACGCCGTGCTTGACCCGCTTGAGTCGCCGGTCCCAACGCTCCGGCACCCGACGCGCGCGCAGACCCAGCCGCCGCGCCAGTTGGCTGCTCAGCTCTTGCAAGGCGCCGAAGGGGCACAGCCAGCCGCAGAAGGTGCCGCGCCCCCACAGCACGAAGCTCAGCGCCACAAAGGCCCACAGCGACACGGTCATGGGGTCGTACAGGAAGAAGTCCAGACTGCGTCGCGCCAGCAGCGCCTGCAAGAGGGCCGTGAAGTTGACGACCGACAGTTGCCCCTGCGCGAACCAGCCGATGAACCCCAGGGTGAACAGCAGGTAGCCATTGCGGAACCAGCGCAGGCGCTGCGGGTGCCGGCTCAGGCGTTCGGGGCGGCTCAGCACCACCGCCAGCACCACCAGCCCCAGGGCCAGCACCGCCAGCTCCCAGGCGCGGCTGCGCCAGATGCTGTGCCAGGTCTTGCTGTCGCTGGCGCCGGCCTCCACATAGGCCTCGGGCAGGCGCGCCGAAAACTCGAAACTGCGCCGCACCTTCTCGGGGTAGATGGCGCCCTTGCTGCGCGTGACCTGCAGACCGAAGTCGAGCGGCTGGGACGGATCCAGCCCGGCGGCCCCGATGACCCGGAACACGCGCCACTCGGCGCCCCTCAGGGACTCTGGCACTTGCAGAGGCTGCTTCAGGTCGGTGTCGAGGTCGCGCATTTCCAGTGGCAGCTTCTGCTGCTGCAGGGTCAGGCGGTCGGGCACGGCACCGCGCACGAAGTCCTCGCCCAGCATCGAGTAACGACCGTCGGCCAGCAAAAGCAGGGCATGGTCGCCGGGCTCGATGCTGCGGTTCAAGGCCTCCCAGTCCGCCGGACTCAGCAGGTTGCGGCCCACGGCCGGCACGCTGAGCCAGGCGAAGTGCAGATCGACAAAGCGCCCGTCGGGGCTGGCCAGGGCCTGCGGATCCTGGCCCTCGCCCAAGGTGCCGGCAAAGGCCTGCTCGATGTCGCGGTTGAGAAAGCGGTGACGGGCCACCAGGCCCGCCTTCTGCAGACCGGCCCAATCGAGCGCTTGGAACGCACTGGTGCGGATGTGGGCGATCAGATCGGGGTCACGCCCCTCGCCAAAGCCCAGGCGGGCGCGCGCCACTTTCAGCGAGGACGACAGCAGTGACTGGTTCAGGATGCGCACCGAGGCCGTGGCCTTGGCCACCCCATCGATGCTGACGTTGCTGCCCGAACGGTCACCTCGGCCCTGCGGCGCACCGATGCGGATGTTCTGCGTCAGCGACAAGCCCTTGTACTGCTCGACAAAGGCATGCATGGGCGCCTCGCCCAGACCATCGAGAAACACCGGTTCATGCTGCGACAGCACACGCACATCCATGAACCGGCCCTTGGCATCGAGCAGCACCAGCAGGTTGAAGGGCGTGCCCGAGAACCCGGGCAGAGGCGCCAGGTCGATCGACTCGAAGGCATAGGCCACCACCGGGGTCGCGGTGGCGTCTTGCTTGAGGATGGGCCAGACCGGCAGGTCGCTCGCCTTCTCGCCGACGATGAGCGGCGAAGGGAAAGCCTTCTCCATCGCCGCCCGGTCCATCACGCCAGCCTGGGTCAGGCCGGCCAGGGCCCACAGGAACAGGCTGGCGAGCCAGGGCCAGAGGCTCCTGCCGCCGCCTGGGCTGCGGGTTTTGACAGCGCCTGATGGGCGCTCAAGTGCCACTGTGACACGCGGACGACTGCAACAGTCGCGACAAGACCACCGATTCATTCTGGTACAGCTCTCCGGGTATTCACGGAGCCCACAACAGGCCCTCGGTCATGCTGCAACGCACCGTGCGGGTCTCGCTGCAGGCCCCTCCGATCGCGACAGTCACCCCTGGGTGAAAGCCCACCGAAATACCTCTTCTGCAAGGGAAGAAATCCCGCCATCGAGGACCTCGGCACGACCGGTCATGGCGTTCTTGATTGCAGGTTTCGGGCCCGCGGCCCCCGGGTTTCCACGAGGGCGGCAAGGCCTCCCGCCGAAGCTCAAGAGATTGGTACGCATATTGCGGACAAGGCCGCCGGGTACATGTCGTTTCACCCAGGATGAGTACAACGAGGAGATCAAGATGAAACTGAAACTGTTGGCCACTTTGATGGCCGTGGGCATGGGCGTCGGCAACCAGGCAGCACATGCCGTGGTGACGCAAGAGATGGTGGACAACGCCGCAGGCGACACCAAAGAGGTGTTGACCTGGGGCATGGGCAACGAGGGGCAGCGCTACTCGCCGCTCAAGCAGGTGAACACCGAGACCGTGAAGCGCCTGGTGCCGGCATGGAGCTTCTCCTTCGGTGGCGAGAAGCAGCGCGGCCAGGAGTCACAGCCGGTGATCCACAACGGCAAGATGTTCGTCACGGCCTCGTACTCGCGCATCTACGCGCTGGACGCTGCCACCGGTCAGAAACTCTGGAAGTATGAGCACCGCCTGCCCGAAGGCATCATGCCCTGCTGCGACGTGGTCAACCGCGGTGCCGCGCTGTTCGACAACCTGGTCATCTTCGCCACGCTGGACGCCCAGCTGGTGGCCCTGAACCAGGACAACGGCGAAGTGGTCTGGAAGGAAAAGATCGACGATTACCGCGCCGGCTACTCGGCCACGGCCGCCCCCATCGTGGCCAATGGCCTGTTGCTGACGGGCGTGTCGGGCGGTGAGTTCGGTGTGGTCGGCCGCGTCGAAGCGCGCGACCCCAAGACAGGCCGCCTGGTCTGGACCCGCCCCACCGTGGAAGGCCACATGGGCTACACCTACGACAAGGACGGCAAGGCCACCGAAAACGGCGTCTCGGGCGACACCAACAAGACCTGGCCCGGCGACCTCTGGAAAACAGGTGGCGCAGCCACCTGGCTGGGCGGTACCTATGACAAGCGCACCGGCCTGGCGTACTTCGGCGCCGGCAACCCCGCGCCCTGGAACAGCCACCTGCGCAAAGGCGACAACCTGTTCTCCAGTTCGACCGTGGCCATCGACGTGAAGACCGGCCAGATCAAGTGGCACTACCAGAACACGCCCAACGACGCCTGGGACTTCGACGGCGTGAACGAGTTCGTGACCTTCGACATGGATGGCAAGCGCTTGGGCGGCAAGGCCGACCGCAACGGCTACTTCTATGTGAACGACGCCGCCACCGGCAAGCTGGTCAACGCCTTCCCCTTCGTGCGCAAGACCACCTGGGCCAATGGCATCGACCTGAAGACCGGCCGCCCGAACTTCGTCGCCGAAAACCGCCCGGGCGACCCGACCGCAGGAGCCGACGGCAAGAAGGGCAGCGCCGTGTTCGCCGCACCGGGCTTCCTGGGCGGCAAGAACCAGATGCCCATGGCCTACAGCCCGGACACCAGGATGTTCTACGTGCCCGCCAACGAATGGGGCATGGAAATCTGGAACGAGCCCATCGCCTACAAGAAGGGCGCCGCCTACCTGGGTGCGGGCTTCACCATCAAGCCCCTGAACGAGGACTACATCGGTGCCCTGCGCGCGGTGGACCCGAAGAGCGGCAAGATCGTGTGGGAAGTCAAGAACAATGCCCCGCTGTGGGGTGGTGTGATGACCACCGCCGGCAACCTGGTTTTCTGGGGCACGCCCGAAGGCTTCCTGAAGGCCGCCGACGCCAAGACGGGCAAGGTGGTGTGGCAGTTCCAGACCGGCTCGGGCGTGGTGGCCCCGCCGGTCACCTGGCAGAAGGACGGCCAGCAGTTCGTGGCCGTGGTCTCGGGCTGGGGTGGCGCGGTGCCGCTGTGGGGCGGCGATGTGGCCAAGCGCGTGAACTTCCTGGAGCAAGGCGGCAGCGTGTGGGTGTTCAAGCTGGCTGACGCCAAGTAAGCCGGGCCACCAAGCCTGTGACGCCCACGCCGCGGCGGGCCCTGATCTCCGGGGCCCACCGCGGCTTTTTTCATGGGCGCACAGGCGGGGCATCAGCGCGCCGGCTCAGAACTTCAGCACGGCCTTCACGCCCATCACCCAGTTGCGCCCTGGCGCCGGTTCGTAGAACTGGCTGTTGGCCTGGTTGACGATGAGCGAACCCACGTACTGGCGGTCGGCCAGGTTGTCGACCCGCAGGAACTCGGTGAGCTGCCAGGCCCCCACTTGCTGGCGGGCCACCACACGCGCATTGAGCACGCCGTAGCCACCGGCGAACGCGGTGTTGGCATCGGAGGCGGCCATGTTGCCCACCAGGCGCGCCTCAACGCCGGCCTCCCAGGCCCGGTCGGCCTTTTGCCAGACCAGCTCGGTGAACAGGCTGCGCCCAGGCACGCCCGGCAGACGCCGGCCGGCGGCGATCAGCACCGGGGTGGCCGCAGCGTAGCTGGTATAGGCCTCGTCGACCGTGGCACTGAGAAAGCTCAACGCGGTGTTGGAACGCAGCTGCCATGGCAGCTCGGCCGCCAGGCTGAGCTCGAAGCCCTGGCGGCTGGTGCGCGGCGCGTTCATGAAGGCGGTGCGGCCGCTGTTGCTGGCGGCAATCACGATGTCGTTGCGGGTTTTGGACGAGAACAGCGCGGCCTGCCCGCGCAGGCCCTGGGCCAGCTCGGTCTTCAGGCCCAGCTCGATCTGATGCGTGCTGGCGGCCTGCAGGCCGAAGTTACCGGTGTTGGCCACGCTGCTGCTGATCAATGAGGCCGGGGTGTAGGCCAGCTGGTTCAGCGTGGGGGTGTCAAAGCCGCTGCCATACGACACATAGACGTTGGTGTCGTCGCGCAGGTAATGCTGCCACGACAGCATGCCGGTGGTGGCACGGAAGCGGCTCAGGCCGGTGCCGGGCTGCTTGTTGTTGCTTTGCGAGCCCAGCTCGGTGCTCGAGTGGCGCAGGCCGGCGCTCACGGTGTCGCGTTCGCCCAGGCGCAGCTCAGCCTGCAGGTAGGTGTCGAGGTTGCTGGCGTACTGGCTCAGGTCCTGGTTGCTGGCGGTGCTGGGCTGGGCGACGCCCGCGACGTTGTTGGCGGTGAGGCGCCGGTCGTTGTTGCGGTTGCTGTCCAGCCCGGCCACCCATTGCAGGGGTTGCCCCGCCAGCGTGGTCTTCTGCTGCCAGTGCAGATCCAGCCCGTAGAAGGTGCGGGCCAGGTTGATCACGCCATTGCTGGCCGGCGTGAGGCCGGTGAGCGCCGAGCCGGCCAGAAACTGCTGGGTCTTGCGCTCGCCGTAGTAGGGCGAGATCACCAGGGTGTTGCTGGCATCGAAGGCATGGGTGAGCACCATGCCGCCCTGGGTCTGGCGCACCGTCTTGCGGGTGTCGTAGGCCAAGGCGAAGTTGCCAGGCTGGGTGCGGTTCTGCTGCAGCTGGGCCGCGGTCAGGCCCAACGGGTCTTGGGCGCTCAGGTCAACCTGGTTGGCCACCAGTTGCACCTGGGTGCCGGTGGAGAGCTTGAAGCTCAGCTTGGCGTTGGTGTTGTCACGCGTGGCCGCACTGTGCTGGCGGTAGCCGGTGCTTTCGAGCTTGCCGGTGTTGAGCACGTAGTTGATGCCGTCTTGCTCGCCCGTGGCCTTGAGGCCGTATTTGCGCAGGCCATAGGAGCCGGTCTCGAAGTACGGCGTGAGCTGCAGCCCGGGCTGGCCTTTTTCGGTGAAGACGCTGATCACGCCGCCCGAGGCATTGCCATACAGCACCGAGAAGGGACCACGCAAGACCTCGACGTGATCGGCCGAGGCCAGGTCGATGTGCGAGATCTGGCCCTGGCCGTCGGCCACGGTGCCCGGGATGCCATCCACGAAGATGCGCAGGCCGCGCGCGCCGAAGGTGGAGTTGGCGCCAAAGCCGCGCGAAGAGATCTGCAGATCCTGGGCGTAGTTCTGGCGGTTCAGCGCGTACAGGCCGGGCACGCGCACCAGTGACTCCGACAGGTTGGCCTGGGCCTGGCCCTCCTGGATCTGATCACGTGACACCAGATTGACCGAGGCTGCGGTGTCCATGATCTTCTGCTCGGCGCGGCTGGCCGAGACCACCACATCGGACAGCGTCTGGGCGCCGGCCCCCGCCCCCACCAGCAGGCAGCACCACAAAGCAGCACTGGCCGTGGCCGTGCAACGGAATCGGGAAGGGACATGGGTCAGGTGGGAGGAAGACATGGCGGTAGGGCAATCGATCAGGATCTGGCAACGGAAAGAGGCCGTCGCTCTCCGAGCAGTGTCTGCAATCCGAGCGCCCGATGCCATCGGGCAAATCTGCATTCGAGGCTCATGATTTTCATGAAAGGGTGGCTGCCCCGGGCAAACCCGGATGCCACAGAGCGCTAGCATCGACCCCATGCTCCAACTTGCCGCCTGCCCCAACCGCAGCCCACGCCCATGAGCCTGCGGCTGCAAGTGAACCTGATCATCACCGTGCTGCTGGGCCTGATGGCCTCGCTGCTGGTGGGCCTGCAGATCGACAACACCCGGCGCAGCGTGCGCGACGAGGTGGACGGCGCCAACGTGGTGGCCAGCCAATTGCTGGGCCGGGTGAACTGGGTGTACGGCTACGGCGGCCTGGACGGCATGCGTGAATTCCTCAACGGTGTGGGCCGGGTGCGCGCCAACGACATCCAGCTTTTTGATGCACTGGGCCAACAGCTGTACCGATCGCCCCCCTCGCCCTACAAGCCCGGGCGCGAGGCCCCGGCTTGGTACACCCGGCTGGTGTCACCGCCACTGGCACCGCGAGAGATCACCCTGCCCAACGGACGCATCGTGCTCTATGCCGACCCTTCTCGCGCGGTGCTCGACGGTTGGGACGACCTGCTGCCCATGCTGGGCGGGGTGCTGGCGGGCTTTGCCCTGGCCAATGCCGCGGTGTGGGCGCTGATGGGCCGCGCGCTCAAACCGCTGCAGCAGGTGGCCGAGGGGCTGCGTGCGATGGAGGGCGGCCACTACGCGATCCGCCTGCCCGAAGGTGGTGGCCGCGAGCCGCGCCAGGTGGCCCAGGCCTTCAACCGCATGGCCCAGGCGGTGCAGGACAAGGCCGAGGCCCAGCGCGCCGCCCAGGAGGCCCGCCAGGCCCTGGCCGAAAGCCGCGAGTTGGCCCAGTGGGTGCACGCCCGCATCGAAGAGGAACGCGGCGCGATCGCCCGCGAGCTGCACGACGAGCTGGGCCAGCAGATCACCGCCATCAAGAGCGCGGGCCTGACCATCCAACGCCGAATCGCCCCCGGCGACCCTGCATTGAGCCAGTCGGCCCAGCTGGTGCTGAGCTGTGCCGACCACATCTACGAAGGCATGCATCGGCTGGTGGCCCGCCTGCGCCCCTTGGCCCTCGACCCCTTTGGCCTGGGCGATGCCTTGCAGGAGCTGCTGGGCGACTGGCGCCAGAGCCACCCCGGCCTGCAGTTCTCGCTGCGGCTGGAAGGCCCCCTCGAAAGCCTGGACGAAGCCACGGCCACGGCCGCCTACCGCATCGTGCAGGAGGCCGTGACCAATGCCCTGCGCCACGCCCAGGCGCAGCACATCGAGGTGGCAGTCACCGTGCAGGCACAGAGCGTGCTGTTGTGGACGGCCGATGACGGGCAGGGGCAGTTGGATGACCTGCTCGCGCCGCGCCACTACGGCGTGGCCGGCATGCGCGAACGCGCCCAGGCCCTGGGCGGCGAGCTGGTATTTGAACAACGCCCCACGGGCGGCCTGGCCCTGCGCGCCCGGCTGCCCCGCGCGGGCCAGAAGGGAGATGGCGCGTGAGGGTGATGCTGGTGGATGACCACGCCGTGGTCCGCATGGGATTCAAGCTGCTGCTGCAAGCCGAGCCCGACATCGAGGTCGTGGCCGAGGCCGACAGCGGCGAGGCCGCCTGCCAGACAGCGGCGGCTGCCGCCCCCGATGTGGTGGTGATGGACCTGTCGATGGCCGGCATGGGCGGGCTGGAGGCCATCAAGCGGCTGCTCGCGCACCAGCCGCAACTGCGCATCCTGGCGCTATCGGCCCATGAGGACACCAGCCACCCGCGCCGCGCCCTGCAAGCCGGGGCTTTGGGCTACCTGTCCAAGCGCAGCGCGCCCGAGGCCTTGATCGACGCCCTGCGCAGCATCGCGCGCGGCCAACGCTACCTGGATGCCGCCATCGCCCAGCGCATGGCCATGCAAGACCTGGATGGCGGCCCACAGGGGCCGCTGGGCCCCCTGGGCCAACTGTCCGCGCGCGAGTTCGAGGTCTTCATGCAGTTGGCGCGCGGCCAGTCGGTGGCCCAGATCTCCGAGGCGCTGAAGCTCAGCGCCTCCACCGTAGGCACCCACCTCTACAACGTGAAACAGAAGCTGGGCCTGAGCAATCAGGCCGAGATGACGCTGCTGGCCCTGCGCCATGGGCTGATCGACGTGAGCAGCTGAGGCCGGGCGGCCTCCAGGGCCCAGGGAAAGCCCCTGCCCGGCTGCTCCAGCCTGGTACACCGCGAACCCTTCGCCGCAGGCCCAAGGCACACATCCCGGCACAGATCTGTCACAGCCGGGGCGGCCAACGCCGCCGACGGCACCGTGCCAGCGACCTTCAAGGCCTGGCACGCGTGTTGCAGAAAGGAAGGTATCCCAACACCAGGGAAGCCACCGGCATTCCCGCCCCCGACAGGAGACAAACATGACCGCATCCACCAGCCGCCGCCAGTTCATCTGCCACCTCGCCGTCGCCGGCAGCGCCTTGGGCGCCACAGCCGCCCAGGCCCAGGCCGGCGCCCATGTGGACGAAGCCAGCGACCAGGCGCTGGCCCTGGGCTACAAGCACGACACCAAGCACGTGGACGCCAAGAAGTACGCCCAGCACACGCCGCAGCAGCGCTGCCACAACTGCTCGTTCTACCAGGGCAAGCCCACCGACGATTGGGGGGGTTGCGCCATGTTCGGCCGCAAGCACGTGGCCGGCAATGGCTGGTGCACCGCCTGGAACAAGGCCCCGGGCTGAAGCGCGCCCGCCGGGCGCCTGCCTCGGGGTTTGACGCATGGCAGGGCGGCCCGGGGCGGCCTACCATGGCCTTCACACCGAAGGAGACCCGCCATGGCCTGCGTCCGCTTTGAAGCCGCCGACCCGATCTGCACCATCACCCTGGACCGCCCCGACAAGCGCAACGCCGTCGACGGCGTGGTGGCCGGCGAACTGCGCGCAGCCTTTGAACGCTTCGAGGCCGACCCCGCGCTGCGGGTGGCGGTGCTGACCGGGGCCGGCGGGCATTTCTGCGCCGGCGCCGACCTGGCCGCGGTGAGCGATCCGGCCCGCCGCAACGAACTCGATCCCGAGGGCGGAGGCAGCGGCCCCATGGGCCCCACACGCCTGGCGCTCAGCAAACCCCTGATCGCGGCCATCGAAGGTTTTGCCGTGGCCGGCGGCCTGGAACTGGCCTTGTTGGCCGACCTGCGCGTGGCGGCAGAAACCGCCACACTGGGCGTGTTCTGCCGGCGCTGGGGCGTGCCCCTGATCGACGGCGGCACTGTGCGCCTGCCCCGCCTGGTGGGCATGGGCCGGGCGCTGGACCTGATCCTGACCGGACGCCCCGTGGGCGCGGCCGAGGCCTTGGCGATGGGCCTGGTGAACCGCGTCACGCCGCCCGGCCAGGCCCTGGCAGCAGCGCAGGCGCTAGCACGCGAGATCGCTGCATTCCCGCAGCAATGCATGCTGGCCGACCGGCACTCGGCCTATGCGCAGTGGGACCTGCCGCTGGCCGAGGCGCTGCGCCAGGAAGGCCGCCTGGGCGTGCCCCTGGTAGCCGCCGAGGGCGAGGCCGGCGCGGCCCGCTTTGCCCAAGGGGCTGGGCGGCACGGGCGCTTTTGAGGGTTGATCAGAGGTCTTCCCGCGCTGCCTGCTGCTGACTGGCGGGCTCGGACAGGAAGTCATCACTCACGGACAGGCCACCTAGAAAAAAGCTGTCCCAGGATTGCCCAACGGGAGCGATGATGCGCTCGTTGCCCCTGGCTCGTATCACGACCTTGTGAACACCTTCGGGCAGGCGCATCGCCCGAGGCAGGCGCACAGCCTGGAAGTGGTTATGGTTGAACACGGTGCCGATGGTCATGCACGCCTCCTCAACAACACAGGTGGCAGTTATACAGCGAGGCTTGAATGCACTCGATCCAAGCAGCGCCCCACCTCACCGAACGGCCCCCCACCACGGAGGTCAGCGGCGGCGACCGTACCGCCGCGAAGACCTTACCAGGTGTCCACAAACCGCCCCGTCTGGCGCGGCTGCTGGGCCGCCGAGGCCAGGCCGCGCAGCAGCCAGCTGCGGGTGTCGGCCGGGTCGATGACGGCGTCGATCTCGAGCGTGGCGGCCATGTTCATGGCTTCGCCGTTGGCGTACTGCTGATCGACCAGGCGCTTGAACAGGGCTTCGCGCTCCGGCCCGGCGGGCGCCGCCTCCAGCTCTTTGCGGAAGCCCAGGCGCACGGCCCCTTCGAGGCCCATGGCACCGAACTCGCCCGTGGGCCAGGCGACAGTGAACACCGGCGCATCAAAGCCGCCGGCTGTCATGGCCTGGGCGCCCAGGCCGTAGCCCTTGCGCAGCACCACGGCCAAAAAGGGCACGCTGAGGTGGGCCGCCACCACGAACATGCGGCACACATGGCGCACCTGGGCCTGGGCCTCGATGTCGGGGCCGACCATGAAGCCCGGGGTGTCGGTGAGCGAGACGATGGGCAGGCCGTGCGCATTGCAAAGCTGCATGAAGCGGGCGGCCTTGTCTGCGGCCTCGACATCGATGGCCCCGCCCAGGTGCTTCGGGTTGTTGGCGATCAGGCCCACGGCCCGGCCTTCGATGCGGGCCAGCGCGGTCACCATGCCGGCGCCGAAGCCGGCGCGAAGCTCCAGCAGCGAGCCCTCGTCGACCAGGCCGCGCATCACCTCGCGCACCTCGTACACGCGCAGGCGGTTCTCGGGCACGGCATGGCGCAGCAGACGCGGGTCGGGGGCCTGCCATTCGGACAGCGGCCCCTGGAAGTACGACAGGTACTGCCGCGCCACGGCCACGGCCTCGGCCTCGTCGCGCACCAGCACGTCGATCACGCCATTGGCCGACTGCACCTCGCTGGGCCCGATCTGCTCGGGCTTGAAGACGCCCAGGCCGCCGCCCTCGATCATGGCCGGCCCGCTCATGCCGATGTTGCTGGCCTCGGTGGCGATGATGACGTCGGCACACCCCAGCAAGGCGGCATTGCCGGCAAAGCAGCGCCCGTGCACGATGCCCACCACCGGCACCTGGCCCGACAGGGCGGCAAAGCGGCTGAAGGTGTGGTTGTTGAGGCCGGCCACGATGGGCATGTCGGTGTCACCCGGTCGACCGCCGCCGCCTTCGGCAAACAGCACCACCGGCAGACGCAGCTGGTGCGCCAGCGCCAGCATGCGGTCGGTCTTGTGGTGGTTGCGCATGCCTTGCGTGCCGGCCAGCACGGTGTAGTCGTAGGCCATGACCACCGCGCGCGAACGCTCGGGACCGAACCGCGCCGCGTTCACGCTGCCGAGGCCGGTCACCATGCCGTCGGCCGGGGTGTTGGCGATCAGATCGTCGAGGCTGCGGCGCCGGGTCTGGGCGGCGATGGCCAGCGCGCCGTATTCGATGAAGCTGCCGGCGTCGCAGAGGTCGGCGATGTTCTCGCGCGCGGTGCGCCCGCCCTGGGCATGGCGCTTGGCCACCGCGGCCGGCCGGTTGGCGTCCAGCGTGTGGGCGTGGCGGTCAATGACGCGCTGCAGGTCGGGACGGATGTGGTCCAGGTCCAGCGCTTGCTGCACGGCCTGCTGTTGCAGTTCGCCAGCCACGGGTTCGAGCACCAGCACCGCCTGGCCTGCACCCAGGTAGTCGCCCGGCGCGGCGGCCAGGGCCAGCACGCGGCCGGCCTGCGGGGCCTGCAGCACGTGCTCCATCTTCATGGCCTCGAGCACGGCCAGCGGCGCTCCCGCGGGCAGCACATCACCCACGGCAGCGTTGAACTGCACCAGTCGCGCCGGCATGGGCGCCGCCACCGCGCCCTCAGGCAAGGCCGCTGCAGCAGCCGTGCTTGCACCGGGGCCACCCTGCGGGCTGGCCGGGGATGCGGGCAGGGTCGCCAACAGTTCAGGCAGCGCCTGCTCCAGCCAGCGGGTGTGAATCTGCTGGCTGGCCATCTCGGGTCGGGCCGCGAGGGCCTGCAGCAGGCCCAGGTTGGTGGCCACGCCCTCGATGCGGCACTCGGCCAGGGCGCGCTGGGAGCGCCGCAGCACATCGGCAAAGGCTGGGCTGCGCGAGCTGACGATGAGCTTGGCCAGCAGGGTGTCGTAGTGCGGCGAGGGGCTGGCACCGGCCACGCCATGGGTGTCGATGCGGATGCCGGGGCCGGTGGGCAGATCGAAACGGCTCAGGGTGCCATGGCCGGGCGTGGCCTGGCCATCGGCACCGAGGGTTTCGGCGTTGATGCGCCACTGCACGGCAAAGCCCCGGGGCTCGGGCGGTCGCAGTGAGTCGAGCCCCAGTTGCGCCAGACTGCGGCCAGCAGCCAGCGCGATCTGCAACTGCACCAGGTCGAGCCCGGTCACCTCTTCGGTCACCGTGTGCTCGACCTGCAGACGGGCATTGGCCTCGATGAACACGAAAGGCAGATCGGCCGAAGCCAGGTCGACCAGGAACTCGAAGGTGCCCAGGCCCTGGTAGCGCAGCTCACGTGCCAGGCGCAGGGCGGACTCGGTGAGGGCGGCGCGCAGGCCCGGCGTGAGCGAAGGACTGGGCGCCACCTCGACCAGCTTCTGGAAGCGCCGCTGCACGCTGCATTCGCGCTCGCCCAGGGCCATCACCTGATGCCCATCGCCCAGCACCTGCACCTCGATGTGGCGTGCGCCGGTCATGAGGCGCTCGACGTACACGCCCTCGACGCCGAAGGCGGCCAGTGCTTCGGAGCGACAACGCAGCCAGGCCTCGGGCAGCTCGTCGGGGTGCATCACGGCCCGCATGCCGCGCCCGCCACCACCGCCTACCGCCTTGACCATCACGCCGGCGCCGTGCTGGGCGGCCATGAAGGCCTGGGCCGCCTCCAGCGTGACCGCGCCGCTGCTGCCCGGCATCAGCGGCACGCCGCAGCGCTGCGCCAGGGCCCGCGCCGCAGCCTTGTCGCCCAAGGTGTTCAGCGTGTCCACACTGGGCCCGATGAAGCGCAGACCGGCCTGGGCGCAGGCCTCTGCGAAGTCGGCGCGTTCGCTGAGAAAGCCGTAGCCGGGGTGCACCGCCTGGCAAGCGGTCTCGCGTGCGATGGCGATCAGGGCGGCGCCATCGAGGTAGGCCGCCGGGCCGGTGGCATCCAGCGCCACGGCCTCATCGGCCGCGCGCACATGGGGCGATGTCGCGTCGTCCCGGGCGTACACCGCCACGCTGGCAATGCCCATCTCATGCAGGGCGCGCACGATGCGCAGGGCCACTTCGCCACGGTTGGCGACCAGGACTTTGGAAAACACAGGATGGCTCACAAGGGCTCCAGACCGGTTGAAACAGAAATGCAGGGCGGCGCCAAGGGCGATCAGGCCGCGTCACGCAGCAGGCGACGCAGCACCTTGCCCGCGCCGGTGGTGGGCAGCGCCTCGATGAAGCGCACCTCACGCGGGGCCTTGTAGGGGGCCATGTTGTCACGCGCCCATTGCAGCAGCTCGGGCGCCTCCAGGGCGAGACCGGGCTTGCGCACGATGAAGGCCCGCACCACCTCGCCCTTGTCGGGGTCGGGCACCCCCAGCACGGCGGCCTGGGCCACCGCCGGGTGCTTGATCAGGAGGGTCTCGACCTCTTCGGGGAACACGCTGTAGCCCGAGACCTTGATCATCTCCTTGAAGCGGCCGATGAAGGTCAGGTAGCCCTCGGCATCGAGCCGGCCCATGTCGCCGGTCCAGACCCAGCCCTGGCGCAAAGTCTTGGCGGTGGCCTCGGGCTGGTTCCAGTAGCCCTTGAAGTTGCCGGGGCTGCGCAGGGTGATCTCGCCCACTTCGCCGGGGGGCAGCGTGGCGCCGGTCTCCGGGTCGACGATGCGGATCTCGTTGCCGGGCACGGCCTTGCCGTGCGCACCCCAACGGATGGCGTCGTGCGGCATGTAGGTATCGACCGTGTGGGTCTCGCTGAGGCCGTAGGCGGCCTCGAAGCTGCTGCAGTTCGGAGCCAGGCCCTGCCATTGCCGTGCCAGCGCCTCGGTGAAGGTAATGCCGAAGCTAGTGACGGGGTTCATGCGCAGGGCGGAGAAATCGAGCTCACGCACCCCGGGCACCTGCATCACCGCCACGTTCATGGGGGCGATGCTGTACCACCAGCTGACCCGGCACCGGGCCAGCGCCTGCGCGGTGACCACGGGGTCGAAGCGCTGCAGCAGCACCGTGGTGGCCCCGGTGTAGACCGGCACGTTGACCCCCATCACCATGCCGGCGATGTGGTAGAGCGGGGCGATCGCCAGCAGCACGTCGCTGCCGCTGACCCCGTTGCAATTCGAGGCGGCCGCTGTCTTGAACAAGGCGTTGCCGTAACTGAGCATGGCGCCCTTGGGCAGCCCGGTGGTGCCCGAGGTGTAGGTCATCAGGGCCACGTCGTCCATCGAGATGGCAACCGGTGCGGGCTGGGCTCCGGCGTCGAGGGCGGCCTGAAAATCTTCACAGCCGACCGGCAGCGGCAAGGGGGTGTCGCGCAGGGCCAGCAGCTCGCCCGGCACATCGAGGGCGGGCTCGGCCGGCAGCCAGGCGGCCTGGCGCACCATGAAGACCTGCTGCAACGCGGTCTGAGCCCGCACCTTCTCGACCACCGGCAGCAGGGTGTCGGCCGCCACGATCACGCGGGCACGCAGGTCGTTGAGCTGATAGCTGAGCTCGTGCTCCTTGTTGAGCGGGCCACAGGGGCAGACGATGGCACCGATCTTCTGGATGCCGAAGTGCGCCACCACGTACTGCGGACAATTGCCCAGAAACAGGGCCACCGGCTCGCCCTTCTGCACGCCCAGGGCCTGCAGGCGCGCGGCAAACGCATCGCTGGCGCGATCGATCTCGGCCCAGCTCAGGGCCCGCCCGTACCAGAGGTAGGCCACCGCATCGGGCCGTTCGCGCGCGTGGCGACGCAGGTGTTCGTGCAACGGAACTTCGGCAACAGCGGCGGACTGGGCGGTCGGGGCCATGGTATCTCCTTGGGTGTGATGGGGCTTGCCGGGGCTTGACTGGGTTTTCCCAGGCATCCCTGGGAACAAGCCGGCCCGGGCGGGCATCAGGGTTAGCGATAGGAACGATGCCCCGCAAGCGGCTTGCCAATATATACCGGCAAGTAGAACAATGCTACCCAAAGGTAGAACCCGCGCGACAGGCAAAATCCGGCCATGAGCAAAAAATCAACCCCTCCCCGTGGCCGCCAGAAGGCCGACACCGCGCGCACCGACGAGAAGCGCGAGAGCATCCTGCGCGCTGCCGAAGGCCTGTTTGCCGAACAGGGCTATGCCAACACCACCATCGATCAGATCGCCCAGCGCCTGGGCGTGACCAAGCCCTTCGTCTACTACTACTTCCACAACAAGCTCGAGATCTTCGAGCAGTTGTCTTGGCGACCCGCCGTGGCCTGCTTCACCAGCATGGACTTTGCCACCGACGATCCCCGCCCCGCCCACGAAAAGGTGACCGAAGGTATCGAACGACTGATCCGGGCCACGCTGGCGCACTACCCGGCGGCCTTCTTCCCTTACCGTGAGCCTCAGGTCTACCGCCCCGAGTACCTGGTCGCCCAGAAGAAGCTGGCCAATCACTTCTACGACCAACTGTGCGCCCTGCTGGAGCAAGGCCGCAGCGAGGGCATGTTCGACTTCGACGAGACCCGCATCACCGCCCTGGCAGCCTGCAGCCTGCCCGGCTTTCTGTACAACTGGTACCGCCCCGATGGCCGCATGAGCCCCGAAGAGCTGGTGCAGACCCTGGCCCCCCTGGCCTGGCGTGTGCTGGGCCTGCGGCGCAGCCGCCGCAGGGGCACCGGCAGCACCTGAATGGGCGGGCCTGCGGCACGCACCAGGCGGGCGGATGGAATTCTTCAGGCGCCCTGACGCGCGCTCTTTCACCCCAAGAACGGAGACATCTCATGAACCACCCCATCCGTCACCCCGGCCTTCAGGCGCTCGGCGCGGCCACCGTGCTGTTGGCCGCCCTGACCGGGCCTGCCTGGGCCGCTCCTGGCGACACCAGCTTCAAGGTCGCCTACATCGACCCCCTGTCGGGGCCGTTTGCGAATGTGGGCGAGCTGATGCTCACCCACACCCAGTTCGCCATCGAGGAGATCAATGCCAAAGGGGGCATCCCCCTGGCCGGCCACAGCCCGGTGAAGCTGCAGTTGCTGCAGTTCGACAGCAAGCTGTCCGCCCAGGAAAGCCTGAGCGCCCTGCAGTCGGCCATCGACCAGGGCGCCCGCGCGATCATCACCGGCGGCTCGGGCTCGTCGGTGGTGGCGGCCCTGGTGCAGGCCGCGGCCAAACACAACGAGCGCAACCCCGATCGGGCGGTGCTGGTGCTGAACCACTCTTCCATCGACCCCGACCTGACCGGCAAGTCGTGCAACTTCTGGCATTTCCAGTTCGAGGCCAACACGGCCATGAAGATGAAGGCCATCGCCAACACCATCAAGAAGATGCCCGAGGTTCAGAAGGTGTATCTGCTGAACCAGGACTACGCCCACGGCAAGCAATGGGCCCACTACGGGCAGGAGCTGGTCGGCCTGGCCCGGCCCGACATCCAGTTCGTGGGCGAGACCCTGCATCCGATCGGCCGTGTCAAAGATTTTTCTCCCTACGTGGCCAAGATGAAGGCTGCAGGCGCCGACTCGGTGATCACCGGCAACTGGGGTCAGGACATGACGCTGCTGCTCAAGGCGGCGGGCGATGCCGGCTACGGGCTGCGCTACTTCAACCACAGTGCGGGTTCGATCCCGGGCACCGTGCTGGCGGTCTCGCAGGCCAAGCTGGGTCAGTTGACCTGGGTGGCCGAATGGCACCCCGGTGAAGCGGGCACGCCCCGGGTCGATGCCCTGGCCAAGGCCTACAAGGCACGCACCGGCAAGGAGTTTCTGGCCCCGCGCATCGACATGACCCCGCGCTTCCTGGCAGCCGCCATCCAGAAGGCCCAGTCGCTGGATGCGGCCAAGATCGCCCGCTCCCTCGAAGACCTGACCCTGGACACCGCCGTGGGGCCGGTGCGCCTGCGCGGCGAAGACCACCAGGCCCTGTTGCCCCAGGTGGTCAACACCATCGCGCCGGTGGATGGCAAGACCGTCAAGGTGGGCTGGGAGGGCACGAACTACGGCTTCCGCACCGATGCGATCTACTCGGGCAACGAGCTGGCCCAGGGCACCGAGTGCAAGATGGCTCGCCCCCAGTGAGCCCACCGTGAGCCCACCCTGAGTCGATCGGGCGGCCGCGAAGGCCGCACAATCGGGGGAGCCTGAGCCCGACCATGAGCGACATCTCCTCCGACCTTGACCGCATCGACCTCCGCATCCTGCAAGTGCTGCAGGAAGACGGACGCATCTCCAACCTCAAGCTGGCGGAATCCGTGGCCTTGTCACCCACCGCGGTGCTGGCGCGGGTGCAGCGACTGACCCGCGAGGGCTACATCCTGGGCTACGAGGCACGCCTCAACCCGCTCAAGCTGGGGGCCGGCATGATGGTCTTCGTCGAGGTGCTGCTGGACCGCACCACCCCCCATGTGTTTGAGGAATTCCAGGCCGCGGTGCAGGTGCGCCCCGAGATCATGGAATGCCACATGGTGGCCGGCGGCTTCGACTACCTGCTCAAGACCCGCATGGCCGACATGGCCTCCTACCGGTCTTTCGCGGGCACCGTGCTGTGGCAGTTGCCCGGCGTGCGCGAGACACGCACCTATGCGGTGATGGAAGAGGTGAAGAACACCACCCACCTGAAACTGTTCTGAGGCCGGCCGCTCACGCCACAGGGTAGCTGCGCCCGCCGAAGATGGCCGTGCCCACCCGTACCATCGTGCTGCCGGCGTGGATGGCCGCCTCCAGATCGCCGGTCATGCCCATGGACAGGGTGTCGAACTGCTCCGCCCCGGGCAGACCCGCCGCGCGCACCGCATCGAACAGGGCCCGGGCGCGCAGGTGCACCTGCTTTTGCGATTCGAAATCGGGCTGGGGCTCGGGGATGGTCATCAGGCCACGCAGGCGCAGGCGAGGCAGCAGGGCCACTTCGCGCGCCAGCGCCAGCACCTCGTCGGGCGCCACACCCGATTTGCTGGCCCCGCCGTCGATGTTGACCTGCAGGCAGATCTGCAGAGGCGCCTTATCGTCGGCGCGCTGCTCGCTCAGGCGCTGGGCGATCTTGAGGCGGTCGACCGAGTGCAGCCAGTCGAAGTGCGCGGCCACCAGCCGGGTCTTGTTCGACTGCACCGGCCCGATGCAGTGCCATTCGGGGCGTGGGCGCAAGGGCTCGGGCGGCGCATCGAGGGCCTCGATCTTGGCCACCCCCTCTTGCAGGTAGTTTTCACCGAAGGCCTGTTGGCCGGCCGCAGCGGCCTCGCGCACCGCCTCGGGGCCGAAGGTCTTGGACACGGCCAGCAGGCGCACGCTGCCCGGCGCGCGCCCGGCTGCCTCGCAGGCGCGGTGGATGCGCTCTTGCACAGCTTGGAGGTTGTTACCAATCATCGTCATAATTAGCCGCAAGCGTAGCAAACAATGAAGTGGAAAGAGGGATTCCGTGGACATCACCCAGTTGCTGGCATTCAGCGTCAAGAACAAGGCCTCGGACCTGCACCTGTCGGCCGGCCTGCCACCGATGATCCGGGTCCATGGCGATGTGCGCCGCATCAATGTGGACGCCCTCGACCACAAGACCGTGCACGCCATGGTGTACGACATCATGAACGACTCGCAGCGCAAGGCCTACGAAGAGTTCCTGGAGGTCGACTTCTCCTTTGAAATCGAAGGGCTGGCCCGCTTCCGGGTGAACGCCTTCAACCACCAGCGCGGCTCGGGTGCGGTGTTCCGGACCATTCCGTCCAAGATCCTGACGCTGGAGCAGCTCAACGCGCCCAAGATCTTTGCCGACCTGTCGCTCAAGCCGCGCGGTCTGGTCCTGGTGACCGGCCCGACCGGCTCGGGCAAGTCGACCACGCTGGCGGCCATGGTCAACTTCCTCAACGAAAGCGAGTACGGCCACATCCTGACGGTCGAAGACCCGATCGAGTTCGTGCACGAATCCAAGAAGTGCCTGGTCAACCAGCGCGAGGTGGGCCCGCACACCCTGAGCTTCAACGCGGCCCTGAAATCGGCGCTGCGCGAAGATCCGGACGCCATCCTGGTAGGTGAAATGCGCGACCTGGAGACCATCCGCCTGGCCATGACGGCGGCCGAGACCGGTCACCTGGTGTTCGGCACCCTGCACACCTCGAGCGCAGCCAAGACCATCGACCGGATCATCGACGTGTTCCCGGCCGAAGAAAAGGAAATGGTGCGTGCCATGCTGTCGGAATCATTGCAGGCGGTGATCTCGCAGACCCTGTGCAAGACCAAGGACGGCCAGGGCCGTGTGGCCGCCCATGAGATCATGATCGGCACCAGCGCCATCCGCAACCTGATCCGCGAGGCCAAGGTGGCCCAGATGTATTCGGCCATCCAGACCGGCAACAGCGTGGGCATGCAGACGCTAGACCAGTGCCTGACCGATCTGGTGCGACGCAATGTGATCAGCGCCGCCGAAGCACGCAGCAAGGCCAAGACGCCGGAAAACTTCCCGGGCTGAGCCTTCACCATCAACAACACAGAATAAAGCTAGGGGGTCAATCATGAAAGGCATCCTCGGACTGCTCAGACAGAAGGCGGCACAGCGCCCGGAGGACCCGCAAGACTCGGTTCTTTTCTCGACGGCCTTTGCCGGCCAGGGCGTGGACTCGGCCATGCTCGTGCCCTGGGAGGCCCGTGCCGTGGAGGTGGGTGCCAAGCGCCTGCCGGCTGCCCAGGGCAGCAAGATGCTGCAGGCCCTGTGGGCCCGCGACAAATACATGGCGCAACTGCCCACCGACGGCATCGAGCGCATGGAGCGCTTCTTCGACTTTGCCACCGTGCCGGCCAATCGCGACCTGATCCTGCAGGACGAATACGGCAATTTCATGGTGGTGCTGCTCAACGGCACCATCGCGGTGGACCGGGTGCAACCCTGGGGCGAGCACCTTCGGCTGGCCGAGACCCGGCCCGGCGACATCCTGGGTGAGATGTCGCTGCTCGACAGCGGCATCCGTTTCTCGGCCTGCACCACGCTGACACCGTGCGATGTGGCGGTGCTCAACGCCGATGCGCTCGATGAAATGATGACCCAGGCCCCCCAACTGGCCGCCAGCCTGGTGGCCTTGCTGGCCCGCAAGCTCTCGCTGCGGTTGCGCGTGGTGAGCGCGCGCCTCAGCGACCACCAGAAATAGACACAGCCCCCAAAGCAGGACACCCGCACATGGAACGCGATCAGGCGAGCAAATTCATCAACGATCTGCTCAAGCTCATGGTGAGCCGCAACGGCAGCGATCTGTTCATCACAGCCGACTTTCCGCCCGCGATCAAGGTGGACGGCCGCATCACCAAGGTCTCGCCCCAACCCCTGACCTCGGTGCACACCGTGGCGCTGGCCCGCTCGATCATGAACGACAAGCAGGCCGCCGAGTTCGAGCGCACCAAAGAGTGCAACTTCGCGATCTCGCCCGCTGGCATCGGGCGTTTCCGCGTCAACGCCTTTCTCCAGCAGGGCAAGGTCGGCATGGTGCTGCGGGTGATCCCGATGACCCTGCCCACCATCGACGACCTCGGGCTGCCCCAGGTGCTCAAGGAAGTGGCCATGACCAAGCGGGGGCTGTGCATCATGGTCGGGGCCACCGGCTCGGGCAAGTCGACCACCCTGGCCTCGATGGTGGACTGGCGCAACGAGAACTCCTACGGTCACATCATCACGGTCGAAGACCCGGTTGAATTCGTGCACCCGCACAAGAACTGCGTGGTCACCCACCGCGAAGTGGGCCTGGACACCGACAGCTGGGAGGCCGCCCTCAAGAACACCCTGCGTCAGGCACCCGATGTGATCCTGATGGGCGAGATCCGCGACCGCGAAACCATGGAGCATGCGGTGGTGTTCGCCGAAACCGGCCACCTGTGCCTGGCCACCCTGCACGCCAACAGCGCCAACCAGGCCCTGGACCGCATCGTGAACTTCTTCCCCGAAGAACGGCGCGACCAGTTGCTGATGGACCTGTCGCTGAACCTGCGCGGCATGATCTCGCAGCGCCTGATCCCCAAGCAGGACGGCAAGGGCCGGGCCGCCGCGGTCGAGGTGATGCTGAACACGCCGCTGATCTCCGACCTGATCTTCAAGGGCGAGGTCTCAGAGATCAAGGAGATCATGAAGAAAAGCCGCAACCTGGGCATGCAGACCTTCGACCAGTCACTGTTCGATCTCTACGAAAGCAACGTCATCACCTACGAAGACGCGCTGCGCAATGCCGACTCGCTCAACGACCTGCGCCTGCAGATCAAGCTCAACAGCCAGCGCGCCCGCAACCAGGACCTGTCGGCCGGCACCGAACACTTTGCCATCGTCTGAACCCGTGCCGCCGGCCTGCCCTGCTGGGTGCCGGCGGCATTTTCTTTGCTTCCTCCAACCCACGCTTTCACATCACCATGTCCAGCACCAACGCTCGCACTTACGAAGCCACCCCCTCGCTCAAGGTCGCCTTTCTCGGCCTGGGGGTGATGGGCTACCCCATGGCCGGCCACCTGGCCCTGGCCGGTCACCAGGTCACGGTGTACAACCGCACCCCCGCCAAGGCCGAGGCCTGGGTGAAAGAGTTTGCCGCCACCGCGGCCCCGCGCGCCGCCGCCACGCCACGCCTGGCCGCCCAGGACGCCGATCTGGTGTTCTGCTGCGTGGGCAACGATGACGACCTGCGCTCGGTCACCCTGGGCGCCGACGGCGCCTTCGCCGGCATGAAGCCCGGCGCTGTGTTCGTCGACCACACCACGGCCTCGGCCGAGGTGGCCCGCGAGTTGGCCACCGCTGCGCGCCAGATCGGCCTGCGCTTTGTCGACGCGCCGGTCTCGGGCGGCCAGGCTGGTGCCCAGAACGGCCTGCTGACTGTGATGTGCGGTGGCGAGCAGGCGGCCTTCGACGCGGCCCGCCCCGTGGGCATGGCCTTTTCGCGGGCGTTCACCCTGCTCGGCGAGAGCGGTGCCGGCCAGTTGGCCAAGATGGTCAACCAGATCTGCATCGCCGGCCTGGTCCAAGGCCTGTCCGAAGCCATCGCCTTCGGCCAGAAGGCCGGCCTGGACATGAACCAGGTGCTCGAGGTCATCGGCAAGGGTGCTGCCCAGAGCTGGCAGCTCGACAACCGCGGCAAGACCATGGTGGCCGACCAGTTCGAGTTCGGCTTCGCGGTCGACTGGATGCGCAAGGACCTGGGCCTGGTGCTCGATGAAGCCAAGCGCAATGGCGCCCGACTGCCGGTGACGGCACTGGTGGACCAGTTCTATGCCGACGTGCAGCAGATGGGAGGCCGACGCTGGGACACCTCCAGCCTGATCAAGCGCCTGCGCTGAAAGCACAAGGCCGGCCCCAGGCCTCTGGGGCCCGGCAGCCGGCCTGGACGGCCCGAAGACCGAGCCGCCGGGTGACGGATGATCAACCGCCGGTCTTGGCCGGCTCGGTGTTCTTGGGCGGCGTGGGCATCTGGTTCTTGAGCTCTTCTTCGGAGATGATCTCGAACAGGCGCACCACCTTCTGCACCCCATCGACGCCGCGGGCGATCTCGGTGGCCCGGTTGGCCTCGCGCTGCGTCACACGGCCCATCAGGTACACCACCTGGCGTTCAGTGACCACCTTGAACGAATTCGAGATCAGATCACGCGCGTCGACCAGGCTGGCCTTGACCTTGCCCGAGATCAGGGCGTCCTTGGAGCGCTCGCTCAGCGGACTGGCAATGCCCACCACCAGCTCGTTGTAGACGCCACGCACGTTCTCGACGCGCTGCACGATCTGCTCGGCCTTCTGCTTGGCCTCGGCCGTGGTGGCTTCGCCGGTCAGCAGCACCTGGCGGTTGTAGCTGGTGACGTTCACGTGCAGGCCGTCACCCAGGGCCTCGTGCAGGCGGTTGACCGCGCGCAATTCAATGCCTTCGTCCTCGACCTGTGCGCCGGAAGTGCGGCGATCCGTGGCGACCATGCCGGTCATGACGGCCCCACCGGCCACCAGAGGGAAGCAGGCGGTGAGCTGGCTCACCAGGGCGGCACCCGCCAGAGCAGCCAAAGCCACCCGTTTCAAACGTTGATTCATGTTGGAAGCTCCTGTTCACCAAGTAATTGGGCGTCCACCCCGTCGCAGATGCAATGCAGCACCAGCAGGTGGACCTCCTGGATGCGCGCCACGCGTTCGTGCGGGACGCAGATATGGACATCGGTTTCGCGCAAGCCCGTCCCCAGCACGCCACCGCTGCGGCCCGTCAGGGCCACCACGGTCATGTCGCGCTCATGGGCGGCCTCGACCGCAGCCTGCACGCTGGGCGACTGGCCATCGGCCGACAGGGCCAGCAGCACATCGCCCGCCAGCCCCAGGGCACGCACCTGGCGGGCGAACACCTGACGGTAGTCCTGTTCGGCCTGGGCGCTGAGGGCGGCCGCGTCAGTTCCGAGGGCCAGCGCGGCCAACTCAGGGCGTTCGCGCTCGAACTGCCCCACGAAACTGGCGGCCGCGTGCTGGGCCAGGGCCGAAGAGGCACCATTGCCGCAGACCAGGACTTTGCAACCACTGGTAACGCAGGTCATGATCGCCTGCACGGCGTCGGCAATGGGCTTGCTGAGGATCTGGGCCGACTGGTATTTCAGGTCGGCGCTGTCGATGAAGTGCTGTTGGATGCGTTGCTCGAGCATGGGCGCCGATGATACCCCCGCACCATGCCGCCCTGATGGCAGAAACCAGGGTTATCGAGCGGGTCAAGCGGCAGGCGCCCATGGGCTGATCAAAAGGCATCAAAGGCCGCCTTCAACCAGCACACCGAGATCGGAGAGTCCCCCTCGACCGAGACCACGTCGAACCGGCAAGGTGGCGGGGCCGGCAGGCGCATCAGGTAGTGACGGGCCGCCAACACGATGCGGGACTGCTTGGTGGCGCCCACGCTGGCGGCCGCTCCCCCATGCGTGGCGGCACGCCGCCGCCGCACCTCGACAAAGACCACGGTGCCGTCGGGCTCGCGCATGATCAGGTCGATCTCGCCGCCGCCGCGCCCGGGCGTCCGATAATTGCGCTGCAGCAGGCGCAAGCCCGCCGCCTGCAGATGCCGCAAGGCCTGCTGCTCGGCGATTTCGCCCAGCGCCCGCGTGGTCGGGCGGGCGGGCCCCGCCGGCTTCTTTTGAAGGAATCCCATTGAGCGCCTCTTTTGCTTCCGCCCTGAACGCTGCCCGCGAGGCGGCCGCCCCACAGCATTACCCTCAGGGTACCCTGTATGTGGTGGCAACGCCGATCGGCAATCTGGCCGACATGACCTTGCGTGCCCTGCACGTGCTGCAGTTGGTGGATGCGGTGGCCTGCGAGGACACCCGCCACACCCAGGCCCTGCTGCGCGCCTACGGCATCGACCGCCCCGGCGCCCAGTTGCTGGCCGTGCACCAGCACAACGAGGCCGAGGCGGCCCAGGCGGTGATCGAACGCCTGCAACGCGGCGAGCGCATCGCCTACGCCAGCGATGCCGGCACCCCGGCCGTCAGCGACCCGGGCGCGCGCCTGGTGCAGGCGGTGCAGGCCGCCGGCCTGCGCACCATGCCCCTGCCCGGCGCCAGCAGCGTGACCACGCTGCTGTCGGTCGCGGGCGTGGTGACCCAGGCGCAGCAGACCAGCGGCTTTGTGTTCGCCGGTTTCCTGCCCACCAAGGCCGGCGAGCGCGACAGCGCCGTGCAAGCCCTGGCCGGCGAGGCGCGGGCCGTGGTGCTGCTGGAGGCTCCGCACCGCATCGAAGACCTGGCCAAGGCCCTGGCCGTGCTGGGCACCCGCCGGGTCACCCTGGGGCGCGAGCTCACCAAGCAGTTCGAAGAGGTGGTCACCCTGCCCGCCGACGGCCTGGCGGCCTGGTTGAGCGCCCAGGCCCAGCGCACACGTGGCGAGTTCGCCGTGCTGATCCACCCACCCGAGGCCGTCCCGCAGGACCACGGCGACGAACTGCGCGTGCTCAAGCTGCTGCTGGCCGAGTTGCCGCTGAAGACGGCGGCCCGGCTGTGCGCAGAGATCACCGGGGGCTCGAAAAACGCGCTCTACCAGCAGGCCCTCGAGTTGAAGAAGGACGCCCAGTCGGAGGACTGAACCCCATCACCCCGGCGAGCGCTTGCGGCGTGCAGATTGGGGTGGCGTGGGTGCCGCAGCCGGTTCAGTGGACACAGGGGCCTCGTCCGGAGACAGGGCCTGCGGCAGCGGCGCCAGTTCCTCGCAGGTCAGCGGATCGACCTCGGCCGACCCGGGCGCCCCCGGAGGGCAAGGTGACAGGGCCCCGGGCACGATCTGCGGTACCAGCGAGCTGGTCGGCCAGGTGCGTTCGGCCTCGGCCAACATCCAACGCGTGCGCTCAATCAGGAAATCCAGGAAGGCCCGGGTGCGTGCAGGCACGAACTTGCGGCTGGGCATGGCCGCGTACAGAGTGAAACGCGCCGTGATCCAGGGCGCCAGCACGCGCCGCAACTGACCGATGCGCAGATAAGGCGCGGCCAGATCCATCGGCAGGGCGCACACGCCCGCCCCATTGAGGGCCGCCTGCAGCACGGTGTCGGTGTGGTCGGCCACCATCACCGGGTCGACCTGCAGATCCAGCACCCGATCCCCGTCTTCGGGATTCATCAGGCGCCACACACCTGGCCGCATGCTGGGCAGACGCAGTCGCAGGCAGGCGTGTTGGCGCAGGTCCTCGGGCTGGCGTGGCGTGCCAGCGGCACGCAGGTAGCGCGGCGAGGCACAGACGATGCCCACGCTCGACACGATGGGGCGCGCGATCACGTTGGCGTCGTACTCGCTGCCGGCCCCCAGCAGGGTCAGGTCGAAATCCTCGATGGCCAACTCGCTGGCCGAGGCGGTGTGGATGTCCAGGGAAACTCTGGGGTGCAGGCGCCGGAACTCGGCCACCTGAGGCGCCAGGATGTGCACGGCCATCACGGGCTGCGCCTGGATGCGCAGCAGGCCCGCCACCTCCTGGGTGTGCTCGCGCATCGAGGCCTCGGCCTCTTCGATGTCGCTCAGGATGACCCGCAGCCGCGTCAGATAGGCCTGGCCGGCCTCGGTCAGCGCATTCTTGCGGGTGGTGCGCTGCAGCAAGCGCGTGCCCAGGTGCTGCTCCAGGTCGTCCACCAGACGCGTCACCACGGCGGGCGACAGGTCCATGCGACGGGCGGCGGCGGCAAAGCCGCCCTCGTTCACGACGGCCTGAAAGACCTTCATTGACTGCAGGCGGTCCATGGGGCGGCTCCAGAAATGGTTGACGTTGCAAAGCGCCCATTATTTCTGAAACCGCCCCCTTCGGGCCCGCTGATGCGCAGGCCTTCAACCCAGGACGGCTGGTGAGTTGCAGCGCAGGTCCCCAGGCCGGCGGTCACCGGCAGGGCTCCCCCTGAGGCAGCGGGGCCGGTCAGCCCTTCGCCATGACCCAAAGTTTGCCTGCAGGGGGGGCGATTCCTATTCTGAATTTTGCATTGATTGACGACAAATCAGAAAATTATTCTGCATTTTTGACATTAACAATAGAATTTTCCGAATGGACAAAATCGACCGAAAAATCCTCCAAGTGCTGCAGACCGACGCACGCACCAGCCTGCAAGACATCGGCCAGGCCGTGGGCCTGAGCCCCTCACCCTGCTGGGGGCGCATCCGCAAGCTCGAAGAGGCCGGCGTGATCGAGGGCTACACCGTGCGCCTGAACCCCCAGGCCCTGGGCCTGAACGAGACCGTGCTGGTGCAAGTCACGCTCGACAGCCACTCGGACAACACCCTGGAGAAGTTCGGCGAGACCCTGGCCGCCATCCCCGAAGTGGTGGAGGCCCTGCTGGTGTCGGGTGAGTACGACTACCTGCTCAAGGTCGCGGTGCGCGACACCCGCGACTACGAGCGCTTTCTGCGCGAGCGGCTCTACCAGATCAAGGGCATACGTCACAGCCAGTCGCGTTTTGTGTTGCGCACCCTCAAGAAAGCCGATCTGCCGCTGGGCCTGTGAGCGACGGCCACGCCTGGGCTTGTTTATGATGGCGGGTTGTGCCCGGCGTGCCCAGGCCACCCAGGGCTTGGAACCCCAGCCCTGACCCCATTCAACCCGGATCCGCGTCGGATCCCCCCACAGGAGACCCCATGTCCAGCAGCCAAGACAACGACAGCCAACAACGATTCGCCCTCGGTTTTCTCGCCGTCCTGATCCTGCTGGTGGTGGGCGCGGTGGTCGGCACCGTGGTGACGAAGTTCGGCATCAGCCGCCCGGCCCCCGCCGCCGCAGAAGCGCCAGCCGCGGCCGCTGAGGCGGTGGTCGAAGTGGCCTCGGTCAAGGTCGAGGACGGCGTGGTCAAGTTCTTCTTCGCGACCAACAGCGCCGACGTGGCCGAAGGCGCCCAACAAGCCCTGGCCGACGTGGCCCAGGGCCTGGCCGCCGGCCGCAAGGCCGCCATCTCGGGCTTCCATGACGCCACCGGCTCGGTCGAACAGAACGCCGAACTGGCCAAGCAGCGCGCCATCGCCGTGCGCGAAGTGCTCAAGGCCCTGGGCGCCAGCGAAGAAGCCATCGAACTGCGCAAGCCCGAAGTCAGCACCGGAACCGGCACCGAAGCCGAAGCCCGCCGCGTGGAAGTGATCCTGCTGCCAGCGAACTGAGCAGGCGCCGCCCATCCGCTTCGAAGCCCGGCCCAGCCGGGCTTTTTCATTCATGGGCGGGTGCGGGCCGCGCCGCGCGGACGTGGCTGACGAGCACCTGCGGTCGGACTGCGCAGCGAAGCACCGAGCAGTTGCCAGAAAAACTGCGCAGGTTCAGACAACAGGGCGTCCGGGCGCCGGATCAGGCCAATAGATCGAGCCACGGCCGGCCCCACCAGGGGACGGCTGCGCAAGCCCATGCGAGCGCCCGACTGCAGGGCCAGCCTGGGCAGCACGCCCACCCCCACCCCGCCGATCAAAAGCCCCAGCATGGACGAGAGGTGCTCCACCTCGTCGAACCAGGGCGGGGAGATGCCTTCTTCCGCCAAAGCCTGACCCAACTGCACGCGGTGCGCACTGGTCGGCCGCAGGGCGATCACCCTGTAGGACTGCAAGGCCTGCCAAGGGACTTCCGCCAAGGCCTGCAGCGGATGCCCGGGCGCGAACGCGATCACATAGGGGTCCTCCGCCACCGCCTCGGCATACAGGCCGCCCGGCAGGCCACCCAGAACACCGACCCCGAACTCAGCCTCACCCGACAGAACAGCCTGAGCCACCCTTTGCCCGGTGTCGTCCAACAACTGCAGACGCACCTGCGGGTACCGCCTCTGGAACGACTTGAGCACCTGCGGCAGCAGGGCGTGGGCCACCGTGGTCAGGCAGGCCAAGGTCACACGCCCTGATTCACCCCGCGCGCAACGCCCGGTCTCCAACAAGGTGTCGTCGAGTTGCGAGAGCAGAGGCGCCGCCCGTCTGACCAAGCCCAGCCCCAAAGGGGTCATCGTCACCTTGCGGGTGGTGCGTTCTACCAGTGCGCCACCCACCGCCGTCTCAAGCTGAGCGATGCGCCGGCTGAAAGCCGGCTGGGTGATGTTCATTTGATGTGCGGCCCGCACAAAACTGCCCGTGGCCTGCAGGGCCAGAAGGGCTCTCAGATCATCCAGACGGTAATTGATAGAAGCCATGCATGAATAGAGCAAAAGATAGCAATTTACCGAATGGATTCTGGTTTTGAAAATCGCAGGCATCTCCGATCGTCAAGCCCATGCCCGTCCTCAAACTCTTCACGCCCCCCACCATTCCAGGCCAGATCGCCGAGTCCCTGGCCCGGGACCTCGAAACACATTGCCAGCAGGTGCTGGGCGCCCCGCCCGAGACCATCCAGATCGTGCTGGTCCCGGTGCAGATGCTGCGCGGCCCTTCGGTACTCGTCGAAGCCCATTACTGCGCCCAGCCGCACCTCGATGCCCGGGCTCTCGACGCGTTCATGACGGCGGTCGATCAATCGGTGCAGCAGCATCTGGCCCTGGTGCCGCGCATCCGCTGCTTCGCCGTCAATGCAGCCCAACTGTCCGCTTCTCATTGAAGGGCCCACATGACACCGCCCGGTCCTTTGCGCGTGCGCTAGATCAGCAGCCTCTTTGACGGAGGCACCTTGCCCACTTTGCGTGGCATGACACTGGAGCAACAACGGCTGGCCCGCTTGCAGGCCGGACCCAGCAAGCCCTGTCGACCCTGATCCCCTCTTGTTTTCACACCATCGCCCTCCAGGAGACTCCGATGAAACGCCGAACCTTCGTGCACCTGACCGGTGCCGCTGCCGCCACCCCCTGGGCTGCCCAGGCCGACAGCCAGCCGCCGCCCTGGCCGACCCGAATCATCCGGCTGATCGTGCCCTTCGGCGCCGGCAGCGGCAACGACATCGTGGCCACGCTGATAGCCGAACCCCTGGCCCGGGCCCTGGGACGGTCCGTGGTGGTCGACAACCGGGTCGGGGCGAACGGGAGCATCGGGGCCGACGCCGCCGCCCGGGCGGCCCCCGACGGCTACACCCTGTTCATGGGCACCAACACCACCCAGGCCGCCAACCCGGCCTTGATGAAGAAGCTGAATTACGACCCCATCCAGAATTTCGCCCCCATCAGCCGCATCGCCAACACCCCGGCCTTGCTGGTGGTGCGGCCGGGCTTGCCGGCCAAGACCCTGACAGAACTGATCGCGCTGGCCAAGGCCCAACCCGGCCGCCTGACCTACGCATCAGGCAGTGCCGGCACCATCGTGCCCGCGGCCATGCTGACCCGGCAGACCGGTACCTTCATGCTGCACATTCCGTACAAGACCATCCCCCAAGGTCTCAATGATGTGGTGGCTGGGCAGGTGGACATGATGTTCACCGACATGGCGACCGGCATCCCACAGGTCAAGGGCGGCAAGGTGCGGGCCCTGGCGGTCAGCAGCCTGCAGCCCGTGGCCGCGCTGCCCTCCGTCCCACCGATGGCGACCACCCTGCCCGGCTTCGAACTGGTAGCCTGGTATGCCTTGTACGCGCCAGCGGGCACCCCGCAGGCGGTCATCCAACGCGTCCATCAGGAGGTGGTGCGCATCGTGGACAGCCCCGCCATCCGCAACCGACTGACCCATTTGGGGTTGCAGCCGGTCACCAGCACGCCGGCCGAACTGGAATCCTTC
>RXJO01000252.1:49205-56723 GCA_003987795.1 Curvibacter sp.
AACTCACGCGCTGGGCCGAGCAGATCCGCCAGGCCGGCATCGAGCCGGAGTGAGCCATGACCTGCCACCTCACTTCAGCCGGAACGCCGATGTGCCCGCTGCGCCCCATGGCGCTGCTCAGTGCCCTGCTCATGCCCCTCGTCGTCATGGCCCAGACACCGCCCCCGGCCAGTCCCGTCACCGTGTACGGCATCCTCGATCTGGGGCTGCGTCGGGCGGATGGCCTGACCGCCCAATACGCGGGTTCGAACAGCCGAACCACAGGCCTGATCAGCGGGATCGACAACACCAGCCGCCTGGGTCTGCGCGGCGCCGAGGACCTGGGCGGGGGGCTGAAGGCGGTCTTCCAGTTGGAGACCGGCCTCAATGCCCACAACGGCACCCCCATCAACCGCAGCAAGTTCTTTGACCGGGCCGCCTGGCTGGGCCTGCAGCAGGATGGAAGCACCTGGACAGCGGGCCGGCAGACGACCGTGCTGGCCGATGCCGTCGCGATGACCGAGCCCCTGGGCATGCGCCTGGCGAGCTTCAACCCCAACATCAACGTGACGGCGCTGAGCCAGCACGGCCTGGGCCAACAGTACGGCAATGCGGGCACCCCCAACGGCGCCTTCCGGCTGGATCAATCGCTCAAATACACCGGTCGCGTCGGCCCCTGGATCGGCAGAGCGATGTACGGCTTGGGCCAGCAGGATGCGGACCACACGGGCATGAGTTCCTCAGGCCTGGGGCTGGGGTACTCGACCAATGCCTGGGTCATCTCAGGTGCCCTGCAGACCTTCAAGAGCACAGACCACCTCCAGCTCGACGCCGCCAGCCTGGGCACCAGCCATCAATGGGGCCCGCTGAAGCTCGTCGCCAACATCGGCCGCTACAGCGCCGAGACCCAGCCCGGACGACACACCACCCAGCGCGTGCTCTCAGTGGGTGGCACCTGGGCCATCAGCCCGCAGCTCGACCTCACCGCCGCGCACTACCGCGTGGACCGCCGCCGCACCGGCCTGAGCGACGACGGCTACACCCGCCAGGTTGTCTTTGCAGAGCACAAGCTTTCGCGCCGCACCCGGCTCTATGCGGAAGTGGACCTGACCCGCTGGCGCAAGGGGTATGCCGGTGACACGGTCAGGCCGAGGGCCACAGGCTGGTCTGCGGGGTGGGTGCACAGCTTCTGAAGCCTCGCCCCCTCCACAGCCCGGCTTACCACGGCCTTTTCATGCCTACGAAGCGCATGGACTCTGACCGGGTCTCACTCACCCCATGCGCCCATACGCCAGCCCCGAGGCCACACCGCCGAACAGATCGCCTTCCACCAGGGGCACGCCCGGAAAGGCCTGGGCCAGGGCTTGCTGGAAGGGGCGCAGGGCCGATGAACCACCGGTGAGGTACACGGCACCCAGTTGCTGCGGCGTCAGGCCGGCCGCGGCCACGCATTGCAGGGCGCAGGCCACCACCTGTTGCAGCAGGCCGTCCAGGTGGCGGGCCAGGTCTTCAGGGCTCAGGTTGGCCTGCAGGCCTTTTTCGATCAGCGACAGGTCGATGGCCTGCGGGCCCTGACCTGACGAGCAGCCGATCTTGGCCTGTTCGACGCTGTTGGCCAGGCGGCGGCCGTGACGCTCGCGCAGCACCGTCATGAGGCGCTCATGCAGGCGCAGATCGCTGTAATCGACCTTGAGTTCGGCCGCCTCACGCACGGCCTTGGGGGTCTGCTGCCAGTGGATCAGGTGCCAGGTGGCGAGATCGAAGAAAACGCGGCTGGGCACCTCGCGCCCCTTGGGGCCGAGGTGGCGGTAACCCAGCAGGGGCATGACCTGTTCGAGGTTGAGGCGCTGGTCGTAGTCGGTGCCGCCGATGTGCACGCCCGAGGTCGCGAGGATGTCGGCTGTGCGGTCGGCCTGGGCGATGCGTTGCGGCCCCAGGCGCACCACGGTGAAGTCGGAGGTGCCGCCGCCGATGTCGACCACCAGCACCAGGGTCTCGGCGCTGAGACGGCGCTCGTAATCGAGCGCAGCGGCGATCGGTTCGAGCTGGAAACCCACCTCGCTGAAACCACAACCGGCCGCGGCCTGCAGCAGCATGTCCTGCGCCAATTGGTCGCGCTCCGCGTCGTCGTCGACAAAGTGCACCGGGCGGCCCAGCACCAGGTGGCGCGGCAAGCCGCCCAGTTGGGCCTCGGCGCGGCGCACCAGCTCACCGAGGAACATCGAGATGATCTCCTGGAAGCTGATCTGCTGGTCGTTCACCGCGGTCTTCTCGAGCAACAGCGGGCTGCCCAGCAGGCTCTTGAGCGAGCGCATCAGCCGGCCTTCGGTCTCGCTCAGGTAGCAGGCCAGGGCATCACGACCGTAATGCACCGTCTTGTCTTCGGCGTTGAAGAACAGGGTGGTGGGCAGGGTGGTGGCCTGCCCTTCCAGCACCATGAGGCGGGCGTCCTGACCCGGTTGAGCCCAGGACGCGGCGGAGTTGGAGGTTCCGAAGTCGATGCCCAGCGTACCGGGAAGAATGCTTGCCATGAGATGCTTGAACGCCCCAGCCGTGCCACACGGCGCGCCGAGAACAAAAAAATCGAAGGCCGGGATTGTGTCACAGCCCCGACGTGCCCAAGACGCGGCCCGGGCTGCGCTACGCTAGCGCACCATGCCGACCACCGCCCCGCACCCCATCACCCCGCCCGCCCGGCATGCCTGGGCAGTCTGCGCGGGCCATTTCCAGCCCTTGCGCCGTCACGATCTGGCCCTGATCCGGATGGCACTGCATCAAGCCCATCGGGTGGTGGTGGTGCTGGCCGGGGCCTGGCTGGCCCGCAGCCCAGCACATCCCCTGGGCTGGGGTGAACGCGCCGACCTGATCCGGGCCTCGCTGCCACCGCGTGACGCCGAGCGCCTGCGCTTTCTGCCGCTGCGCGAGCTGGGCGATGCTGGACGCAATGCCCGGGCGCTGCGCGACGGGCTGGCCCAGCTCAGCGGCGAGTCACCGGAGAGCGTGCTGCGCGTCGTGCCCGCCGATGGCCCTGAAGGCGACTGGTGGCAGGCCATGGCCGAGGCACCGGTGCTGCGGATCGCCCCATCCGAAGACGGCGCGGTGAGCGATGAGGCAGCGCTGCGCGACCTGTGGTTCAACGCCGACAGCCCGTCTCGCGGGCTGGCCCGACTGGCGCCACACCTGGCACCGGAGACCCTGAGCGCCCTGGCCGGGCTGATCGGAACGGATCGCTACGAGGCCCTGCGCGCCGAATGGCGCACCCTGCGCCAACAACGCGAGGCCTGGGCCGTGGCGCCGTACCCGCCGGTGTTCGTGACGGTGGATGCGGTGGTGCGCTGCGCGGGCCAGGTGCTGCTGATCCGACGCGACCGGCACCCAGGCGCGGGCCTGCTGGCCTTGCCCGGCGGGTTTCTGGAGCAACAGGACACCCTGCTCGAATCCGCCCTGCGTGAGGTGCAGGAGGAAACCCGGCTGGAACTGCCACGGGCCGAGTGGCGCGCCGCCCTGCAGGGCGTTTCGGTGTTCGACGCGCCGGGCCGCAGCCAGCGCGGGCGCACCATCACCCATGCGCACTTCTTCGATCTGGGACAACGGCCCCTGCCGGTCGTGCGCGGCGATGACGATGCCCGCGAGGCCTTGTGGGTGGCCCAGCCGGATCTGGCGGGCCTGGAGGAGCAGTTCTTCGACGACCATTTCGTGGTGCTGGACCACTTCCTGCATTTACTGCCCAGTTGAGGCCGCCGGCGACTCGGGCGTCACCGCGGGCGTCGCCAAAGCCCAGAACGCCTCCAGTTCGGCGTCCAGCCGAGCCACCACTGCGGCGTCAAGTGCGCCACGTTCGGCGTGCTCATGCACGATGTCCATCACCTGATCAGGCGACAGGCCGGCTCGGTAGGGCCGGGTCTGCACCAGAGCCTGGAACACGTCGGCCACAGCCACGATGCGGGCCTCGATCGACAGCTCACCAGCCAGGTGATAAGGGTAGCCCGAGCCATCGACGCGCTCGTGGTGCTGGGCCGCCCACAGGGCGACGTCCTCCAGCCCATGGATGGTGCGCAGGATGCTGTAGGTGTCGAAGCTGTGACGCTTCATCACCGCGTACTCTTCGGGCGTGAGCCGGCCCGGCTTGTCGAGCAGTTCGTCGGGCACGCGCAGCTTGCCCAGGTCGTGCAGCAGGCCGGCCAGCTCGAGCATCTCGCAGCGACGCTCCGACAGCCCCAGGCGCTCGCCCAGGGCGCGCGACAGGCGGGCCACGCCCTCCGAATGCTCGCGCGTGAACGGGCTCTTGGCATCGACGATGACAGAGAAGATGCGCACCAGACTGCGCAGCTCGGCAAAGGGCACATCGCGGACCCGATCGTGGGCGATCCACTCGTGGGCGTAGCTGCGCACCTGCTCGCTCTCGAGGCTGAACCAGAAGGCTTCGCTGGCCGAGGCCTGCAGAAAAGCGTCCACCAGCTCGGGGCAGAACCAGTCGCCGCGCCGCGCCGCGATGGCCTGACGGGTGTCCTCGCGACCGTACAGGATGTTGGACTGGTCCTTGAGCGCCGCCAGGGTCAGGATGTCGGTGCGGTCCACCAGGTAGATGCAATTGGCCGCCAGCTTGACCTCGTCGCTGAGGGGCAGCGCCTGCAGCTCGCGCCAGTGCGTGTGATGGTGCAGCACGATGTCAGCCAGCGAGGCGAGTGAGGGACAGCTGCGCAGCAACTCGGCGCCGATGCGGCAGTGCTCGGCCTCGCCCTCCCATTCGAACTGGGTCAGGCGGCGGTGGATGTAGGTGCGCGATACCCCGCTGTCGTGGAGCATGCCCGCCTGGAACAGGCGGTCCAGCCGCTCAGGCGCCCAGCCCAGCACCTTGGCGCACTCCACGGCCATGTAGGCGACCCGCTTGCCATGGTGGATGTGGGTCACCCCCACCAGATCCAGGGCATCGGAGAGCGAATAGATGACGTCGCGCAGATTGACCTGGAAGGTGGACATGTGAAATGGGCAAGAAATGACGCCCCATGGTCCGCTGAGGCTCCGGGCCTGTCAAGCGGTTGCAGCAAACCCGGGGCATAGCGCCTTAAATATCAGGGCCGCCCCTCAACGCAGCACACTCGACATCGCCGCCAGCGCATTCAGGCTGCGCACCGCGTCCTGCACGCTGGCGCAGGGCAGGCTGAGGGTGTCGCCATCCTCGCGCTGCACCGCAGGCCAGAGGCTGAACACATCGGCCAGGGCCGGGGTCTGGCATTGCACGCGCAAGGTCAGCGGCGCGGGCAAGGTCCAGGCCGGCGGGGCGCCCTCGCCCTGCAGGCGCAGCAGGGCCTGGTGGCTGGCCTGCTCGATCAGGGCGCCGGCGGCCTGGGGCGACAGCGAGCGGCCGCTGCGGGCGCCGTCCGACCACTTGACCACGCTCATGTCGGTGTGGGGCAGCACGGTGCTCACCTCATCGGCCAACACGTCGCAGCCACTGACCAGCAGCACCGGCACGCCGTGCTCGCCGGCCAGGGCCGCATACAGCCCGACCTCGCCCAGCTCCAGGCCGCCCAGCCAGACGCGGGCGAAGGCGAAGCTGTTGGTGGTGTGGGCCAGCACGCCCCGGGACTTGGCACGGGCATGCCAACCGATCATGAGCACCCCATCAACCCCCTGCTCCACCCCGGCCATCATGCCCAGCGTGCGCGGCTTGCCCTGGATGAGCTGGGCCCGCGGGTCCAGCAGATCGGGCAGCAGGTTGCCGAAGTGGCCGTGCGAGTCGTTCACCAGCACCTCGCCGGCACCACCGGCCAGGGCGCCGCGCACGGCGGCATTGGCTTCTTCGGTCATCCAGCGGCGGGCGCGTTCGTATTCGCCGTTGCCGGCCTGGGTCTGCTCGGGCCGCCAGACACCGGCCACGCCTTCGATGTCCATCGAGATCAGGATCTTGGGAGCGCTCATGGCATCAGTCTTTCGCGTGCAGCAGGGCCTGGGGGGATTCGGTCAGCAGTTCGGGCGCCACGTGGGTGAGCGCGTGCCGGTGGTGGCCGTCGCGCCCGCTCAGGGACACGGCGGCCCACAGCGCATGCACGATGGCCTGCTCGGTGGCCTCGGCGGCGGCCTGGAAGAACAGGTCGAGGGCGCTTTCATGCAGCAGGGTCGGGCTGGGCATCGGGCGATGTGCCTCCTGCGGCAGCCGGTAGGCGGTGGAAAAGGCCAGGGCCACATCGCCGCTGCCATGGCCGTAGTCCGACCCGGTGCGCGCCAGGCCGGCGGCGGAGCGCCGGGCCACGCGCTGCAATTGCCGGGCATCGAGCGGCGCGTCGGTGGCCAGCAAGATGATGATGGAGCCGCGCTCGGGCCCCGGCGCCTCGGCGCTGGCCAGGCGCTGCTGCAGCAGCGGCCCGATGCGACAGCCGTCCAGGGTCAGGGCCTCGGGTCGCCCTTGGTTGGCCAGCACCAGGGCGCCCAGGGTGTAGCGGCGGCCCTGCCAATCGAGCTGACGCGAGGCCGTGCCGATGCCCCCTTTGAGCCCATGACAGGACATGCCCCGCCCGGCCCCCACCGCGCCCTGGGCAAAGCAGGCGCCAGCGCCGGCTTCGCGGGCGATCTGCAGCGCCTGCAGCACATGCGACTCCTGCAGCGCCAGAGCCTGGGCATCGTTGAGCCAGCCGTCGTTGCACTCGAAGACCAGGGGGTTGAGGGTGGGCAGGCTGCGCGCCAGCTCGGGCTGGCGGGCGATGGCGTCGCGGATCAGTGCGTTGCTGGCTGTGCCCACGCCAAAGGTGCTGACCAGGGCGATGGGTGACTCGATCTGGCCCAGCTCCTGCACTTGCATCAGGCCCGCGCTCTTGCCGAAGCCGTTGATCACGGCCAGACCGGCTGGCAACTTGTCGAGGAAGAGATCGCCCGTGGCGGGCAGCAGCACGGTAACCCCGGTCTGAACCGCGCCTTCGGACAGGGTGACATGGCCCAGCGAGACGCCGGCCACATCGGTGATGGCGTCCAGCGGGCCGCTGGCCAGGGTGCCGACTTGGGGCGCGCCAAGGAAGGTGCGACGCATGGCTCAGTTCCGGTCCAGCTTGGGGTCGAGCGCATCGCGCAAGCCGTCGCCCAGCAGGTTGAAGGCCAGCACGGTGACAAAGATCGCCAGGCTGGGGAACAGCGCGATGTGCGGTGCGTTCAGCATGTCGGCCCGCGCCTCGTTGAGCATGGCGCCCCACTCGGGCGTGGGCGGCTGGGCCCCCAGCCCCAGAAAGGACAGGCTGGCCGCGGTGATGATGGAGGTGCCGATGCGCATGGTGAGGTAGACCACCACCGACGACACCGTGCCCGGCAACAGATGGCGCAGCATGATGACGGCATCGGTGGCCCCGATGGAGCGCACCGCCTCGATGTAGGTCTGGTGCTTCAAGGCCAGCACATTGCCGCGCACCAGGCGGGCGAAGGCCGGCACGCTGAACACGGCCACCGCCACGATCACGTTGACCATGCCGTTGCCCAGGATGGCCACGATGCCGATGGCCAGCAGGATGCCGGGGAAGGCGAACAGCACATCGGACATGCGCATCACGATGC
>RXJO01000315.1 GCA_003987795.1 Curvibacter sp.
CGAAACGACGGGACATGAAGGCTCCTTTTGGCAAAGTTGGCGGGGGTTGCGAAATTGAGCGGGCCCGGCAGGCTTCGATGGCCCGTCGTGGCGGCCGTGAAACGGGTTTACTGGGTGCCGAAGATCCGGTCGCCCGCATCACCCAGGCCCGGCAGGATGTAGCCGTGGTCATTGAGCTGGCGGTCGATCGAGGCGGTGTAGATGGGCACGTCGGGGTGGGCCGACTGCATGGCCGCCACGCCCTCGGGGCAGGTGAGCAGGCAGACGAACTTGATCGACTTCGGCTTGAGGGCCTTGAGCTTTTCAATCGCTGCGATGGCCGAGTTGCCGGTGGCCAGCATCGGGTCGACCACGATGATGTCTCGCTCGGTCATCTCCGAGGGCATCTTGAAGTAGTACTCGACCGGCTTGAGCGTGTCGGGGTCGCGGTACAGGCCGATGTGGCCGACCCGGGCGCCCGGAACGACATTGAGCATGCCCTCGAGAATGCCGTTGCCAGCGCGCAGGATCGACACGAAGACCAGCTTCTTGCCATCGATCACGCGACCGGTGGTGGTTTCCAGCGGGGTCTGCACTTCGATATCCTGCAGCGGCAGTTCGCGGGTGATCTCGTAGGTCATGAGGCTGGCCAGTTCGCCGAGCAGGCGGCGGAAGCTGTTGGTGCTGGCCTCGCGGTTGCGCATCAAGGTCAGCTTGTGCTGAACCAGGGGGTGGTCGATGACGTGGACGTTGCTCATGGTGTGTGGCTCGGGTGCAGTGAAAGGTCAGGGACGCCCGCCGGCAGCGCTGGCCGGATCGGGGTGATCAGTGCAAGCGCTGTGCCAGAAACGTGGAAGACCGGCATCATGGGGTGACGGGGCTCCTGCAGGGCTTGGCAATGAGAATCCGCTGCCGGGTGTGCCACCGGCCCGGAGCTTGACCGGGCCAGGGCTCAGCCCCCGCAGCGGATGGCGGCTTGGAACAAAAGAATACCATGTGGGCGCACCCGGCTGGTGCCTGGTGGGCACCAATTTTGATCATATGGTCAAGAAACGGGCGTGCAACTGAGCGCCTGTCAATGACCTCAGCTGCCGGTCGTTGAGGGCAGCCGGGGCATGCGCAGGCCCGGATGGTGGCCCAGATCGTCGCAGAGTTCGTCGATGAAGATGCGCAGTTTCGGCGGCACGTGTTGTCGGTCGCGATAGCACACGTAGAACTCCAAGGGTTCGGGGGCGGCATGGGCGGTCCCTGAATCGGTGAACAGCGGGACCAACTCACCCGATTCGATCAGCGGGTTGGACACAAAACTGCCCAGGCGCGCAATGCCGGCGCCCGCCAGGCAGGCCTGGGCCAGGGTATCGATGTCGCTGCAGGTCAGGCTGGGCTCGAACGCGGCCTCGATGCGCGCGCCCTGCCGAATGAAAGGCCAGGGCATGATCCGCCCATCCATGGCCATCCGGTAGGCCAGGCAGCGGTGCTTTGCCAGATCTTCCACCCGGGTGGGCTGCCCATGCAGGGCCAGGTAGGCTGGTGAGGCGCAGTAGTGGATGGGCGCGCTGGCAATGCGCCTGGCCACCAGGCCGGGCTCCAGCATGTGCTGGTAGCGGATGCTGGCGTCGACATTTTCGTGCATGAAATCAACCTGCCGGTCGACCACCAGCAGCTCCACATTCAGCCTGGGGTAGCGCTGCATGAACCCGGTGATCCAGGGGCCCAGCACGTGCCGCCCGAAGGCCACCGAGCAGGCCACCTTGAAGCGTCCCTGGGGCTCGCCCCTCAGGGCGCCGATCTCGCCATGGGCATCTTCCAGCACCCCGAGCACCGGTCGAACGCGCTCGAAATAGATCTGGCCCTCGTCGGTCAGGGCCAGGGATCGGGTGCTGCGCCGCAGCAGCCGGGTGCCGAGTTCCGCCTCCAGGCGGGCGATGCTCTGGCTGGCGGCCGCGGCACTCAGACCGAGTTGCCGTCCGGCAGCGGCAATGCTGCCCCCCTCGACGGCCTTGATGAAGGCCTCGATACCGCGCAGGGAAGGGGTGGTCATATCTTTTGAATGGCGATCTTCAGTCGAAAGATTTTAGGATGACTGACGGTGTGTCCAGACGCCTTCTGCCCAGGGATGAAGCTGTCCAGAATTCAGCCATCGAATTGAAACCGAGGGAATGAACATGCCAAGCTCCACTGAAACCCGTTCGCGACGCCGGCTTCCACGGCTGCACAAGCGCTTCACGCCGCTGGTCTTCGCTTTTTACATGGCGGGCATCATGGCCTTGCTGATGTCGGCCGTCATCGTCGCCGCAGGCTCAGGCTTGGGGGCCGACTACCCCTGGCGTGTGCTGCGTGCCTACGCGCTGGCCATGCCGGTGGCCTTCGTCTGTGTGATGCTTGTGCGGCCCGTGGTGATGCGACTCGTGGCCCTCACCGTGCATGGCTGAGGGCCCGGTCTCTGGGGCGCTCAGACGCCTTGACTCAGCAACTGGGCATAGCGGGGCAGGTCGACGTTGCCGCCGCTGATGATGACGCCCACGCGCAGGCCTTTCAGCGCCAAGCCGCCGTGCTGGGCGCCGGCCAGGCTGAGGGCGCCTGTCGGCTCGACCACCAGTTTCATGCGCTCAGCGTAAAAGCGCATGGACTCGACCAGTTGGGCATCGCTCACGGTCAGGATGTCGCTGACATCGCGGCGGATGATGCCGAAAGTGAGCTGGCCCAGGTGCTGGGTCTGGGCGCCATCTGCGATGGTGCGGGGGGGCGCGATGTGAACGACTTCGCCGAGGCGCAGGGATTGCTGGCCATCGTTGCCGGCCTCGGGCTCCACCCCGTAGACCTGGCAGCCGGGCGAAAGTGCCCGCGCGGCCAGCGCGCTGCCGGCCAGCAGCCCACCGCCGCCCAGGCAGACCAGCAACACATCCAGGGGGCCGACCTCATCGAAGAGCTCTTTGGCCGCCGTTCCCTGGCCGGCGATCACATCGGCGTGGTCGAACGGCGGTATCAGGGTCATGCCGCGTTCGGCGGCGATGCGGCGGCTGATGGCATCTCGGTCTTCGCTGTAGCGGTCGTAGGTGATGACTTCGGCGCCGTAGCCGCGGGTGGCCTGGAGTTTGGCCGTTGGCGCGTCAGCCGGCATCACGATCACCGCCGGCATGCCCAGCTCACGGGCCGACAAGGCGATGGCCTGGGCGTGGTTGCCGGAGGAGAAAGCCAGCACGCCGGCCCGTCTTTGGGCCTCGTCGAAGCGGCTCAAGGCATTGAAAGCACCGCGAAACTTGAAGGCGCCCATGCGCTGCAGGTTCTCGCACTTGAAGAACAGTGTGGCCTGCAGGGCCTCGTCGGCCGTGCGCGAGCGCAGCACCGGGGTGCGGTGGGCGTGGCCGGCCAGGCGGGCCGAGGCGGCCTCGACATCGGCGTAGGTGGGGAGCTTCAGTTCAGTCATGGCATGCTTTCGGGGTGCTCAGCGGCTCTTGCCACCGAAGATGCCGCCCAGCACGCCGCGGATGATCTCTTTGCCCACCGTGGTGCCCATGGTGCGCAGGGCTGATTTGGCCAGGGTCTGGGCCAGACCGTCGTGGTGGCCGCCGCGCGGGCCGGTGGTGCCGAACAGCACGTCATTGAGCACCGAGCCCAGGCCGCTGCCGCCGGTCTGACCGCCTTCAGGCTGCAGGCCGGGCAGGGTGGGCTTGGCCGATCCTGGGGCCGGTGCCGGCGGCGCGCTGGCGGTGCGGCCCTTGAGCACTTCGTAGGCCGATTCACGGTCCACGGCTTTTTCATAGACCCCGGCGACCAGCGACCCACTCAGCAAGGCCTGGCGCTGGGCCGGCGTGATCGGCCCGATCTGGCTGCCGGGGGGCAGCACGTAGACCCGTTCGGTCTCGCAGGGCCGGCCCTTGGCGTCCAGCAGGCTGATCAGGGCCTCGCCGACGCCGAGTTCGGTGATGGCGGCTTCGATGTCCAGGCCGGCCTTGGGTCGCATGGTCTGGGCGGTAGCCTTGACGGCCTTCTGATCGCGCGGCGTGAAGGCGCGCAGCGCATGCTGCACGCGGTTGCCGAGTTGGGCCAGCACGGTGTCGGGGATGTCGAGCGGGTTCTGGGTGACGAAATAAACGCCCACGCCCTTGGAGCGCACCAGCCGCACCACCAGCTCGATGCGCTCGATCAGAACCTTGGGCGCTTCGTTGAACAGCAGGTGGGCCTCGTCGAAGAAGAACACCAGCTTGGGCTGATCGGGGTCGCCGATTTCGGGCAGGTGCTCGAACAGCTCGGACAGCATCCAGAGCAGGAAGGTGGCGTAAAGCCGGGGTGAATTCATCAGCTTGTCGGCAGCCAGGATGTTGACCACGCCCCGGCCGTCCACGGTCTGCATCAGGTCGCTGATGTTGAGCATGGGCTCGCCAAAGAACTTGTCGCCGCCCTGGGTTTCGATCTGCAGCAGCCCGCGCTGGATGGCGCCCACGCTGGCGGCGCTGATGTTGCCGTAGCTGGTGGTGAACTCGGAGGCGTTGTCGGCCACGTGCTGCAGCATGGCGCGCAGGTCTTTGAGATCCAGCAAGGCCAGACCGTGGTCGTCGGCGATCTTGAAGACCAGATTGAGCACGCCGCATTGAGTGTCGTTGAGGTTGAGCATGCGCCCCAGCAGCAGGGGGCCCATGTCGGACACCGTGGCCCGCACCGGGTGACCTTGTTCTCCGAAGACATCCCACAGCGTGGTCGGGCAGGCCAGCGGCTCCGGGGTGGGCAACTGGCGTTCTTTGAGGGCCGTGGCCAGCTTGCCGCTGATCTGGCCTGCCTGGCTGATGCCAGTCAGATCGCCCTTGACGTCGGCCATGAACACCGGCACACCGATGCGGGAAAAGCTTTCGGCCAGGGTCTGCAGGGTGACGGTCTTGCCGGTGCCGGTGGCGCCTGTGATCAGGCCATGGCGGTTGGCCAGACCGGGCAGCAAGGTGCATTGGGCGTGGGCATTTTGGGCAATCAGGAGCGGGTCGGCCATGGTGGGGTGGGCGAAAAGTAAAATCGGTCCCGATAGATTAAACAATTAATAAGGAATCTCCCGTGGCTGGACACAGTAAATGGGCCAATATTCAACACCGCAAGGGTCGGCAAGACGAAAAGCGCGGCAAGGTCTGGACCCGCGTCATCCGTGAAATCATGGTGGCTGCTCGCGCCGGTGGCGGTGACCTGAGCGCCAACCCGCGTCTGCGCCTGGCCGTCGACAAGGCCAAAGCTGCCAACATGCCGGCCGACACCATCAAGCGCAACATCGACAAGGCCACCGGCAACCTCGAAGGCGTGAGCTATGAGGAAATCCGCTACGAAGGCTATGGCATCGGTGGCGCGGCGATCATCGTCGACACCATGACCGATAACCGCGTCCGCACCGTGGCCGATGTGCGCCACGCCTTCAGCAAGTACGGCGGCAACATGGGCACCGAAGGCTCGGTGGCCTTTCAGTTCAAGCACTGCGGCCAGATGATCTTTGCGCCGGGCACCGATGAGGACAAGCTGATGGAAGCGGCCCTGGAGGCCGGCGCTGAGGATGTGATCACGGGTGATGACGGTGCCATCGAGGTGCTGACCGCTCCCGCGGATTTCGAATCGGTGAAGAACGCCCTGGAGGCCGCCGGCCTGACCCCTGACCTGGCCGAAGTGACCATGCGCGCCGAAAACACCATCGAGCTGACCGGCGATGATGCGGCCAAGATGCAAAAACTGCTCGACATGATCGAGGACCTGGACGATGTCCAGGAGGTCTACCACAACGCTGCACTGTGAGCACCATGAAAGTCTTAGTCATTGGCGGCGGTGGCCGCGAACATGCCCTGGCATGGAAACTCAACCAATCGCCCAAGGTGCACAAGGTCTATGTGGCCCCCGGCAACGGTGGCACGGCGCTGGACCAGCGCCTGATCAATGTCCCCATCACCGATGTGAAGGCGCTGCGCGAATGGGCCCAGGCCGAGAAGATCGGTCTGGCCGTGGTGGGGCCGGAGGCGCCGCTGGCCGCTGGCGTGGTGGACGAATTCCGTGCGCACGGCCTGCGGGTGTTCGGCCCGACCAAGGCCGCCGCCCAACTCGAAAGCTCGAAGGCTTTTTCCAAGGCCTTCATGAAGCGTCATGGCATCCCGACGGCGGAATACGAAAGCTTCACCGATGCGACCCTGGCCCACGCCTATGTGGACGCCAAGGGGGCTCCCATCGTGGTGAAGGCTGATGGCCTGGCCGCCGGCAAGGGCGTGGTGGTGGCCATGACGGCCGCCGAGGCCCATGAAGCCATCGATTTCATGCTGCTCGACAACAAGCTGGGTGTGGTGCACAACGACGGCGGTGCCCGGGTCGTGATCGAGGAATTCCTGCAGGGTGAAGAAGCCAGTTTCATCGTGCTGTGCGATGGCAAGAACGTGACTGCCCTGGCCACCAGCCAGGACCACAAGCGTCTGCTCGACGGCGACGAAGGCCCCAACACCGGCGGCATGGGCGCCTACTCGCCCGCCCCGGTGGTCACGGCTGACGTGCATGCCCGCGCCATGCGCGAGATCATCCTGCCGACCATCCGAGGCATGGAAAAGGACGGCATCCCTTACACCGGATTCCTGTACGCTGGGCTGATGATCGATGCCCAGGGCCGTCCCAAGACGCTCGAATTCAATTGCCGCATGGGTGACCCGGAGACTCAGCCGATCATGATGCGTCTGAAGAGCGATCTGTCGGACGTGCTGGCCGCGGCCGTGGACGGCAAGCTCGATCAGGTCGAGCTGCAATGGGACCGTCGCACCGCGCTGGGTGTGGTGATGGCGGCCCATGGCTACCCCATGAACCCACGCAAGGGTGACGTGATCACCGGTTTGCCCGCTGAAGCGGATGACGCGGTGGTGTTCCATGCCGGCACCGAGCTCAAGGATGGCGCGGTGACGGTGACCGGGGGCCGGGTGCTCTGCGTGACAGCCCTGGCTGACAGCGTCAAGCTGGCCCAGCAGCGCGTGTATGAGGTGGCGGCAGGCATCCATTTCGATGGCGCCCAATACCGCCGCGACATCGGTCACCGGGCGGTGAAGAGCTGATGGAGGCCGCACACGACGCCGTGGCCTCGGTGCGAGCCTGGTTGCTGGGCCTGCAAGATCGCATCACCTCGGCGATCGAGGCCCAGGAAACAGCCGGGGGCGGCTCGGCCCGCTTTCTGGCCGACGCCTGGGACAAACCGGCCGGCGAAAAGCTGCAAGGCAATGGCCTGACCAAGATCCTCGAGGGGGGGGCGGTGTTCGAGCGTGCAGGCTGCGGCTTTTCGCATGTGCGAGGCCCTCAGCTGCCGCCTTCGGCCACCCAGCACCGGCCCGAGTTGGCTGGTGCACCCTTCGAGGCCATGGGGGTGTCGCTGGTGTTCCATCCACGCAACCCTTACGTGCCGACCGTGCACATGAATGTGCGCATGATCGCCGCCACCCCTGAGGGCAAGGCGCCGGTGTGCTGGTTTGGCGGCGGGATGGACCTGACGCCCTTCTATGGCTTTGACGAGGACGCCCGGCACTTTCATGCCACCTGCCAGCGCGCGCTCGCGCCCTTTGGCGATGACAAATACCCGCGCTTCAAGACCTGGTGCGACGAGTATTTCTTCCTGAAACATCGCAACGAGCAGCGTGGGGTCGGTGGGGTCTTCTTCGATGATTTCGCCGAGCTCGGCTTTGATCAGAGCCTCGCCATGACCCAAGCGGTGGGGGATGCCTTTTTGCAGGCCTATCTGCCCATTGTCGAACGCCGTGTGGGCACGCCCTATGGCGAGCGTGAGCGCGAGTTCCAGTTGTACCGTCGTGGGCGCTACGTGGAGTTCAACCTGGTCTGGGACCGGGGCACCCATTTCGGTCTGCAGTCGGGGGGGCGCACCGAGTCCATCCTGCTGTCGATGCCCCCGCTGGCCAGCTGGGCCTATCAGCAAGCCCCGGCGGCCGGCACGCCGGAAGCGCGCCTGTACGAGCACTTTCTGGTGCGCCAAGCGTGGGTGTGACGCTGAGTCGACCGCGTCTGGGGGTGTTCGGGGGGGCCTTCGACCCGCCGCACCGGGCCCATGTGGCCCTGGCCGAGGCGGCGCTGCAGCAACTGCAGTTGCAGCAGTTGCATGTGTTGCCCACCGGCCAGGCGGCTCATCGGGCAGGCCTGTCGCCGGGCGAGCATCGGCTGGCCATGGCACGTCTGGCCTTCGCCGGCATGCCCGGTGTGGTGGTGGATGAGCGCGAATTCCATCGCGCCGGCCCCAGCTACACGGTGGACACCCTGGATCAACTGCAGGCTGAATTCCCCGATGCCGAACTCGTGCTGATCATCGGTGCCGACCAGGCCCGGGCCTTCGGGCAATGGCATCGCCATGACGAGATTTTGCGCAAAGCTATAATTTCGGTAGCTGGTCGTGAGCAAAGTGCCGCGGCCGGCGGTCAAACTGAGCTTCAAGATCTCCCGGGAGGGCGATGGGAGCGTCTGCAGTGGCCCCTCATGTCCGTGAGTGCAACGGACATCCGGTCGCGTGTCGCACAGGGCCTGGGGATCGAACATCTGGTTCCCGCTGGCGTTGCGCGCTATATTGAACAACATCATCTTTACAAATCCGCCTGATGACCACCTCCACGGACTCCACCGCCAAAAAAGACATTCAGAAACTCCAGCGGGCCATCGTCGATGGTCTGGAGGATGTGAAGGCGCAAGACATCCAGGTTTTCAACACCGAAGCCCTCTCGCCGCTTTTCGAGCGCGTGATCGTCGCCTCCGGGACCTCGAACCGCCAGACCAAGGCCTTGGCCTCCAGTGTCCGTGACGCTGTGCGCGAAGCCGGCTTCAACAAGCCTCGCACCGAAGGTGAAGAGAACGGCGAATGGATCATCGTGGACTGCGGTCAGGCCGTGGTGCACGTGATGCAACCCGCGATCCGCCAGTATTACCGTCTGGAAGAGATCTGGGGCGCCACGCCGGTCCGTCTGAAGCTGGGGGCGGCCAAGCCCGTGGCAGCCGATGGCGCCAAGGCGCCTGCCAAGAAGGCGGCTGCCAAGAAGACCGCCGCCAAGTCTGCCAAGGCGGCTGAGCCAGCGGCCACCACCCCGGCCAAGGCAGCAGCCAAGGCGGCCAAGGCCCTGAAGGGGGCTCCGGTGGCCGAGAAGGCGCCCGCCAAGACTTCGACGCGAGCGCCCGCCAAGAGCGCCGTGAAGGCGCCGGCCAAGACAGCTGCCAAGACGGTGGCCAAAACCGCCGCACCCAAGCCGGCCGCCAAGAAGGCCCCGCTCAAAGTGATCAAGGTGGGTGCACCCAAGAAGCCGGCTGCCAAGAAATCGGCTGCCGCACCGGCCCCTCGCAAGAAGCCCAGCAAGGCTTGATTGATCGTCAGGCATGAAGCTCGTCATCGTGGCGGTGGGGCAGCGCGTGCCCGATTGGGCCCAGACGGCGTGGGACGACTACGCCAAGCGCTTCCCGCCCGAGCTCAAGATCGAGCTCAAGGCCGTCAAGACCGAGCCACGCGGATCCAAGACGCTTGAAACCCTGCTGGCTGCCGAACGTGAGCGCATCGAGGCCGCCATTCCCCGGGGCGCGCGCGTGGTGGCCCTGGACGAGCGGGGCACCCAGCTCACCACCCTGGCGCTTGCTGCCAAGCTCAAGGGTTGGCAACTGGAGAGCGACGATGTCGCCCTGATCATCGGCGGCCCGGATGGTCTGGAGCCTGCTTTTCGGCAAGCCGCGCATGAACGGATCCGGTTGTCCGATCTGACCCTGCCTCATGCCATGGTGCGGGTATTGTTGGTTGAGCAGTTGTACCGGGCCTGGTCAGTCAACGCTGGCCATCCCTATCACCGCGAGTGATTCCGGGCCTGGCCCCTGGCCGGGCCCTGTTCCCTGTCCCCTGGCTGGAGCCTGTCCATGGCCAAATCCGAATTTATTTACCTTGCCTCCCAAAGTCCGCGTCGGCGTCAGTTGCTCGAGCAGCTGGGTGTGCCGCATCGTCTGCTCTTGCCCAACACCGACGGTGATCTCGGCGAAGATGCCGAGGCCATCGAGGCGGTGTTGCCTGGGGAAGCACCTGCCGCCTACGTGCAGCGTGTGACCGGCCTCAAGCTCGATGCCGCCCTGGCGCGGCTCAAGCGCAGAGGGCTGCCAGTGGCGCCGATCCTGTGTTCGGACACCACGGTGGCGCTGGGTCGTCGGATCTTCGGCAAGCCCGACGACGCCCCTCACGCCCGGCGCATGCTGAGCGAGCTTTCCGGCCAGACCCATCGGGTGTTGACGGCGGTGGCCTTGCAGCAAGGGCGTCGGCGCGCAGCGGCCCTGAGCACTTCCAAAGTGACCTTCACCGAGCTGACGCCTGCCCGCATCAAGGCCTATGTGGACAGCGGCGAGCCCATGGGCAAGGCTGGCGCCTATGCGGTGCAGGGCCGGGCAGCGGCCTGGATCTCTCAACTCAGTGGCAGTTATTCGGGCATCATGGGGCTGCCGATGTTCGAAACCGCCGAACTGCTGCGACAGTTCGGCTGGAAGCTTTAGGGCCTGCGAGGCCTGTGTCCAAGGGAACGCCAAGCATGCAACAAGACATTTTGATCAACTGGTCTCCCCAGGAAACCCGTGTGGCCGTGATCGAGAACGGAGCGGTGCAGGAGCTGCACATTGAACGTTCACTGGAGCGGGGCTTGGTGGGTAATGTCTACCTGGGCAAGGTGACCCGGGTGCTGCCCGGCATGCAGTCGGCCTTCATCGACATCGGTCTGGAGCGCGCCGCCTTCTTGCATGTGGCCGATGTCTGGCAAAAGCATCCTGAAGGAGAGCCGCCTCCGTCGAGGCAGGCTCAGCCTGCGGTCCCCATCGAACGTCAGGTGTTCGAGGGCCAGGCCTTGATGGTGCAGGTGATCAAGGACCCGATCGGCACCAAAGGCGCTCGCCTTTCCACCCAGATCAGCATTGCCGGGCGCCTGCTGGTGTTCCTGCCGCAGGACGAGCATGTGGGCGTGTCGCAGAAGATCCCAGTGGGCGAGCGGGAGGCCCTGCGCAGCCGCCTGCAGGCGCTGGTGGGCGACAAGGCCACCGGCGGAGGGGGAGGCTTCATCCTGCGCACCAACGGCGAAGACGCCAGCGATGCCGAGCTCGCTGACGACATTGCCTACCTGCGCAAGACCTGGGCCCGCATCAAGGATGCATCGGTGCGCCTGCCGCCGGCCTCCTTGCTGCACGAGGATCTGAACCTGCTTCAGCGCGTGTTGCGGGACCTGGTGGGCGAGCAGACCCAGAACATCCGCATCGACTCGAAAGAGCAGTCTGAAAAACTGCTGGCGTTTGGCCAGGAGTTCATGCCGTCGGCCGTGGGCAAGTTGCAGCACTACAAGGGTGAGCGGCCCATCTTCGATCTGTTCGGTGTTGAAGAGGAGATCGTGCGGGCGCTGGGGCGGCGGGTGGATCTGAAATCGGGCGGCTACCTGATCGTGGATCAGACCGAAGCCCTGACGACGGTGGATGTGAACACCGGCGGCTTTGTGGGTGCCCGCAACTTCGATGACACCATCTTCAAGACCAACCTGGAAGCCGCCCAGGCCATTGCGCGCCAACTGCGTTTGCGCAACCTGGGCGGCATCATCATCGTCGACTTCATCGACATGGTGCGCGACGACCACCGGGAGGCCGTGCTGGGTGAGTTCCGCAAGCAATTGGGGCGCGATCGAGTCAAGACCATGATCGGCGGCTTCTCCCAATTGGGGCTGGTCGAGATGACGCGAAAGCGCACGCGTGAGTCACTGGCCCACATGCTCTGCGAGCCCTGTCCGCTGTGCCATGGCGCGGGCCAGGTGAAGACGGCGCGCAGCGTGACCTACGACATCCTGCGTGAAATCCTGCGCGAAGCGCGTCAGTTCAACCCGCGCGAGTTCAGGGTGGTGGCCTCGCCACAGGTGGTCGATCTGTTCCTGGACGAGGAAAGCCAGCACTTGGCTGGCCTGTCCGATTTCATCCGCAAGCCGATCTCGCTGCAGGCCGAAGGCAGCATGGGGCAGGATCAGTACGACATCGTGCTGCTGTGAGCCGCCCGCCACGCCACGCGACAAAGCCGGTGACGGGCTTGCTGCATCAGTCATTGGGTGCGCAAATCCTTCAGGCCCAGACGTCTCAAGGGCTGCCGCTTCTGTATCTGAGCCCCTTGAGCCTGCCCGGTCAGCCGGCACGCGGTGGCGTGCCCGTGTTGTTTCCTCAATTTGCCCAGTTCGGTCCGGGGCGAAAACACGGCTTTGCCCGCCATCAGCATTGGTCGCTGGAGGGCGATGGGCCGCAGGCGCTGAGCTACCGACTGGACGTGCTACCCGGTCAGTTCGACGGCTGGCCCCATGCGGCGCGCCTGCGTCTGTTGGTCAGCCTGGATGCGTCGAGCCTGAGCCTGCGGTGGCAGCTTGAAAACACCGGGGCCACAGCCTTTGAATGGGGTGGCGGTCTGCATCCTTACTGGGCGGTGCCGGCATTGGAGGGCTGTGAGTTGCAGGGCCTCGAATCGACCCGTGGGCTCGACAACCTGTCCGGTCGGGTTTTGGAGCCCCGATCCGAACCCTGGTGTTTTGATGCGGCCGGTATGGAATGTCTGTTTGAGGGGCTGCCGCCTCTGCGCCTGAAGACGGCCACGCACACCCTTCATCTACAAGGCAGTGGATTCACCCAATGGATGGTGTGGAACCCGGGCGTCGAAGGGGCCAGGGCCTTGGCGGATCTGCCGGATCAAGATGCTCTATATTTCATCTGCATCGAACCTGTATGCGCTCTTCCCATGCAGAGTCTGGCGCCAGGTGAGGCCTTTGAGGGAACGCTTCTGGCGCGCTGGGAGCCCGTTCAGGCTTGAATGCTGCTGTCTGGCGCGGCGCCCGGGCCAGAGGCGTGGGCACCGCTGCTCTGCGCCTGCAGGCGTGCATAAAGGCCGTGCTGGGCCAGTAGTTCGGCATGGGTGCCCTGTTCAGCGATGCGACCTTCCGCCATCACTACAACGCGATTCGCATGTTCGATCGTGGACAGGCGGTGAGCGATCACCACGGTGGTCCGGCCTGCCATGATGCGGTTCAAGGCCTCTTGGACGAGGCGTTCGGATTCGGTGTCGAGGGCCGAGGTGGCTTCGTCGAGGATCAGGATCGGAGCATCCTTGTACAGGGCCCGCGCGATGGCCAGTCGTTGGCGTTGGCCACCTGACAGTTGATGCGCATTGTGGCCCACGACACTGTGCAGCCCGTCGGGCTGCCGGGCCACGTAGTCGCCCAGGTTGGCCGCTTGCAGACAGGCCAGTACCTTCGCCTCGTCGACGGCCTGACCCATGGCCACGTTGTTGGCCAGGCTGTCGTTGAACATCACCACGTCCTGGCTGACCAGGGCGAATTGGTGACGCAGCGAGCCAAGGTTCCAGTCGGGGAGGGGCACCCCGTCCAGCTTCACCTGGCCCTGGCTGGGGCGCACGAAGCGTGGCAGCAGGTTGGCCAGGGTGGTCTTGCCCGAGCCTGAGGG
>RXJO01000449.1:0-7886 GCA_003987795.1 Curvibacter sp.
CAGCAGGCTCAGGCGCTGCTGCCACAAGGCATCGGTACCGGGGGGGATGTTGAAGCGGGCGACCATGCCGCGGCATCAAGCAACGCCTGTGCCAATCTGGTGCATGGCCGCCCTCGGACTTTCGGACTCAGCGCCCCAGCTCGCCCTGGCCGAGGCCGCCGGCCTGGCAGCGGACGGGGCCATCGTGAGGGCCCAGACCGGGGACGCGGCGGTCAAGCAGGCCCTGGCGGCGCTGGAACGGCTGCTGGGGGCCCTCACGCCGGCCTGAGGTGCCGGCCTGAGGTGCCGGCGTACAGCCTGGGTCAGCGCTGCGGCATGTCCTTGGCGCCGTAGCCCAGGCTGACGGTGGCGTCTTCCGGGATGGCGGGCATGGTGGCCTCCCAGGCTTCCCAGGCGGTGCGCAGCTCGGCCAGGCGTTCGGGCTGGCGGCTGGCGTGGTTGGCACGCTCACGCTCGTCGGCCGGGATGTTGAACAGGTAGTCGTGCCCATCGACACGCAGGTACTTCCAGTCGCCCAGGCGGGCGGCGCGTTGCCCACGGTGGTTCATGCGCCAGAACATGGGGCGCGCGAACTCGCCCCCCTCGCCCTGCAGCACGGGCAGCAGCGAAACCCCGTCCAGCGGATAGTCGGGGTGCGCGGCCACGCCCGCAGCCGCCAGCATGGTGGCCGACCAGTCCATGGTCAGGCAATGCTGGTCGCTGACCCGGCCGGGGGCGATGGCAGCGGGCCAGTGCGCGATCCATGGCACGCGGATGCCCCCCTCGGTGAGGTCCATCTTGCCGCCCACCAGGGGCCAGTTGTCCGAGAAGCGCTCGCCGCCGTTGTCGCTGGTGAAGACCACCAGGGTGTTGTCGGCCAGGCCTTGCGCGCGCAGCGCGGCCATCACGCGGCCGATGCCCTCGTCCATGTGGTGGATCATGCGGCGGTAGGTGTGGATGTTGCCACCGTGCAGGTGGAACAGGTTGTCCTTGACCTCTTGCGCCAGGGCCTCGTCGTCGCGGGTCTCCCAGGGCCAATGGGGCGCGGTGTAATGAAGACTCAGGAAGAACGGCTGACCGGCCTGGGCCGCCGGGGCCATGCGGTTCACCCAGTCCACCGCCCGGTCGGACAGCAGATCGGTCAGGTAGCCCTCTTGCTGATGCTCTTCTTCGCCGAACCACAGGTCGTGGGTGCCGCGCGAGTCGCAGTGGGTGAAATAGTCCACACCGCCCGACATGGGCCCGAAGAACTCGTCATAGCCCGAGCGCAACGGCCCGAACGCCGGCGGATAGCCCAGGTGCCACTTGCCGATCAGCGCGGTGTTGTAGCCGCTGGCCTTGAGCAAGGAGGGCAATGTGGGGTGCTCGGTGGGCAAGCCCAGGGTGGTGCTGCCGCGGCTCTTGCTGTTGATGGGCTCTTCAGCCGCCCCGCGCAGGCGGTACTGGTAACGCGCGGTGATCATGGCAAAGCGCGTGGGCGAGCACACGGGTGAGTTCGAGTAGCCCTGGGTGAAGCGCAGACCCTGCGCCGCCAGGCTGTCGAGCACCGGCGAGACGGGCTCGCGACCGCCGTAGCAGCCGAGGTCGGCGTAGCCGAGGTCGTCGGCCACGATGAAGATGATGTTGGGGCGTTGGGACGAGACAGACATGGGAGGAGTCATTCGATGGAAAGGGGTGGGGTGGCGCTCAATCGGTCGCCATGAAGCCAACCGACTTCATGATACGACCCCATCGCGCGCTGTCTTCGCGCATGGTCTGCAGCAGGGCTTCGGGGCCATCACCCACCGGGTACATGCCATTGGGCAGCAACTGCTGACGCACTTCGCGGCTGTTGACGGCCTTGAGCAGCTCGCGCCGCAGCAAGGCCAGCACGGGCTCGGGCGTGCGGGCCGGCGCGTAGTAGGCGAACCAGGCCGCGGCGATCACGTCGGGATAGCCCAGTTCGACGAAGGTCGGCACGCTGGGCAGGGCCGGCGAGCGACGGCTGCCGCTGGTGGCCAGCACCTTGACCCGCCCTGAGGGCAGCATGGACAGCGCACCGCCCACCGTGTCGAAGTAGACCGGCACCGTGCCGCCCATGACGTCTTGCCGAGCTGGAGTCGAGCCCTTGTAGGGCACGTGGAGCATGCGCAGGCCCGCGGCACGGTTCAGCATCTCGCCCAGAAAATGCGAGGGCGTGCCCGCCCCATAAGAGGCGAAGCTCAGTTGATCGCCTTGCGTCCCTTGCGTTTTGGCCCAGGCCACGAATTCGGCCAGTGTGTTGGCCGGCACAGACTGGTGAGCCACCAGGGCCAGCTCGAAGCTGGCCGCATTCACCAGGGGGACGAAATCCTTGAAGGGGTCATAAGACAGCTTGGGGTAGGCGTGCGGAAACATGGTCATGAGGCTCGCCGTGCCCAGCAGCAGCGTGTGGCCATCGGGCTCGGCGCTCTTGACGGTCTCAGCCGCGATGCGGCCCGCCGCACCGGCCTTGTTCTCCAACACCCAAGGCCCCAGCGAAGCGCGCACGGCCTGCGCCAGCGCCCGGGTCAGCACGTCCTGAGTGCCGCCCGCCGGGACGCCGATCAGCACCCGCGTGGGACGGGACGCGAAGTCGTTGCCCTGCGCCTGCGCCGCAAAAGGCAAGGCCGGGAGCATGCCAAGCAGATGTCGGCGACTGAGCATCGGACGGTGGCGGGACAAGGGTTCGTGGGCATTCGGCATGGTCAGACTCGGCATCAGGGTCACAGGGCCGCGTGGCGGGCTGTGCGTACTTTAGAAGCGCACACTTCAGTTGATGAAATCAATCGATGCCCCTGAAAACCCTGAGGCCCCCATGCGGGCCCTGCATCGATTTGAGGGCGGCCCTAAAAATCAAATAACCTATTGATTCTTATAGAATTTCGGTATATTTTAAAAATTTCTGATTTTCAACCGAAATGCGTGAACTCAATGCGTCCCAGGCACGTCAGTACATCGATGCGCTGGCCGTTTTCGAGGCGCTGGAAGAGGCTCAGGCCCAAGCCGATCAATTGCGAGGTGGCATGTACTGGCACAAAGGGCCCGCCAGGGCGCCCGAAACCAGCTACCTGATCCGCACTCAGACCGGCGGCGGTGAGAAGAGCCTGGGGCCACGCAGTGCAGAGACGGAGCAGATCTATCAGCAATTTCAAGACCGCAAGGCAGCATCCAGCGCTCGTCTGGACGCCTTGAAATCCAAATTGACAGAACAGCAAAGGCTCAACCGAGCCTTGCGGGTGGGACGGGTGGACCCCTTGGTCGTGGCCGTGCTGGAGCGACTGGCCCGAACCCGTCTGCAAAGCTATTTCAGAGTGGTGAGCACCCATGCGCTCTACGCCTATGAAGCCGCAGCCGGCGTGATGGTGGACAGCGATGCGGTGGCCACGCGAGACATCGATCTGCTGTGGGATGTGCGCAGACGCCTGCGCTTCGCGACGGCCCTGGCCCGGGTGGACAGTTCCATGCTGGGCGTGCTGCAAAAGGTGGACCCCAGCTTTCGGATCCGGAGCTTGCAACGCTACACAGCCGTGAATCAGGATGGCTTCGAAGTGGACATTCTGCGTCGCATGCAGGCCGGAGACGACCCTCATCCGGTGCGATTGAGCGAAGACGAGGACGACTTCTGGGTCACTCAGGCCCGACGCGCCCAGGTGTTGATGGACAGCCCCCCTTTCTCGGCGGTCATCGTCGCCAGCAATGGCCGGATGGCCCGCATGAACACGCTGCACCCGACCGCCTTCATCCAGTTCAAGCGCTGGATGAGCGAGCTGCCCGAGCGAGACCCTCTCAAACGCCGAAGGGATGCCTTGCAGGCCACCGTGACCGAGACCCTGCTGCTGCACTATCTGCCTCATCTGAACACGCCGAGCGCCTCATGAGCCTTTCGCCCAACCGCCTGCGCCAGCCCCAGGCCATCGATGACATGCTGCTGTTCCGTCTGAGCCGTCTGCTGGCGGTGGGGGGCGCCACGGTGGTGCGCCTGTGCGAGGGCCGCTACGGCATCACCCGGCGCGAATGGGCCGTGCTGTCGCTGCTGTGGCAGCAACAGGGCCTAGGCCCGTCCGAGTTGGCCGAACGGGTGCAGCTCGACCGGGCGCGCACCTCCAAGGCGCTGAGCCAATTGCTGGGCAAGCAACTGGTGCGGCGCGAGCCCCGCCCCGGGGACCACCGCCGCGCCCAGCTCTGGCTCACGCAGGCCGGTGAGGCCCTGGTGAACGAGTTGATGCCCCAGGTGCGCCGGCTCAATGAGCAACTGCTGCAGGTGCTCAGCCCGCCCGAGGTCGACGCGCTGGACCAGTAGCTGGCCCGCCTGCAACAGCAGGCCCTGGCGTTGAACCAGGCGCAGGAGCCGGGCAGCCCCAAGGCCGATCGACGCCTGGGTCGCCGCCGCCCCTGACTTCGCAAAACGCGAACGGGTCTTGCGGCAACAGAAATGGACAGTGGCACCCGCGCAGGGGCACACTGCGCGCCATGACAAGCCCTTCTGAATTCCTCCCGGCCACCGGCCCGCTCGCCGGACTCAAGGTGCTGGAACTGGGCCAGTTGATCGCCGGCCCGTTCGCGGCCAAGACACTGGCCGACTTCGGCGCCGACGTGGTGAAGATCGAACCCCTGGGCAGCGGTGACCCGCTGCGCAAATGGCGCCTGCTCAAGGACGGCACCTCGGTGTGGTGGCAGGTGCAGTCGCGCAACAAGCGTTCGCTGGCCCTCGACCTGAAGTCGCCCGAGGCCCAGGCCATCGTGCGCCAGCTGGCAGCCGAGGCCGATGTGCTGATCGAGAACTTCCGCCCTGGCGCCATGGAAGGCTGGGGCCTGGGGCCCGACGAATTGCTGGCCTTGAATCCGCGCCTGGTGATGCTGCGCATCAGCGGCTATGGCCAGACCGGCCCCTACCGCGACAAGCCCGGCTTTGGTGTGGTGGCCGAGGCCATGAGCGGGCTGCGCCACCTCACCGCCGAGCCCGGCCGGGTGCCGGTGCGCGTGGGGGTGTCGATCGGCGACACGCTGGCCTCGCTGCACGGGGTGATCGGCATCCTGATGGCCTTGCAGGAACGCCATCGCAGTGGCCAGGGCCAGGTGATCGACGTGGCCCTGTATGAGGCGGTGTTCAACTGCATGGAAAGCCTGCTGCCCGAATACAGCGCCTTCGGCGCGGTGCGCGGCCCGGCCGGCAGCGCCCTGCCTGGCATCGCCCCCAGCAATGCCTACCGCTGTGCCGACGGCGGCTACGCCCTGATCGCGGGCAATGGCGACAGCATCTTCAAGCGCCTGATGCACGAGATGGGGCGTGACGACCTGGGGCAAGACCCGGCCCTGGGCGACAACGCAGGCCGTGTGGCCCGGGTGGCCGAGATCGACGCCGCCATTGGCGCCTGGGCCGCCGGCCTGAGCGTGGACCAGGTGCTGGAGGCGCTGGACCGCGCCTCCGTGCCCGCCGGTCGCATCTACACCGTGGCCGACATCGCCGCCGACCCGCATTACCAGGCCCGCGGCATGATCGAGCAGGTGACGCTGGCCGACGGCAGCCAGTTGGCCGTGCCCGGGATCATCCCCAAGCTGTCGCGCACACCGGGCGGGCATCGCCGCAATGCGCCGCTGGGCATCGGGCAGGACACCGATGCCGTGCTGCGTGACATCGGCCTGAGCGCCGAACAGATCCAGGCCCTGAAAGACCGGGGCATCGTGGCAGGAGAACCCACATGACACAGATCCACTTCAACGAGGTCGCTACGCGCGACGGCTTCCAGATCGAACCCGAGTTCATCCCCACCGACACCAAGGTGGCGTTGGTGGACGCCCTCAGCGAGTGCGGCTACGCCAAGATCGAGGTGACCTCGTTCACCTCGCCCAAGGCGATCCCGATGCTGCGCGATGCCGAAGAGGTGATGGGCCGCATCCGCCGGGTGCCGGGGGTGGAATACACCGTGCTGGTCCCCAACCTGCGTGGCGCCGAGCGCGCACTGGAATCGCGGGCGGACGAGCTGAACCTGGTGATGTCCACCTCCGAGACGCACAACCTGGCCAACCTGCGCATGCCGCGCGAGCACAGCTTTGCCGCGCTGGCCGAGGTGATCCGGCGGGTGGACGGGCGCACACCGATCAACGTCTCGCTGTCGACCTGCTTCGGCTGCCCGATGGAGGGCGAGGTGCCGTTGGCCGAGGTGCTGCGCTTTGCCGATCGGTTTGCCGATCTGGGGGTGCGTGGCCTGACGATCTGCGATACCACCGGCATGGCGCACCCTGCCCAGGTCAGCGCGATCTGCGACAGTCTGCAGGCACGCTTCCCACAGCTGCAACTGACCCTGCACTTCCACAACACCCGCGGCATGGGCCTGGCCAACGTGCTGGCCGCCGTGCAGAGCGGCATCACCCGCTTCGACGGCTCGCTGGGTGGCCTGGGAGGCTGCCCCTACGCCCCGGGCGCCAGCGGCAACATCAGCAGCGAAGATGCGATCCACATGCTCGACGCCATGGGCTACGACACCGGCATCGACCTGGCACGTCTGCTGAATGTGGCACGCCAGATGCCCGCCATCGTCGGCCACGAGGTGCCCGGCCAGGTGGCCAAGGCGGGCCGGATTGCCGACCTGCACCCGGCCCCACCAAGCGTGGCCGAACTGCGTCAACACTTCCAATCGAACCAAGGAGCCTGAGCATGATCGACCACCTGGACCACCTGGTGCTGACCACGCACGACGAGACCGCCTGCGTCGACTTCTACACCCGAGTACTGGGCATGCAGCTCGAGAGCTTCATCGGCGGCACGCCACCGGTCGAACGCAAGGCCTTCAAGTTCGGCCAGCAAAAGATCAACCTGCATGTGCGGGGCCGCGAGTTCGAACCCAAGGCCCACCTGCCGGTGCCCGGAGCGCTGGACCTGTGCTTCATCGCCACCGTGCCGCTGGCCCAGGTGATCGAACGCCTGCAGGCCGCCGCCTGGCCCATCATCGAAGGCCCGGTGATGCGCACGGGCGCCACCCAGAAGATCCGCTCGGTCTATGTGCGCGACCCGGATCTGAACCTGATCGAGATTTCCGAGCTGGCCTGACGAGGCCGGCGCGGCGACACAGAACAAAAACGGAGACAAGACCATGCAAAGACGCCATGTCCTGGGGCAGATCGCCTCTCTCACTTCACTGTCGGCCCTCTCGGGCCTGGGCTCCGAGGCCTGGGCGCAGAGCCGATTCCCGCAGCGACCCATCACCCTGGTGGTGCCCACCGCGCCCGGTGGCACCACCGACTTCACGGCGCGACTGATCACCGAACCCTTGAGCCGGGCTTTCGGCCAGCCGGTGATCGTCGACAACAAGCCCGGGGCCTCAGGCAACATCGGCAACCAGATCGTGGCGCGGGCCCGACCCGACGGCTACACCCTGCTGGTGTCCTATAGCGGCTACCACGTGGGCAACCCGCACCTGTTCAAGCAGGCCGGCTGGGATCCGATCAAGGACTTCACGCCCGTGGCCATGATGACGCGCGCCCCGCAGGTGATCGCCATCAACCCCAAGCTGCCAGTCAACAACCTGAAAGAGCTGATCGCCTACGCCAAGGCCAACCCGGGCAAGCTGAACTTCGCCTCGTCGGGCAATGGCTCGATCCAGCACATCGCCGGCGAGCTGTTCAAACAGCTCACCGGCACCTTCATCACCCACATCCCCTACCGGGGTTCGGGCCCGGCGGTACAGGACCTGATGGCCGGCCAGGTGGACATCTTCATCACCACCCCGGCTGGCGTGGTGAGCCAGATCCAGGGCGGCCGCCTCAAAGGGGTGGGCGTGACCAGCAAGAAGCGTCTGAGCTCGCTGCCCGAAGTGCCGACCACCACCGAGGCCGGCCTGCCGGGCTACGAGCTGGATTCGTGGTTTGCGCTCTATGCGCCTGCCGGCACACCGCCGGACGTGGTGCAG
>RXJO01000449.1:7973-13399 GCA_003987795.1 Curvibacter sp.
AGCCCGAAGCAACTGGCGGACTTCACGCGCTCAGAGCTGGAGCGCTGGGGGCGGATCATCCAGACCGCCCACATCACGCTCGAATGAGCGCCCCCCCGGCAGCACGCCGGGCCATGGCTTAAAGTCCAGGCCAGTGGCCCACCCGGGGCCGCCCCAGCCGGAGCACCTCCATGAGTTTCGAGATCCGTCAGGACGACCTCAGCGGCCCCGAGATCCAGGCCTTGCTGCGTGAGCACCTGGCCAGCATGCAGGCCGATACCCCGCCCGAGAGCGTGCACGCGCTGCCGCTGGAGGCGCTGCGCCAACCCGGCATCACGCTGTGGTCGGCCTGGCGCGCAGACCACATGTGTGGCTGCGGCGCGCTCAAGACGCTGGACGCCCGGCACGGCGAACTCAAGTCCATGCGCACCCACGGCGCGTTCCTGCGCCAGGGTGTGGGTCAGGCCTTGCTCGACCACATCCTGGCGCAGGCCCGGTCACGCGGCCTGCTGCGCCTGAGCCTGGAGACCGGCACCGCCCCTTCGTTTGCAGCAGCCCATGCGCTTTACCGACGCAACGGCTTTCTGCCTTGCGGCCCCTTTGCCGACTACCGGCCCGACCCGCACAGCCTGTTCATGAGCCGGCCCCTGTGAGGACCGGGTGCCCAGGCGGCGCTCAGGCGATGGTGATCGTCATGTTGGCGGTGTAGCCCGTGTTGACATCGCCGCTGAGGGTCAGCATCTCGGTGCTGGTGCCATCACTGAACACATTGTCGGCCGAGAAGCTCGTGACCGAGGTGTTCTGCCCCTTGGTGTAGAGCGAACTGTTGTAGACAGCCGTGGTGATGTCCTGCGGAAAGGCGAGCTGGGTGGTGGCCGTGGCCGAGACGGCCAAGTTGTCGTTGAGGTACACCTGCACATGGATGTGCGTGATGCGGCCGGCATACCACCCGGGGTAGAGGGTGGTGAACGTGACCTGACCGTTGTTGTCGGTCACCTGGATGCCGCGCAGATAGGTGAGCCCGCTCTGGCCCGCATTGGTGCTGGTGCTGTAGCCTGAGTACAGGCCGTCCTTGTCGCAATGCCAGATGTAGATGCCCGCTCCGCTGATCGGGGTGCAACCGCTGCCCGCACTCTGCAACGTGAGCGTGAGCGTCAGGGGCACGCCGGTCTTGCTTTCGCGGATGTCTTTGCGGACGATGGCCGAATTGGTCAGGATGGCGTAGAGCGGGTAAGGGCCGTCGGTTTCAGTCGCGGTCAACGTGCAGCTCCCGGCGGCAGATCGGGTGACCGTCACGGTGTAGGTCTGGGTGCTGACGCCATCGGCCGCCGTCACCACCACACTGAGGGTGTTGCTGCCCACCGACAGCGCGATGCTGCCCGACGCCGCACCGCTGCTGACCGTGCTGCCATTGATCTTGAGCGTGCCCGAACCCGCCAGCGTCGCACTGACCGTGAGACTGCTCACGCTGTTGGCCACCGTGGCGGTGTAGCGTGTGGTCGTGGCCGCAAAGGCGGGCGAGAGACTGCCCGCGGACAGGGTCAGCGCGCTGAGCGTGGCATCGGACGACACGGTGGCGGCGGCCCGGGTGACCACCACCGTGTAGGTCTTGGTGGTGGTGCCGTCGCTGGCCGTGACCACCACCGTCACAGTGTTGGTGCCGACACTGAGCGTGATCGCCGCCGAAGCACTGCCGCTGGCCACCACGCTGCCATTGACCTGGATGCTCGCGCCGTTGTCGGTCGCCGTGGGGCTGACGGTGAGGCTGCTGACCGCATTTCCGACACTGGCGGCATACACGGTGGTGGCGCTCGCAAAGGCAGGCGAGAGGCTGCCGGCCGAAAGACTCAGGCCGGCCAGTGTGGCCACCGAAGAGGTGGTGGCCCCCGTGCTGCCGCCTCCGCCACAAGAGCTCAAGGCCAGTGCCCCCAGGCTGCCCACCAGGGCGAAGGCGTGGCGACGCCCCAGAGGGTTGGAACGGGATGGATGATCGGGCATGGGCACCTCTGCAAAGATAGACAGGCGGATTCTTGCCCAAGCGCGCGACCGGTTTACCGCTCGAATGTCACCACTTTGTGAAGCGGGCCCCAAAGGGGCCGGTCGATCGATCAGCTCAGGGACTGGATGAGCTCAATATAAAGCTGTTTGGCCTCATCGGTGCTCTTGCCCTTGAGCTTCTCCCAGGCATCCCACTTGAAGCGGCCCACCTGGTCGGTGAAGCCCGGCTTCTTCTCGGTGTTGTCACCCTGGGTGGCCTGCTTGTAGAGCGCGTAGATCTTCAGCAGCGTCGGGTTGTCGGGGCGTTCGCTGAGGTTCTTGGAGTTGGCCACAGCAGCTTCGAACAGGGCGTTCAGATCGGACATGTCTCGGATTTCCTGGTTGGGGTTGTCGTGATGGAGCAGGCAATCATCTTAAGCCGCGCATCGCCCGACCTGGCGCTGACAAAGGCGCACCGCACACACAGTGTCGCCAAGTGTTCAATTTGGCCCGGGTACACGACCGGCCGCAAAGTCGCCGATCAGCCGCAGCCCCAGATAGAGGCGCGGCTGGATGGAGTCGAGCAGCACGTACTCCGCTTTGTCGGAATGCGCCCCAAAGCCCTGCAGCCCCAGACGCTCCAGCACGGGGGCTCGGGTTTCCAGCGCGGCGAAGGCGGCATCGGTGCCGCCACCTTCGGGCCGGTCGTCGATCTGCAGCTCATGACCGATTTCTCGGTAGATCTGCTGCGCATGAGCGCCCACCCGTCGGGCGGCATCGCTGGGCTCCAGAGGCGGGCGGCGGTTCTCGAGGCTCACGCTGACCTCCGAGCCCGGCAGCAGGCGGCGCTGGATGCGCGCCTGCAACTCTCGGTCCAAGGCCTGCAAGTCGCTCACGCGCAGCAGGCGCACATCGGCCTGGGCGCTGGCTTCGGGCGGGATCATGTTGCGCACCACCCCCGCCTTGGCGATCGTCCAGTTGACCTTCAGGCCTCGCTCGGGCACCGACAGATCACGCATTTGCAGCAGTTGGTGCGACAACTCGTACAGCGCGTTGACACCGGCCTCGGGTGCGCCACCGGCATGCGAAGCCCGCCCCACCACCTTGAGCGAGGCCATGGCGATGCCGCTGGTGGCCAGTGACAGCTTGTCGCCGCCGACACGGGTGGCTTCGTAGGAGAGCACCAGATCATGCTCGCGTCCGAACTGGGCCAGGGTCTTGCGGGAGGCGGGCGAGCTGATCTCTTCGTCGCCGTTGATCAGCACGGTCAACTGGCCGTAGCCGTTCAAGCCCAGGCGCTTGAGCAGGGCGACGGTGTGCAGCACGGTGGCCACGCCCTGCTTGTCGTCGGCAATGCCCAGGCCGTAGGCACGGTTGCCCTCCACCCGGTAGGGTTGCTGCGCCAACATGCCTCGGGGGTAGACCGTGTCCATGTGGGCAATCAGCAGGATTCGGCGCTGCCCGCTGCCCTTGAACACCGCGTGCACCATGCGGCCGGGCCGCGAGGGGGTGTCTTCCATGCGGTACAGGTCGGCCGGGGCCGCCTCGATGAAGTTCACCTCGCCCCCGAGGTCGCGCAGACGGCCAGCGATCAGTTCGGAGATCCGGTCCAGGCCCTCTCGATCGCTGCTGCCGCTTTCGATGTTGACCAGGGCACGCAAGGTCTCGAGCAGGGCTGGCTGCTCCTGCCCGGCAACGGCCCACAGGGCAGCTTGTGCACCGGGCGGGGTGGCGGCATCGGCCCAGGCCGGGCTCAGCCCCTGGGTGGCCCACAGGGACAGCGCCAGCAGGGCCGCGCGGCGGGTGGCACGCAGGCCGGCAAGTGAGGGCAGGTTCATGGCGTTTCCAGAAAAGGGGCGTGAAAAACAGACCAAGGCCTCAGGCCAGGCCATCAACCGCCTGGAACAGCGCCTGCCGGGCCTGGCTGATGATCTGGCCTTTCCAGGCATCGGTGTCGGTGTAGAAGGCCGCCAGCACCTGCTCGCGGATGGCCTCGGCCAGATCGGCCGGCGCCTCGGGGTGCGCGTTCAGCCAGTGCTCGGCCCGCAGCGCGTGCAGCACCTGGAGCACCGGCTGGGTGCCGTACTCGAGGGCGATGCCGGTGACCTCGGCCTGCGGGCATTCCTGGTAGGCGCTCTCCCACATCAGGCCGGTGAGCAGGGGCGAGGTCGAAGAGCCGTCGTAGATCGAGGTGACCGGCGTGGCGCCGTCGCCGCCCCACCAGGCCCGGGCCCGGGCCACGGCGACCGGATCGTTGCGACCGGCAAAGATGCGCTCGCCCAAGCCGCTGGGCCCCAGGCCGGTGTGCAGGTCGATCCAGCCCAGGCGGGCCGCCTGGCGGCCATGCTGGCGCAAGACGGCGCGCAGGGTCAAATTGCTCCAGGTGGGGGCCTGGCCGCCAAAGAACAGGCCCTGCGGGAACTCGTGCTGGCCGCGCGCCACCGCCGCCTGGAAGGCCGCTTCGCCACGCTGGCTCAGGAAGTCGGCGATGGCGGCCTGGTTGTCCGCATCAGGCGGCCACACCTCGGGCAGCAAGAGAGGAGCCAGTTCGCGATAGGCCTCATTGACCGGCAGGACTTGGCTGAAATCGTGGAAGTTGCGGTTCAGGTCGACGTTCTCGTGGGTGACGCGGCGCAGGTGCGAGAAGCCGTAGGGGTTGAGCGCGTGCACGTACAGCACGGCCACGCCGGCAGCCCGAGCCCGCTCTCGCCACTCGGCATCCTGCAGCGCGAACACCTGCACCCCCGAACCGCAGAAGCCCTCCAGACCATGGCAGCCACTGCTGACGATCAGCAGCGACCGGGCCTCGGGTGGCCCGTCGCGCACCACATCCATGGCCAGGGCTTCGCCATCGCGGCCCGGCAGAGGGTGAGGATGCGACTCGATCGACAGGCCGGCCTGGGCCGCCGCCTCCAGAAACAAGCGTCGGGCCTCGGCATATCGCCTGGCGAAGGCCTGGGGGACCGCCAGCATGCTCAGGCCTCTTCAGGCTGTTGCTCGAACCACTTTTGCACCAGGCGCACCCAGAGCGAGCCGCCCAGGGGGATCAGGTCGTCGTTGAAATCGTAGCTGGGGTTGTGCAGCATGCAGGGGCCGCCGCCATGCCCCATCTCACGGTGGGTGCCGTCACCGTTGGCGATGAAGAAATAGGCCCCCGGCTTGGCCTGCAGCATGTAGGCGAAATCCTCAGCGCCCATGGTGGGCTCCTGCGGCAGCACCTTGTCGGCCCCGACCAGATCGACCATCACGCTGCGGGCGAACTCGGCCTCGGCCGGGTGGTTGATGGTGGGGGGGTAGTTGCGCACGAACTCGAAGCTGCACTCGGCCCCGAAGGCCGCCGCCACGCCCTGCGAGATCTCGGACATGCGGCGCTCGATGAGGTCCAGCACCTCGGTCGTGAAGGTGCGCACCGTGCCCTGCAGCTCGCAGCTGTCGGGGATGACGTTGGTGGCCTCGCCCGCATGGATCAT